>CAMDHY010000020.1 GCA_945898215.1 Pseudoxanthobacter soli DSM 19599 | reverse complement strand
AGGCGCTGCTGGAAAACACCCTCTACGATGAGGATGGCCAGCTGATCACCGCCTCGCTCCTCGACTACGCGCTGCCGCGCGCCGACGACGTGCCGTCGATCCACTTCGAGACGCGCAACGTACCCTCCACGACGAACGCCATGGGCATCAAGGGCGCCGGCGAGGCGGGCACCATCGGCGCGACGCCGGCGGTGATGAACGCCGTCGCCGACGCGCTCAGGCGCGGGGCGGGGGTGACGCACATCGACATGCCGGCGACGCCGCAGGCGGTGTGGGCGGCGATCCGCGCCGCCGGCGCAACTGCCCAGGGGTGAGGTGAGGGGTGAACGATGTCGGACGATCCGGCGCTGCGCGAGATGGTGCTCGACGCCATCGCGTACGTGGTGGCGGAGACGGGGGCGCGGGCCGTCAGCCTGGATGAGGCGGCGACCCACGCCGATCTCGACCCGGGAGAGGTGCGCCGCGTCTTCCCGACGCTCGAAAGCCTGCAGGCGGCGGTCGTCCACCGCCTGTTCGAGACCTTCTACCAGGACATCGCGACGGCGGCGGGTGAGGACGACGGCCCGGGCGCCTTCGCCCACGCGACCCTTGCCGCCACCCGCACCCGCTTCGAGCGCAACGACTTCCCGCGCGTCGCCGCCGCCGTGCTGCCGTCGCTGCCGCTCCATCCGCACGTCCGGGAGGCGACGGTGGTGCATCGCCGCGCCATGCGCCGCTCCCTCGAGCAGGACGGGATGAGCGCCGGCCACGCGGCGCTGTTCACCGTCGCCGTGGACGGCCTCTGGCTCGCCTCGATGCTCGAGCTCGAATCGGTGACGCCCGAGGAGCGCGACCGCATCTTCGACAGTCTCGAGGCGCTGTTGCCGCCGCGCGGACCGGCGATCGGGTGATCAAGGCCGGGGGCCAGGCGACTGCTTCCGCATTCCAGTTCCCGGGAATTCGTCTAAGCTTCCACCGCGGGTGGGGAACGGGCGATGATCGGCGGGCCATTCGACCGCCTACGGGGTGCTTCGGGCGGGCTGCGGTCGAATCGCCTCGTGCGGCTCGTTCGGCTGTCGAGGACCATCGTCCTCCTCGCCGGCCTTTCGGCGCTACCGGCCGCCGCCCAGCAGGCGGATGCCCCTCCGTCCCCCGTCCGTCTGCCCACCGACGCTGCGGGCCATCGCTCTGCCGCGCCTGAGCCGAAGGGTGGGCTCGCAGAGATCTTCCGGCGGATGGAGACGGCGGGGGTCTATTTCGGCGCGCTCTATACGGGTGCGCTGGTGGGCAACGTCTCCGGCGGCCGCAAGCGCGGCAGCTTCTATGGCAACGAGCTGCTCTACGGCTTCGATTTCGACATGGACCGGATCGCCGGCTTCAAGAACGCCGCGTTCCACCTGACCTTCGACACCCGCTTCGGCGGCGGCGTGCGCGGCAACACCAACTTCAACGGATCGAGCATCTACAGCCTGGCGAACCAGGGGCCCGTGAGCGTCACCCGTCTCACGGAGCTGTCCTACAGCCAGCTGCTGTTCGACGATCGCGTCCGCTTTCTGGTGGGCCGCATCGCACCGGGGCGCGACTTCGCCACGGCGGGCTTCTACTGCCGCTTCGTCAGCGGCATCTGCGGCGATCTGCTGCCTTATGACTGGAGCAACAATTCGAACGCCGCCTTCTACCCCCTGTCGACCTGGGGAGGGCGGCTCACCGTGTTCCCGACGGCGGAAACCTACCTGCGCGTCGGCGCCTACGAGGCGAACCCGTCGCAGTTCTTCGACGGCCAGTGGCCGTGGGACGGCGGCTGGAGCACGGCGGGGGCGACCGGCGTGTTCCTGCCCTTGGAAGTCGGCTACGAGCAAAACCCCGACAAGGTGCGCTACGCCCGCGCTGTCAGCCTGGGCGGGTACTGGGACACCAGCACCTACGACGACCCGCTGAAGAACCGCCAGGGGAAGTCGCGGCCGCTGTTCGGCGGGCAGCCGAAGGTCGACGAGGGACGCGCGTCGATCTACGGCCAGTTCCAGCAGACGGTCTGGCGGCCGGACGAAGGCCGCAACCTCATCCTGTTCGCCGGCGCGATGGTCTCCGTCTACGGGCAGGGTCGGATTTCGCAGTACGGGCATGTCGGCCTCACCGGAACGGGTCTCGTTCCGGGCCGTCCCGACGACGATCTGTCGTTGGTGGCGTTGTTCGCCCTGCTGAACGAGCGCGTCAACAAGGCGACCAACGACACCATCAAGGCGAACGGCGGCCGCGGCCGCATCGACCGCCTGGAGACGATCTTCGAGGCGAACTACGCGGTCTCGCTACGGCCCGGGATCGAGGTGAAGCCGTTCACCCAGCTCGTCCTCAACCCCGATCAGGCGAGCTTCCCGAACCCGGACGCGAGCATCCGCCACGCCTGGGCCGTTGGCCTGCAGTTCAACTTCGCACTCAATGGCGCCGTCGGGATTCCTGTCTATTACCGCAAGGAATGACCGGAACAATCCCCGCGCGGCGGTGTTTGGAGGCGTTCGAATCCGCGTCGGCGTGCTAAAAGGGGCGATCGAAGCGGTTCGACAACATCGACCGGCGCCGCCGGCATGGGGGAGAGCGGATGGCGAAGGGGATGTCGCGCCGCGGATTTCTGAAGGCGGGGCTGGTCTCCGGTGTCGCCTACAAGATCGCGATGCTCGCAGGTCCGGCGCGCGCGGATCTCGTGGAGACGCCGGCGAGCCGCGTGCCGCCCTGGGTCGGCGCCGACGGCAAGGCCCGCTTCCGCTACGACGCCGTCGCCAAGGTCACCGGCGACAAGACCTTCGGGCGCGACTTCCGCGCCGTCGACATGGCCGGCTGGCCGCGCGAGCAGAGCCACGCCTTCATGGTGTTCGGCGACCGCGCCGACCACGTCTTCGAAGGCATCGACCTATCGGTGCTGGGCGCGGCGGCCGACGCCGACCACCTGCTGCCGGACCGCGTCGTCATGGGCGCCGACCTCGTGCGCGACGGCGTGCTGCCGCCGAACGACGCCGACGGCCTGCCGAACGGCTTCTACGGCGACGTCTTCCTGGTGCCGGCCGGCGAGACCCCGCGTTTCCTCGGCCAGCCGGTGGCCCTCCTGATCTACCACGACTTTTCCCGCTACGATGCCGCCAAGCGGCGCATCCGCTTCGACACCGAGGTCGTCAGGTGGGGCGCCCGCACCGGCCCGAACACGCCCGCCAACTACGGCACCGGCCGCTATGTGCGCGTCGGCGGCGACCGGCCGGACGACCGCGACGTCTATTCCCCCCTCGACGGGACGACCGTCTACGGCCGCTTCGACGGCGACCGCGTCGTCTGGCCGGCCGCCGACGAGGCCGGCGACGCCACGGCCCGGGCGATGTGGGCGGCGGCGGAACTCGACCGCGAGATCGCCGGCGCCGGCGACGACGTGCTGGTGCTCAGGCGCGAGCATTTTTCCCAGTCGATCGACGCCTCGGCGATGGAGGCCGACAACGGCCTCGTCTGGTACGACCTCGTGACGGGCACGCTGCGTGCCGTGCTCGGCACCCAGTCGCCCTACGAGACGGTCTCCTCCACCGTCGCGATGTTCGACAAGTCCCGCTTCCGGCTGACGAAGTTCGATCTCTCGATCGGCTACACCGTCGGCTACGGCACCAAGGACCATTCCGTCTTCCCGTTCTTCGCCGTCGTCGCCGGGCTCTACGGCCAGGGGCGGCCGGTGCGGCTGGCGCTCGACCGCTTCGAGCACTTCCGCACCGCCATGAAGCGGCACCCGTTCTGGATGAAATCGACGCTCGTCGTCGACCGCACCACCGGCGCCTTCCGCATCCTCAAGGGCGAGTACCGCACCGACGGTGGCGGCCGGCGCAACTTCTCGCCGGAGGTGTCGCTCGTCGGCACCTCGGCGGCGCAGTCGGTCTACTATTTCCCGAAGAGCGACCTGTCGGTCGCCTCCTATGCCTCGCGGGCAGTCGAATCCGGCTCGACGCGCGGCTATGGCACGCTGCAGACGATGACGGCGACCGAGGTGCTGGTCGACGCCGCCGCGGCCGAGCTCGGCATCGACCCGATCGCGCTCCGCCGCAAGAACCTCTTCCGCTCCGGCATGAAGAACACCCAGGGCGCCGTCCCGGGCGGGGCTCTGCGCAACGAGGAGATCCTCGACCGCGCCGCCGCCCATCCGCTGTGGCGCGACCGGGTCGCCGCCAAGGCGGCGTTCGAGGCGGCGAACCCCGGCAAGCGCTACGGCGTCGGCTACGCCCAGGTACAGAAGGACTATGGCTGCGGCGCCGAGGCCGCGATCACGACGCTGTCGTTCGACGCCGCCGGCCGGCTGACGATGCGCCAGCAGGGCATGGAGATGGGCACCGGCCTCACCACCGCCCAGGCGATGATGGTCTCGGCCGTGCTCGGCCGCGTGCCCGACACCTGCGACTATGGCGCCACCCGCTTCCCGGAGATGCCGCTCGTCTCCAACGAGATCCCCTATGCGATCACCCAGGCGGAGCAGGACCGGCTCGCCGCCGACCCGCACTGGACGCCGTCCTACCTCTCGGCGATGACCGCCTCGAACAGCGTCTACTATGTCGGCCACGCCACCCGCACGGCGGCGAAGGCGCTCCTCGCCCTGTCGCTGTGGCCGGCGGCGGTGGCGCTGTGGTCGCGCGGTCCCGCCGGCGGCCAGCTCGCCCCGCTCGCCGTGACGCTCGCCGACGTGCGCGTCGTCGATGGGGCGCTCGCCGGCGGCGGGCTCGAGCCGCTGCCGCTCGACCGCCTCGCTGCCACCGCCCACGACCTCGGCCTCGTCACCGGCGTCAGCGTCCACACCTTCAACCGCTGGAAGTGGGCGACGGCGAGCTTCGACGTGCCCGGCGTCGGCCCGACGACGCTGCCGATCGACGCCCTCTCGGTGCAGTACGGCGAGGGCGCGCCCCCCGAGCGCAAGGCGCTGATGACGGCGGGCGGCTTCCACTTCCTGCCGCGCACCGCCGTCGACTATCCGGAGACGGCGCTGAACAACGCCGGCGTCACCTATTACACCACCGTCGGCGCCATCACCGAGGTGGTGGTCGACACGGCCACCTGCGCGACGCGCGTCACCAATCACCACTCGATCCTGGAGTGCGGCGGGCAGGTGGTGCCGCAACTCGTCTCCGGCCAGCTGCAGGGCGGCCTCGCCATGGGCATCGGCCACGCGCTCTATGAGGAACTGCCGCTCTACGAGGGTGGCCCCTCCGACGGCACCTGGAACTGGAACCGCTACCGCCTGCCCCACGCCGCCGACGTGGCGGTGTGGACGCAGACCTCGGAGATCCTGCCGCCGCTCTCCGACACCGACCCGCCGAAGGGCATGGCCGAGGTGGTGATGATCGCGGTCGTGCCCGCCATCATCAACGCGGTCGCCGACGCCATCGGCCACCGTTTCAGCGAGACGCCGATCACCCCGGCGCGCATCCGCGAGGTGCTCGCATGACGCTGCCGACGACGCCCCTGTCCCTCGTCGTCAATGGCCGCCAGGTCGGCCCGATCGACGTGCCGGACAACCTGATGATGGTCGACTTCCTGCACGAATACCTGAACCTCACCGGCTCGAGGCTGGCGTGCGGCCAAGGCGTCTGCTGGGCGTGCACGGTGATGCTGCTCGACACCGACGGTGCGCCGCCGCGCGAGATCCGCACCTGCATCACCGGCGCGCACTTCTTCGCCGGCAAGTCGGTCCGCACCATCGAGGGCCACGCCGAGCGCGACGCCGACGGCAACGTCACCGCGCTGTCGCTGGTGCAGCAGGCCTTCATCGAGCATTTCTCGTTCCAGTGCGGCTATTGCACGCCGGGCTTCGTCACCGGCGCGACGGTGCTGATCGAGCGGCTGAAGCGCGAGCCCGTCGCGCGGGCCGACGTCGAGAGCACCATCGAGGCGGCGCTCGCCCCGCACGTCTGCCGCTGCACGGGCTATGTGCGCTACTACGAGGCGGTGCGGTCGGTGATCCTCGACACGCCCGGCCTCGTGGTCGGGTAGGAGGCCGCCCCATGATCATCCGCAAGGTCTGGCACCGGGTCGTCCTCGCCGCGGTCGTCATCGTCGTGCTCGGCGGCGGCTTCGCCCTCGCCGTCCTCGCCGGCGCCTTCGAGAAAAGTGTCGTCAGCGCCGCCGTCGACACGCCGCTTTCGCCGGAGGAGATCGCTGAACTCGCGCCGAAGGGCCGCTACATCGCCGCCGCCGCCGACTGTGTCGCCTGCCACACCGCCGTCGGCGGGGCGCCGTGGGCCGGCGGGCGGCCGTTCGAGATGCCGGTCGGCACGCTCTACGCCACCAACATCTCGCCGGACCCCACCTACGGCATCGGCTCGTGGACGCGGGCCGACTTCCACCGGGCGATGCGCGACGGCGTCGCCAAGGGCGGCCGCCATCTCTATCCGGCGATGCCCTATGTCTCCTACCGGCAGATGAGCGAAGCGGACGTCGACGCCGTCTGGGCCTACATGCTGACGCGCGAGCCGATGGCGGTGCCCGACCGGCAGGACAGCCTGCCGTTTCCCTACGTCCGCCAATTCATGACGTTCTGGAACCTGCTCAACCTCCCTGGCAACGTGCCGGCGCCGGACGCGCAGAAGTCGGCCGAGTGGAACCGCGGGCGCTATCTCGTCGACGCCCTCGGCCACTGCGGCGAGTGCCACACGCCGCGCGACATCACCATGGGCATGATGCCGTCGCGCTACCTCGAGGGCGCCGTCATCGAGGGCGTCGACGCGCCCGACATCACACCGGAGGGCCTCGCTCGCCTGGGCTTCGCGCCCGACAGGCTCGCCGGCTTCATGCGCAGCGGCATGGGGCCGGAGGGCGTCATGGGCTTTGCCATGTACGACGTCGTCCACCACTCGACGCAGTACCTGACCGACGACGACGCGGCCGCGATGGCGGCCTATCTCGCCGGCGAGCCGGCCCCCGCCGCACCTGTCGTCGCCGCCGCGGACCTCTCGCCAGAGACGGCCGCGAACGGCCGCCGCCTTTATGTCGCCGTCTGCGCCGGCTGTCACGGCATCGAGGGCGAAGGCACGCCGTCGATGGCGCCGCCGATGACGACGAACGCCGAGCTGCGCTTGCCGCGGCCCGTCAACCTGTTGACGGTCCTCGCTGACGGCATCCCGTGGCGCGACTTCCCACACGGCCGCCTGCAGGACATGCCGGGCTTTTCCGACCTGCTGACCGACGGCGAGATCGCCGACCTCTCCAACTACCTTCGCGCCACCTGGGGCGGCCGCGCCCCGGACGTCAGCGCCGCGGACGTCGCCGCCCTCCGCCGCGCCCGCGACTGAGCCGCGCGCTCGGGCTTCTCTGGCGAACTCGCCACCGCAACGTCGTCCAGCGGACGTCGCACCCCGTCATCCTCCCCCGCCCGCGCTGTCGCGCCAGCCCGGCGCAAGCCAGCGCGATGAGTATCGCTCCCCGGCGGGGCATAGCTTCCCTTTCGATGACCGCATGGACGCCTGCGTCCAGTGCGGCCTCCGAAAAGGAGTGTTGTTCGCGCAACATCCCTGATCGAAGGTTCGGATATCTATGTCTCGGTTTCGTCTCACCATCGGCGCGAAGCTCGGCCTCACCGCTGGCGCCGGCATTCTCCTCGCAGGCGCGGTCGTTGTCGCCCAGCTCTTGGTCGGCTCCCAGCGTGCGGAGAGCCAGGCGGTCGTCGAGGGCCAGTCCTCGATTGAGCGCCTAGCGACCCAGTCGAACGTCGTGCTGCGCCGCATGCAGGCCTTCACCAAGGACATCCGCCTCAGCATCGACGGTGCCGCGATCAACGGGTTGGCCGAGAGCGTCCGCGGCGACATGGCCGAGGCGGCCAAGCTCCTCGGCGAGGCGGAGGGCCTCGCGGCCCTGCCGGCGAACAAGGAGCGGCTCCAGAAGATCGCCGGTCTTGTCGACAGCTACGGCAAGACGACGCTGGAGATGGCCGAGCTCCGCCAGCGGGAAATCGTCGCCCACGCCGCCCGCGACGAAGTCGCGGCGCAGTGGGGCGACGCCGCCGAGACGGTCGAGCGCGCCCTCGAGGCGTCGAGCGACGTCGAGCGGAACCACGAGATTCTCGCCGGGATCGACAACGACTTCCAGTTCATCCGCGCGAACTCCTGGCGCTATGCGGCAAGCCAAGATCAGGACCTGCTGGCGCAGATCCGCGAGGCCGCCGCCCGCGGTGACGCGGCCTTCGGGGCCCTGGAGGGCGCCGTCGTCGGCATTGCTTCCGCTTCCCGTCAGGTGAGCGAACTCGCGGGGGTCTACGACACCTACGTCGCCCGCCTGGAAGAGGCGCTGCCGCTCGCCGAGGAACTCGCGGAGCTCGTCAAGTCGCGTTCGGTGCCGATCGCCAACGAGGCCATCGCTCTGACTCGCGAGGCGGTCGATGTCGCGCGGGGCCGCGTCCAGGAGGCGGAACTCGCCGCCCTCGCGGCTCAGGAAGTCGGGGCCCTGATCACCTTCAGCGTGGTCGGCCTGCTGATCGCCGTGCTGGTCGCCTCGGCCGTCTACTCGATCTTCGGCATCGCCCGGCCGCTGTCGGCAATGACGCGGGCGATGGAACTGATCGGCCGCGGCGAACTCGCCACGAAGATCCCGTCCGCCACGCGTGGCGACGAGCTCGGCGAGCAGGCGAAGGTGCTCGGCGTGTTCCGCGACGGCCTCGCCGAGGCGAAGCGTCTGCGCGAGGAGACGGCGCGTCTCGAGGTCGAGGCGGCGGCGAAGCGCAAGGCCGACATGCTGGCGCTCGCCGAGCAGTTCGAGGCGGCGGTCGGCAAGATCGTCGAGATGGTGTCGTCGGCCGCGACCGAGCTGCAGGCGGCCGCCCAGAGCCTGACGGCGACCTCCGAGGAGACGGCCGCCCAGGCGGCCGCCGTCGCCGCGGCGGCGGAAGAGGCGGCGACCAACGTGCAGACGGTGGCGGCGGCGGTGGAAGAGCTCGCCGCCTCGGCGAGCGAGATCGGCCAGCAGGTCAACCAGTCGACGACGGTCGCCTCCCGCGCCGTCGGCGAGGCGGGCGAGACCAACACCCGCATGACCAGCCTGCGCGCCGACGCCGACAAGATCGGCGCCATCGTCGGGCTGATCGGCGACATCGCCGCCCAGACCAACCTGCTGGCGCTCAACGCGACGATCGAGTCGGCTCGTGCCGGTGAAGCCGGCAAGGGCTTCGCGGTGGTGGCCCAGGAGGTGAAGAGCCTCGCCGAGCAGACCTCCAAGGCGACGGCCGAGATCTCCGCCCAAATCGGCGGCATGCAGGGCTCGACCGAGGACGCGGTGATGGCGATCTCCAACGTCGGCCGCACCATCGGCGACATCAACGGCATCGCCGCGGCGATCGTCGCGGCGGTCGAGGAGCAGGGTGCGACGACGGCGGCGGTGGCCCGCAACGTGCAGCAGGCGGCGATGGGCACCAACGAGGTGACCACCAACATCGCGGCGGTGCTGCAGGCGGCGGAAGTGTCGTCGTCGGCGGCGACGCAGGTGCTGTCGTCGGCGAGCGAGCTCGCCCGCCAGTCGGAGACGCTGCGCGGCGAAGTGCGCAAGTTCGTCGAGCACGTCCGCGCCGCCTGAGGCCCGGACCAGACCGGCCAGTTCCGTGCCGCCTGAGGCCCGGACCAGACCGGCCAGTTCCCGGCCGTTCACGGCCAGGCAGAGACGAGGTCGCCGCCCCCCCCGGCGGCGACCCGCGCGGGAGAGGGGGCTCAGTCCCTTCCCGCCGAAGGCGCGGCACGGACGGCTTTTTCGCCGCCCGCGCCGCGCCTTTCTCGTTCTTGCAGGCCGTGTTGGCCGCGTTCGCGGAAGCGAATGCCTGCCCCCGGCGATCAAGACCGGGGATCGAGGACCCGCTGCGCGCCCTGCCCGGTCAACGGTCGAGACGGGATCCGCCTCCGGCACGGCCCCGTCACGCTCCTTTGGAACAACTGCCTTGCCGTCTTTGACCGTCCACCATCCTTGCCCCAGAACAAAGAATGAACAACACTCGGGCCATGGACCTCGCCCGCAAGCTCGCCATCCTCGCCGACGCCGCCAAGTACGACGCCTCCTGCGCCTCCGGGGGAACCACGAAGCGCGATTCCATCGGCGGCCGCGGCATCGGCTCCACCGAGGGCGCCATCTGCCACTCCTACGCGCCGGACGGGCGCTGCATCTCGCTCCTGAAGATCCTGCTCACCAACGCCTGCGCCTTCGACTGCCTCTATTGCGTCAACCGCTCGTCCTCGAACGTGCCGCGCGCCCGCTTCACGGTGGAGGAGGTGGTCGAACTCACCATCGACTTCTACCGGCGCAACTACATCGAGGGGCTGTTCCTGTCGTCCGGCATCATCCGCTCGCCGGACTACACGATGAGTGAGGTGGTGCGCGTCGCCCGCACGCTGCGCGAGGAGCATGACTTCCGCGGCTACATCCACCTGAAGACGATCCCCGACGCGAGCGGTGACCTCCTCGCCGAGGCCGGCCGCTATGCCGACCGGCTGTCGATCAACATCGAACTGCCGACCGAGGCGGGGCTGACCGCGCTCGCCCCGGAGAAGGACGCCCGCGCCATCCGCCGCTCGATGGGGCGCATGCGCGGCCACATCGACGCCGCCAAGGAGGATAGCAAGGCGCCGGCGTTCGCGCCGGGCGGCCAGAGCACCCAGATGATCGTCGGGGCCGACGCCACCGACGATCGCCAGATCCTCGCCACCAGCGCCGGCCTCTACGGCTCCTACCGCTTGCGGCGCGTCTACTATTCCGCCTTCAGCCCGATCCCCGATGCGAGCCGCCGCCTGCCGCCGGTGGCGCCGCCGCTGGTGCGCGAGCACCGGCTCTACCAGGCGGACTGGCTGATGCGCTTCTACGGCTTCGACGTGGAAGAGATCGTCGAGGGGGAGGAGGGCAACCTCGCCCTCGACATCGACCCGAAGCTCGCCTGGGCGCTGCGCCACCGCGAGCGCTTCCCGCTCGACGTCAACAAGGCGAGCCGGGAGGAGCTGCTGCGCGTGCCTGGTCTCGGCAAGAAGGCGGTGGAGCGGCTGCTGTCGGCCCGGCGCGTGCGGGCGATCCGCACCGCCGACCTCGGCCGCCTGCGCGTGCCCTTGGCGAAGGCGCTGCCCTTCCTGGTGCTGCCCGACCACAGCCCCGGCGGACTGATCGACCGGATCGACCTCCGGCAGCGCCTGGCGCCGCCGCGCCAGCTCGCGCTGCCGTTCTGAGCCGAAACGGACCCGGGAGAAGCTGATGCACGCCGTCGTGCTGCCGGGCGAGACCGACTTCGCGGGCTTCCGTGCGGTCGCCCGCGACCTCCTCGCCCGCGCCGTGCCGCCGGAGCGGGTGAGCTTCAGCGTCAAGGGCGGAGAGGCGCCGGACCTCTTCGCCGGCGCCGCCGAGCCGCTGCCACCGCCGGTGCCGGCCGCCCCGCTCGCTGTGCCGCGCGGCTTCCTGACGCTCGCCGAGACCGTCGTGCTGCACCGCGACCCCGAGCGCTTCGCCCGCCTCTACCGCCTCGTCTGGCGGCTGCGCGCCGAGCCGCAGCTGATGCGCGTCGCCGTCGATCCGGACGTGGCCGAGCTCGAGGCGATGGCGAAGGCGGTGCGCCGCGATGTTCACAAGATGCGCGCCTTCGTGCGCTTCCGCCGCTCGGAGCTTTCCGGCGAGCCGTGGTTCGTCGCCTGGTTCGAGCCCGACCACCGCATCGTCGCCGCCAACGCGCCCTTCTTCATGCGCCGCTTCGCCTCGATGCGCTGGTCGATCCTGATGCCCGACGCCGCCGTCCACTGGGACGGTGAGGGCCTCGCCTTCGGCCCCGGCAGCCGCCGCGCCGACGCGCCGACCGATGACGCGCTGGAGGCGCTCTGGCGCGGCTACTATTCCAGCATCTTCAACCCCGCCCGCCTGAAGGTCGGCGCCATGCGCGCCGAGATGCCGGAGAAATACTGGCGGAACCTGCCGGAGGCGCCGCTCATCCGGCCCCTGATCGCCGCCGCGCAGCGCCGCAGCGAGGCGATGGTCGAGACCGGCCCGAGCGCCCCCAATCCGCGGCCGCACCGCCCACACGCGGCCGCGGCCGCCGTCCCGGCCGAGGCAGGCACGCTGTATGCGCTGGCAGCCGAGGCGGCCGGCTGCCGCGCCTGCCCCTTGTGGGAGCCGGCGACGCAGACGGTGTTCGGCGAGGGCAGGGCGCAGGCGGCGCTGATGGTGGTCGGCGAGCAGCCGGGCGACCAGGAGGACATCGCCGGCCGCCCCTTCGTCGGACCCGCCGGCCAGCTCTTCGACCGCGCCCTGGAGGAGGCCGGCGTCGACCGCGACGGCCTCTACGTGACGAATGCCGTCAAGCACTTCAAGTTCGTGCCGCGCGGCAAGCGGCGCATCCACCAGAAGCCGGCGACCGGCGAGGTCCGCGCCTGCCAGCCCTGGCTGAAGCGCGAGATCGCGCTCGTCCGCCCCCGCCTGATCCTGGCGATGGGCGCGACGGCGGCGCTCTCCGTCCTCGGCCGCCCCGTGCCGGTCGGCCAGAGCCGCGGCCGCGTCATCGAGGGCCCCAACGGCACGGCGGTCCTCGTCACCGTCCACCCGTCCCATCTTTTGCGCTTGCCCGACGCTGCGGCGAAGGCGGCGGAATACGCCGCCTTCGTCGACGACCTCAGGCTGGCAGGCGAGATGGTCAGCGGCTGACCGCCGGCAAAGCGCCGCTACCGGCGCGTCGACAGTCACCCGTCACTGCCCCGCTCACGATCCGAGCGCGTAGCACATCTCGAGGTGCATCTCGATGATCGGCAGCGTCTCGCTGGCGAACGCCTTCAGCACGGCGTTGTCGCCGCCCTTGGCGTAGCCGGCGAACAGTCCGACGGCCGCCTGGTGGCCCTTCGTCTGGGCAACGATGTAGTCCTTGTCGAACGCCGCGCCGCTCTCGCCTTGCAGCTTGTCCATGATGGCGCCGAGCTCCGGCCCGAGGCCGTCCGGCGGCGTCAGGCCGGTGTTCGCCTTGCCGAAGGCGGCGACGAAATGCTCGCCGATCTTGGTGTGGTCGGTGATCATCCTCTCTGCGAAGGCGCGCACCGTCGGGTTCGTCGACTTCTCGAGCGCGAGCCGGCTCGAGGCGATCTCGAAGGCGTTGGCGGCGGGCGCGGTGGCGACGAAGGCCGCCGTGGTCGGCACGCTCGCGGAAGCCGCGATCTCCGCCGGCGTCGGTCCGGCGGCGAGGGCCGCGGTCGCGAACACCGGCAGGGTCGCGAGCAGCAGCGTGGCGAAGATGGTCCGGATGGCAGGCACGCGCATGGGCGATCCCCCTCGTTGTCGCCACCACCTTAGCAGGCTTGCGGCGCCGTGCCGATGACGTTTTCCAAGGCTGCCGTCCCGTTCCAAGGCCGCGGTCCCGGCACGCCGGTCGTCCGTCGTTGCCCTGCGGCGTCCGGCGCTGCCGTCGCCTGCTTGGCGACGGCGCCCGGATGTGGTCCATGCCATCCGGCCGCCGGTTCCCCGGTGGAACAAGAAGGGTCGCCGGCGCCCGCCGGCCCTGACCCCGCCACCACGGATGCCATGACCGCGCCCGCTCGCCCCTCTGCCGGCATCCCTGCCGCTCCGCCCTCGCCCACCGCCGGCCTGGCCCTGATGGCGACGGCGATGCTGTCCTTCCCGCTCGTCGACGGGCTGGCGAAGCACCTGGCGCTGGAGGCGTCGCCCTATTTCGTCGCGTGGGCGCGCTATGCGGTGGCCTCGCTGGTGGTGCTGCCGTTCGCGCTCGCGATGCACGGCTGGCGGCTGTTCCCGCGCGAACGGCTCGGCTCGCACTTCCTGCGCACCGCCTTTCTCGTGATCGCCATGACGCTGTTCTACCTGTCGATGGTGCGGGTGCCGCTCGCCACCACCTTCAGCGCCTATTTCGTCGGCCCGATCATTGCCGCCGCCCTGTCGGTGGCGCTCCTCGGTGAGACGATGACGGGGCGCAAGGGGCTGTCGCTGGCGCTCGGCTTCGCCGGCTCGCTCGTCATCCTGCGCCCGGGCAGCGCGCTCGAGCCCGGCGTCATCTTCGCCTTCGGCGCCGGCGTCTTCTACGCGTGCTACCTCGTCGCCACCCGCCGGGCCGCGATGACCAGCGATCCCGTCCCGACGCTGCTCTTCCAGTGCGTCGTCGGCACCGTGCTGATGACGCCGCAGGCGATCCTCACATGGCCGATGCCGGCGGGCGGCGACACTGTCCTCCCCGGATTGCTCGCGCTTTACGGCCTGCTCGGCCTGTCCTCGGCCGCCTGCCACTTCCTGGTGATCCTCGCCTTCCGCCGCGCCGACGCCACCACGCTCGCGCCGCTCGTCTATCTGGAGCTCATCGGCGGCGCGATCATCGGCTACCTCGCCTTCGGCGAGGTGCCGGGCCTGCCGATCGTGCTGGGTGCCGCCTGCATCGTCGCCGGCGGCCTCGTGCTGCTGCGCCGTCGCCCGGGGGCCGCCGCCTGAGGCCACCGCCGAGATCGGGTCGCGGCGCCGCACGTGACTTGCTCCGGCCGGGCGTCTTGCTCCCGCCCGCCGCCCATGCTCTTGAAGGCGCGCCCGCCGCACCTCCACTCGACGCGGCACCGTCCGTCCGGCCGCCGCCGGCGAAAGCTCGCGATGTCCGCCCCCGCCCGTTCCTCCCCGCCGCATCCCGCCGGACGCCGTGACCGGCCGCTGGTCGGCATCGGCTTCAAGCTCGTCTCGACGCTGCTGTTCGCGGTGATGATCGGCCTCATCAAGGTCGTCGCCGAGCGCGTGCCGACCGGCGAGATCGTCTTCGCCCGCAACTTCTTCGCGCTGATCCCGGTCGCCATCGCCATCATCGCCGCCCGCGACGGGCTCGGCGTCTTCCGCACCCGCCACCCGTTCGGCCACGTCTGGCGGGCCTCGGCCGGCGTCGTCGCGATGATCCTCTCCTTCGAGGCGATCGCCCGCCTGCCGATCGCCGACGCGACCGCGCTGAGTTATGCCGCGCCGCTGATCACCACCGCGCTCGCTGTCGTGCTGCTCGGCGAGACGGTGCGGGCCTACCGCTGGTTCGCCGTCGTCGTCGGCCTCGCCGGCGTCGTCGTCGTGCTGTGGCCGCATCTGACGCTCGAGCCCGCCGTCGGCGGCTCGCGGGCCTTGATCGGCGTCGCCTGCGCCGTCGCTGCCGCCTTCTTCGTGGCGCTCGCCATGATCGCCGTGCGCAGCCTGACGAAGACCGAGGCGACCCGCACCATCGTGCTCTACTTCACCCTCGTCTCGAGCCTCGTTGGCCTCGCCACGCTGCCGTTCGGCTGGGTGATGCCGACCCCCATGGACGCCGTTTTGCTCGTCTCCATCGGCCTCGTCGGTGGCGTCGCGCAGCTGTTCATGACGCAGTCCTACGGCTACGCCGACGCCTCCGTCATCGCCCCGTTCGAATATGCGACGATGGTGTGGACGCTGATCGCCGGCCTCGTCGTCTTCGACGAGGTGCCGGCGCCGCTGGTGCTCGTCGGCATGGCGATCATCATCGGCTCGGGGCTGATGATCATCTGGCGCGAGCGCCGCCTCGGCCTGCCGCGGCCGGAGCGCGAGGTCGAGCCGCCGACCTGACGGGCTGAGCGACGTCCCCATCCGACGGGGGTTGCGGCGGCGGCGCCGACGGGCTTCTCTGCCACGCAGAACCGCGGGAGAACGCGATGACGTCCTTCGAGGTCCGGCAGGTTCCCTGCCTCGGCGACAACTACCTGGTGCTTGTCCACCACCCCGACAGCGCCACGACGCTCGTCGTCGACGTGCCCGACGCCGACGCGGCGATGGCGGCGCTCGCCGAGACCGGGTGGACCCTCACCCACATCCTCGTCACCCACCACCACGCCGACCACGTCCAGGGCATCCCGGCGGTGAAGGCGGCCACCGGCGCCACGGTGATCGGCCCGGCGGCGGAGGCCGCGCGCATCCCCGGCCTCGACCGCGAGGTCGCGGATGGCGAGAAGTTCGACGTTGGCGGCATCCGCATCGAGGCGATCTCGACGCCGGGCCATACGCTGGGGCAGGTGTCCTACTACCTCCCCGACGCCGGCATCGCGTTCACTGGCGACACGCTGTTCTCGCTCGGCTGCGGCCGCGTCATCGAGGGCCGGCTCGACCAGATGTGGGCCTCGCTCCTGAAGCTCCGCCAGCGCCTGCCGGCCGCGACCACGGTCTATTGCGGCCACGAATACACCCAGGCGAACGCCCGCTTCGCGCTCTCCGTCGACCCGCGCAACGCCGCCCTGCAGGCGCGTGCGAAGGCCGTCGACGCCGCCCGGGCCGAGGGCCGGACGACGTTGCCGACCGACATGGCGAGCGAGTGCGCGGCGAACCCGTTCCTGCGCGCCGACGATCCCGCGCTTGCCGCCGCCGTCGGCCTCGGCGGCGCCGAGCCCGCCCGCGTCTTCGCCGAACTGCGCACCCGCAAGGACCACTTCCGATGAGCCGTACCATGCCCACCGGCGCCGACTTCACCGCACCCGACCTGTCGGTCAAGGACATCGTCCGCCTGCTCGACATGAAGCCCCACCCGGAGGGCGGCTTCTTCGTCGAGACCTTCCGTGATCCCGAGCCCGCGGGCGGCCGCTCGCACGGCACGGCGATCTACTACCTGCTCGGCGCCGGCGACGTCTCCGCCTGGCACCGCTGCGACGCCACCGAGATCTGGCACTGGTACGCCGGCGCGCCGCTCGCCCTGACGATCTCGGAGAACGGCCACGACGCCGAAAGTCACCGCCTCGGCAACGATCTCGCCGCTGGCCAGCGCCCGCAGGTGGTGGTTCCGGCGAACGCCTGGCAGACGGCCGAGTCGCTCGGCCACTGGACGCTGGTCGGCTGCACGGTGTCGCCGGGTTTCGAGTTCAAGGGCTTCGAGCTCGCCCCGCCCGACTGGCGCCCGACGCCGCGGCAGGGGAGGGGGTAGGCGAGAGGCCGCGAGGAGGCGACGAGCGCGACGCGTCCCTCCCCTGCCGCCGAAGCGGGCTTGCCCGCTTTGGCCACTTGAATTGCCCAAGTCGGCATGCCGACTTGGGTGGGAGGGACAGCCGGCGGAGCCGGCAGGGTGGGGCCTGTCAATCAAGACCACGACCTCCACTGGCGTCGCATTCCCGACTTACGGGCCCCACCCTGACCGCTTCGCGGTCTGTCCCTCCCCCTGGCAGGGGAGGGACGTTCCATCGACCTCTTGCCTGCCCACCCTTGCCCGCCGCGCGTGCATCCGCTACCCCGGCCGCTCCCGCCGGAGCCTCCCGCATGGATCGCCGCCGCTTCACCCTCGTCGGCCTCGCCGCCGTCGCCATGTGGTCGACCCTCGGGCTGCTCACCGCCGGTTCGGGCGCCGTGCCGCCGTTTTTGATGAACGCGCTGTGCTTCGGCATCTCCGGCCTCGTCGGCCTTGCGATCCTGCTCGTCCGCGACCGCTCGATCGCGGTGCTGCGCCAGCCGGCGATCGTCTGGGTGGTCGGCATCGGCGGGCTGTTCGGCTACCACTTCTTCTACTTCACGGCGCTCAAGGCCGCGCCGCCGGTCGACGCGGGCCTGATCTGCTACCTCTGGCCGCTCCTGATCGTGCTGCTCTCCGGCCTCTTGCCGGGGGAAAAGCTCCGCTGGCACCACGTCGTCGGCGCGCTGGCCGGCCTCGCCGGGGCGGCGCTGATCGTGACGAAGGGTGGCGCCGTCGCCTTCGATCCGCGCTATGCGCTCGGCTACGGCGCAGCCTTCATCGCCGCCTTCGTCTGGGCGATCTATTCGCTCGCCTCGCGACGGCTGCCGAAGGTGCCGTCGGACGCCGTCGTCGGCTTCTGCCTCGCCACCGTGGCGCTGTCGGTCGCCTGCCACCTGGCGCTGGAAGAGACGATCTGGCCGGCCGGGGCCGGCGAGTGGGCGGCGGTCGGGCTGCTCGGGCTGTTCCCGGTCGGGCTCGCCTTCTTCGTCTGGGACATCGGCGTCAAGCGCGGCGACATCCAGGTGCTCGGCGCCGCCTCCTACGCGGCGCCGCTGCTCTCGACGCTGCTCCTCGTCGCCTTCGGCCACGGCGACTTCACGTGGATCGTCGCGCTCGCCTGTGTGCTGATCTCCGGCGGCGGCCTGATCGCGGCGAAGGACATGCTCTTCCGCAGGTCGGCCTGAGCCTCAACCTCGGCCGGTGATCGGCACGGCGGCGCCGGTGACGCCGCTCGCCCCCGGCGAGACGAGGAAGGCCATCACCTCGGCCACCTGGTCCGGCGTCACCCACTTCGAGGTGTCGGCGTCCGGCATGGCGGCGCGGTTCTGCGGGGTGTCGATGGTCGACGGCATGACGGTGTTGACAGTGATGCCGTCGACCTTCAGCTCGTCGGCGAGGCTTTCGGTCAGGCGGATGACGGCGCTCTTAGAGGCGGCGTAGGCCGACAGCCCCGACGGCGCCCTGAGCGCCGCTCCCGCCGCGATCGAGACGATCGCGCCACGGCCGGCCTTGCGCATCGCCGGCACGACGGCGCGCGCCATGTTGAGCGTCGTCTTCAGGTTCACCGTCATCATCAGGTCCCACAGCCCGTCGTCGGTGTCGGCGAGGGGGGCCGCGCGGAAGGTGCCGACGGTGTGGACGAGGCCGTCGATGCGGCCGGCGCTCGCAAGGACCCGCCCGGCCATCGCGGCGCAGGCGCGCGCGTCGGGGAGGTCGACGCCGGCCGCGTCGATGTGGCCGCTGCCGGCGAGGCCGCCGCCGAGCGCCTGCAGCGGCTCGACCGCGCGGTCGACGGCGACGACGGTGACGCCGCGCGACGCGAGGAGGCGGGCGGCGGCCGAGCCGGCATTGCCGGCGGCGCCGGTGACGATGACGACGGAGGGGGTGGACATCGAGACTTCTCCCGGGGAGGCGCCGGCCGACGCCGGGCGCGCAGAATGGCTTGCGAGGGACGGGAACGCGAGGCGGACGCGGACGGTCTCAGGGTGGGTGCCGGCGCCGGGCGAACCTGAGCAGCACCGCGTCGGCGACGGCGAGGAAGACAAGGACGGCGACGGCAGCCAGCAAGGGGGCGAGGTCGCCGAGGACCGGGCCGATGGCGAGCCGAGGGGCGGTCTCCCAGACGAGCCAGGCGCCCGCCGCCACCGCGACCGTCACCGCCGCCGTGACGGCCTGATTGCGCGCGCTCACGGCAGCAGCCTCGCCCGGCGGAGGTCGGTCTTCAGCACGAGCAGGTCGTCGACCTTTTCGACGTCGGCCTCGATCTCGACCAGGCGGGCGACGAGGTCGCGGTAGTCCTCCGCGGCCGGCTCGCCGCCGGCGGCGTCGCCGACGAGGAAGAACATCTGGCCCTCCACCGGCCCGGTCGAGACGAACACCAGCGGCAGGCCGCCGGCGAGGCAGAGGTTGGCGCAGGCCTTGTGGGCGAGGCCGGTGCCCGGCCGCATGGCGCCAGCGTAGCACTTGCCGTCGCAGAGTTCGCCGGTGAGGCGGTAGCGCCCGAGCGGCGTCGCCGGCGGCAGGGTGACGGTCGGAACCGCTACAGCCGGTGCCTCTGCCGCGACGAGGCCCTCCGGCCCGTCGAGCTGCAGCATGTCGAGGTCGCCTCGCTTGATCAGGAACCCGGCCGCCGTTGCCGCCTTGCCGTCGAGTGGCGCTGCCGGGGCCTGCGCGCCGACCTTGCCGACGCCGGCGAGCATCACAGCATGGCCGCGCGGGTGCGCCTCGCTCGGCGGCAGCCTAAGGATCGGATAGGGTCGGGCCTGCACGACGCCCGCCATCTCAAGGCGGCCGGCGGCCCAGTCGAAGCCGCCTGAGCCCGGGTCACCGGTGCTCGCGCCGAGGCCTAGCGCCAGGGTCGCGAAGACGGCAACGAGCGCGGCGGCGACGAAGGTGAGCGGCACCGCCAGCCCCGCCGGCAGGCTCGCCCAGCCGATGAAGAACGGCGCCTCGCGGGTCGGTTCGTTGGTGGGCTCGGTGGCGCTCATGCCGGCGCCTCCCCGAGCGCGGGTGCCTCGACGACGTCGGCGCCCTTCGCCGCGATGCCCTGCGTCGGCGTTCCCGGCGGGTTCGGGCGCGGGTCGATCAGCACCCGATCGCCGTCGCGACGGAGCTCGTAGGTGGCGATGCGCTCGGTGAAGGGCGGCGGCGCGCGGCCGTCCAGCAGTCGATACTGGTAGCCGTGCCACGGGCAGGTGACGCAGCCGTCGACGATGCGGCCCTCGCCGAGCGGGCCGTTCTGGTGGGCGCAGACGTTGGAGACGGCGGCGAGACGGTCGCCGTCGCGAAACACCGCCGCCGCCGTGCCGTCGGCGAAGCGCACGGTGATCGCGCGGCCGGAGGCGAGCCCGTCGGCACCGGCGACCTCCACCCACCCCGCCGTCGCGGCCGTCGTCGCCTCTGTGTCGATCGTTCGCCGCCCCTTCGCGGCCGCCGCGAGGTGCAGACCGACCACCGCCGCCACGCTGAGCGCCGCGACGATGCCCATCAGCGGCCCGTCCCCGCCCTGCAGCGCGCCGAGGCCGATGTGGGCGACGACCAGCGCGTAGGCGGCATAGATGCCGAAGTGGAGGGCCTTCCAGACCGGCGGCGTCAGGAAGGCGAGCCAGAAGTCGTGGCTCGTCGCCGCCAGTACCGCGAGGATCAGAAGCGCCGCGATCCCCAGCGACTCGAACGGGAAGCCGAGCAACTGCGCGTAGCTGGTGTTGGCCGACAGCAGCGCGACATAGGGGTCGGTCGGCGAGAAGGCGTAGTACCAGCCGAGCACATGGCTCGCATGGATCGCCGCCACCACCGCGGTGGCCACGCCGAGATGGCGGCGGTTGTAGAGGAGCGGCAGGAAGCGCCGGTCGAGGCGGGCGAGCGGGCCGATCGACAGCGCCACCGTCAGCATCAGGAAGGCGCAGGTGCCGAAGGCCTGCATCCGCGCCACCGCGTCGTCGACCGGCAGCGTCACGCCCTGGAAGGCCGGGGCAAGCTGCAGGTAGAGGGTGACGTAGATCACCACCGCCGCCACGATCCCGGCGTCGTAGACGAGCTTCGACCGGTTCCAGCCGACGGGGCGGTAGCCGGCGCTCATGGCAATGCCCCCGCTGCCGCTTTGCCGGGCGGCGGTGCGATCCGCACGGCCGCCGTATCGCGCGGTCCCTCCTGGTGGATCGCCGCCGCGACCATGAGGATCGCCGGCAGCACCACGGCGAGCACCGTCCAGATCCGCCGGTGGACGCGCGCCGGCGCCGGCCGGTCGAAGCGGCCGGCCGTCTCCGGCGCCCGTGCCAGCGCCCGCCAGCGCCACAGCACCAGCGGCCACAGGAGCACGATCCCCGGCACCAGCAGCGGCCGGAAGGCGACGGCGCCGTGCGCCGCCGGGTCGATGCGGTCGATCCCCCACAGCAGGAACACCGCCGCCACCGCCAGCCCGACGACGCCCCAGGCCTGCGCGAGCGTCACGAGAGCGGCGGCGACGGTCATTTCCCCGCCTCCGCAGCGCAGGACGGGTCGAGGCGAGCCGACAGCCAGCCGAGCGCCGGCACGATCGCCGCCTTCCAGTTCGCCCAGTCGTGGCGCCCGTCGAAGACCCGCAACTCGCTGTCCATGCCCGCCCGCTTCAGCGCGAGGTGAAGCCGCACCGTGCCATCGACGAGTGACAGGAAGTCGTCGTCGCCGGCGGTGAGGAAGACCGCCGGCGGCGTCGCGGCGGCGGCCACGGTCGGAACCTTCGGAAACAGCGTCCAGGCGTTGAAGCGCTCGCGGTCGAAGGGCTCGCCGAAGGCGGCGCCGAACACCGTCACTGGCGGGCCGGGCCGCATCGGCGCGCCCTCGGGGATCGGCGAGAAGATCGAGCCCGACAGGCTGATCGCCGCGGCGTAGAGGTCGGGCCGGTCGAAGGCGTAGAGGAGGGCGCCATAGCCCCCCATCGACAGCCCGCCGGTCGCGCGTGCCGCCCGGCAGGCGGCGGTCGGATAGCGCGCATCGACGGCGGCGACGAGGTCGGTGGTGAACGCCGTCGCCATGCGGCTCTCCCCCGCCGGGTCGTCGACGTACCAGCTGTCGCCCGCCATCGGCATCACGACGATCATCGGCCGCACCCGCCCGGCGGCGAACTCACGGTCGAGCGTCGCGGCGATGTCGCCGGCGCCGACCCAGTCGCTCTCTCGTCCCCCGAGGCCGTGGAATAGGTATAGCACCGGCAGCCGCGGTCCGTCTGGCTCGCCGGCTCCCTCCGGCAGGTAGACAGCGGCCGGGATGGCGTGGCCGAGCGCCGGGCTGTCGAAGGCGACGCCGGTCTCGACGTGCCCACCGGCCACCGCCGGCGCAGTGACAAGGAGCCCGAGCGCCACCGCGGCGAGGCTCCGGCGGAGGCCGGGCATCCTCACCCCCGCGCCGGGGTGGCCGGCACCGCCGGCGCCGCCGATGCGGTCGGCGCGGGATGTCCGGCGGACGCCGGCGCCGCCATCCGCGAGGGTGCAGGCGCCCGCCGGGCCCACGGCGGGTTCTTGAACCACTCGGCGATCGCCGCCGTGGCGATCAGCACGGCGAAGCCGGCGAGGTTGGCGATCGCGTAGGTGAGGAGGTCGCGCCCGGCGATGTCGAGGAAGACGCCGAGGAGCTGCGCCAGGATGATGCCGGTCATGAACACCGGCAGCGCCTGCCGACCGACGAGCTGCGAGATCGTCGATAGCCGCCCGAGGGCGGCGAGCCGCCGGCCGCCCTCACCGGCGGCGAGCATGGCGAGATAGGCGAGCGCCACGAAGTGGACGACCCGCAGCACGCCCACATGCGTCTTGTCGAGCAGCAGGAACAGCGCCTCGTTCGCCGTCTTGAGCTCCGGCACGTAGAAGTGCAGCCGGTGCCAGGCAAAGGGCACAGTGATCACGACAACGGCCAAGGCCAGCATCAGCAGCCGCCGGTCGAAGGCCGGTACCGGCAGCCAGCCGCGCTGGAAGCCGAAGCCGAGGAAGAAGACGAGCTGCCAGGCGAACGGGTTGAAGTACCAGGTGCGGTCGGTCCACGGGTCGGCCGGCAGGTCGGCGAGGCGCAGCCACGCCACCAGCCAGATCGCCACCGACAGCGCGATCGGCCACAGCGGCCCGGCGCGCTCGGCGATCATCATCGCCGGCAGCAGCGCCAGGATGCCGAGATACATCGGCAGGATGTCGAAGTAGTTCGGCACGTAGGTGAGGGTGAACAGCCCCACCAGCGCCGTCTTCGGGTCGTCGAAGAAGCGCTGCAGGTTGAGAGCCGTCAGGTAGGCGTCGTCGCCGGTGCGGGCGTCGACGACGACCAGCACGGTGATCAGCAGCAGCGTCAGGCAGAGGTGCGCCCAGTAGATCTGCCAGACCCGGTAGAGCACCCGCGCCGCCCCGACGAACCAGCCGGCGCGGTCGAAGGCGCCGCCGAAGGCGATCGCCGAGGCCATGCCGGAGCAGAACACGAAGATCTCGGTGGCGTCGGAGAAGCCGAAGCGGGCCGGGATCCACTGCGCCCAGCCGTTCCACGGCACGTGGGCGATCAGGATGATGAACATGCCGGCGCCGCGGAAGAAGTCGAGCCGCGGATCGCGCGGCCGGCGGGCCGGCAAGACGTGTGCGGTCGCCCCGTGCGCCGGCGGTTGATGGCCACCTGAGCCGTGCGCGGGAGCCTCAGATCCGGTCGACATAGTCGCTCGCCTCGATCTCGCACACGATGACGGTGAAGGCCTCGCGCGCCAGCCCCGCCCGTACCGCCGCCGCGAACGCGGCCGCATCGCGGACGCGCACGCCGGTGCCGCCGAAGGCCTCCGCCACCGCCTCGAACCGCGTCGCCCCGAGCCGCACGCCGGCCAGTGCCAGCCCGGCCTTCGCCTGCTTCAGCTCGATGAGCGCGAGGCTCTCGTCCTGCAGCACCACCACGACGACCGGCAGCCCCGCATCCCGCAGCGTCGCGAGTTCGCCGAGCGTCATCTCCAGGCCGCCGTCGCCGAGGAGCGCCACCACCGGCTGGCGCGGTGCGGCGAGCTTCGCCCCGATGGCGAGCGGGATCGCCGAGCCCATCGTACACCAGCCCGACGACTGCAGCACCGACAGCGGCCGCCGCGCCGGAAATCGCTGCGAGAACAGGATGCGGTGGGCGCCGCTGTCGACCGTCACCACCGCGTCGTCGGGCAGCACCGCGGCGAGGCCGTCGACAATGGCGTGCGGTCCCCACGGCGACGGCGGCGCGAACCGGCGGGCGAGTTCGGCCTTCGCCGCCGCCGGCTCGCCGCCCGGCCAGAAGCGGTGCTCGGACAGGCCCTTCTCTACCGCTGCCAGCACCTCCAGCGGATCGGCGAGGATCGTCGTGCCGGCGAGATGCATGCCGTGGTCGACGGCGTGGCGGGTGAGCTCCACCACGACGTCGGGATCGGCGAACGGGTCGAGCCAGCCGGGCCGCATCTCGATCGGGTCGTAGCCGACGAGGAGCACGAGGTCGGCGCCTGCTGCCAGCGGTTTCAGCACGCCGTCGGCGAGCGGCGACAGCCCGGCGGCGCCGAGCGCGCGGGGCAGTCGCTCGTCGACGGCGCCCTTCGCCTTGTAGGTGGTGATCACCGGCACGCCGCGGGCGGCGAGGCGCGCGAGCACGCCGCGGGTGTCGCCGTTGCGGGCGACGCTGCCGTTCGGCCCGCCCGCCCGCACCGTGTCGAAGCCGGCGATGACGAGCGGCCGCACCGCCTTGCCGAGCCGGCCGCGCAGGGTGTCGATCGCGGCATGGCGGCCGTCGATCGCGGCGACGAGGGTGCGCGGGGCCCGCTTGGGGGTCGGCTCGGTCGTCACCAGCGCCGCCGTGTCTGGGGCTAGGTCGAGGTGGACTGGGCCGTAGGGCGGCGTCGTGGCGAGCTGGATCGCCCGGCGCACCGTCGCCGCGACGCCGGTCGCCTCGATCTCGAAGCTCGCCTTGACCAGCGGCCTGAGCAGCGCCGCCTGGTCGACGATCTGGTGGGTGTAGCGGGCGCGGATGCCGCGTTCGACCACGCCGGAGACGACGATCAGCGGGACGTGCTCCTGCGCCGCGTCGGCAATGCCGTTGACGGCGTTGGCGAGCCCCGGTCCGAGCGTGGTGACGAGAAGGCCGGGGGTGCCCGAGAGCGTCGCCGCGCCTGCGGCCATCATCGCCGCCGCCGTCTCGTTGCGGGCGAGCACGAAGCGGATGTCGGCGCTGGCGAGGGCATCGACGAACGTCACCACCTCGCCCCCGGGCATGCCGAAGGCGAGGCGGACCCCGTGGGCGGCGAGCGTCGCCGCCGCGACGTCGGCGACCCGGCTCACGCAGCCCGGCTCCCGTCGCGCCAGCGCACCACCGCGGCCGTGACGACGCCGAAGATGATATGGCCGACGAGCGAGGCCCAGGTCAGGGTGATGAAGCCGAGGAAGGGCGGCAGCCCGGCGATCAGGTGCGCCATCACATAGAGCGCGAACACCCACAGCCCGACGCCGAACCCGGCGCCGACCAGCCACCACGGCAGCATCGGCAGGATCAGCCGCGCCAGCGGCCGGGCGACGTAGAGGTAGCCGAGCGGGTAGAACACCACGCCGACGACGAGGTGGATGAGTTCGGCCGCCGGCCGGCTCGACAGGCCGAAAACCGACTGCACCAGCCCGGCCGGCTCCAGCGGCCCGCCCACCCACAGCGGTGTGATCAGTCGCGCCCAGATCTCCCAGGCGATATCAGCCGCCGCGCCGGCCAGCACCGCGGTGACGAGCGTGCGGAGTGTCAGGGGCGGCACGAGCGGACTGGCCGCGGCGCGGGCGGTGGAGGCGGTCGACATCTACGGGTCCCCCGGGGTGGTGGTTCAGACGGGCGCCGCCGCGGCGCCGGCCGGCGCCCGCGTGCGGTCGAGTGCGGCCCGCAGCGAGGCCTCGAAACGGTCGGCCCGCCGCTTCTCGCAGCGGATCGCGCTCACGCGCAGCGTCGCCTCGGTGTCGCCGCCGGAGGCGGCGGCGACCGCCAGCGTGCGCACGAAGACGTCGCGCTGGGCGTGGCTGCCGCCGATGGCGGGCAGGCGGCGGGCGATCTCGGGCACTGCATGGCCGCTGGCGCCCTCGACGATGACGCGGGCGAGATCGGCCCCGACGCTGCCGGCGACGCTCGCCTGGTCGTCGGCGCCCATGAGGCCGTGGCGGGTGATCGCCTCGGCGAGCTCGCGCGCCGCGGTCTCGTCGCCGCTGCCCTTGAGAGCGAGCAGGTTGTGCAGGCTGGCGAAGATCAGCGTCGTCTCGCTGCGCCGGCGGCGGGCGATCTCGGCGAGCTCGTCCCAGCGTCCGCCGACATCGACGCCGTGCTGGCCGAGCCGCCACAAAAGCGAGACGGCGTTGGCGACGTCGCGGAAGTCGTCGGTCGGCTGCGGCCGCACCTCGGCGTCGTAGAGCGCCAGCACCCGCTCGGTGTCGCCGGCCTCGAGGTGGAAGAGGGCGAGGTGCCAGGCGACGTGGAAGGCGAAGTTGTTGCAGCCGCTCCAGGCCGCCCGCGTCGCCTCCAGCCACGCGATGCCGGCGGCGCTGCGGCCGGTCATCTCGTAGACGTGGGCGACGGCGTGCAGGCCCCAGGCGTCATGCGGCTCGCGCTCGACGGCGGCGCGGCCGACCCGCTCGGCCCGACCGTAGTCGCCGCTCTCCTCGAGCGTGAAGGCGTGGCAGCCGAGCACGAAGCCGTAGCCGGGGGTCCTGTCGCTGATGCGCGCGATGGTCGCCGTCGTCAGCCGGGCCATGCCGACGAGGTCGCCGAGCATGAAGCGCAGCGCCTGCGACAGCTTGATCAGGAGCAGCCCGTCCGGGGCTGCCCCGAGCCGGACGTCGAGCCGGTCGGCCGCTGCCGCGAGGTGGCCGTCGACGGCGAGGCCGAGCGCCTCGACGAGGACGATCTCGTCGGCCGTCGGCGGCCTCTGGCGCAGCGCCGCCCGCGCCACGGCGAGGTGGCCGCGGGCGGCGGCCATGCACTCGCTGCGGGCGAGCACGACAGAGGCGAAGCCGCGCAGCGCATGGCCAGCCACCATCTGCGGGTCGGCGGCGAGCGCCCGCCCGAGCGCCGGCCCGGCCTCCGGCCGATGGGCGCAGACGGCCCGCACCGCCTCGGCGAAGGCGGCGAGCGCGGCGCCGTCGGTGGTGGCGTGCCGGAAGCCGTAGGCGTCGCGTTCGCCCGCCGCGAGGCGCGACGAGCGGAAGGGGGGGAGGGCGTTCATCGGCGCGGGGTCTCCTGATCGCTGACGCGGAGCGCGGCCAGCACCGCCGCCTCCGCCGCCGCCGTCGACAGCACGGGTGGCCGTCGGCGGAGCATCGTCTTCAGCCCCCGCATCTGATCGATGTACGTTCGGCACCCCTCGCAGATCATCAGATGCAGGCCGAGTTCCAGCCGCGCGAGCAGGGGCAGCGTGCCGTCGACGACGTCACTCGCCCGCTCGGTCACGTTACGGCAGCTCAGCATCCGGTCCTCTCGCGATCCCGTCCGGTCGGACGTCCCTGGCTCTGAGACGCCCGGCCGCGGGAAACGTTACAGTGCCATCACGACGATCTTTCGCTGCAGCAAGGTGTGGTGTTACGCGCCGGTATGCGGGAATCGCCCGGCCGCTCTCGCCAGACCGCACGCGGGCCCCCATGTGCGGGGCTTTATGCCGCCGCGCGAACCGTCTAAACCCGGCCCGCCCGCCGCCTCGGCCGCGTCGCCGGGACTGGAGTTCGCATGCTGATTCTCGGCGCCTACGACCGACACGATGCTTCCGCCGCGGTGTTCGAGGACTACCGGCTGAAGGCCGCCGTGGCGCTCGAGCGCCTCACCCGCATCAAGGGCGACGGCTACCGCTTCCCCGACGAGGCGGTGGACGAGTGCCTGTCGATCGCCGGCGCCACCCGCCGCGACGTCGACGTCGTCTGCCTGCCGCGCACCAAGTACGAGCCGCGCTACTTCCACAAAAAGCTCGTCGACCTGATCGGCCTCGGCGGCCTGCGCTCGCACGAGCTCGTCCGCGAGATGGCGTTCTGGGGCACCGCCGACCCGCTGACGCTCTTCGACGGCGCCCGCTGGCTCGCCGATCACGGCTTCCGGCCGGACGCGCGCATCCACTTCTACAACCACCACAAGGCGCACGCGCTCGCCGCCCTCTTCCACATGCAGAGCGACGATGCCGTCGCGTGGACCGCCGACGGCTACGGCGACCGCGTCTACTACTCGCTCTACCGCCTGAAGGACGGCCAGCTGACGGCGCCGATCGGCGGCGAGGCGGAGAGCCTCCGGCGCGGCCGCGCGCAGAAGCGCGAGAGCGCCATGGGCCGCCTCTACCACGACGCCACAGAGGCCCTCGGCTTCCGCCCGATGCGCCACGAGGGCAAGGTGCTCGGCCTCGCCGCCTTCGGCCAGCCGGTCTTCTTCGACGAGCTCCGCGCCTTCTACCGGGTCACCCCCGACGGCCGCATCGAGGCGACGGCGTCGCGCCGCACCATCCGCGACGCCATCCGCCGGATCGCCAAGCAAGGCCCGCGCGACGCCGTCGCCGCCTCCGTGCAGGGGGTGCTCGAGAGCGTGATGCTGGAGGCGATGGACCGCATCGTCGGGCGCGACAAGCCGAAGGGCCTCGGCGTCGCCGGCGGTGTCTTCTCCAACGTCAAGCTCAACCAGCGCCTCGCCGAGCGCTTTCCGTTCGAGGAGGTGTTCGTCTATCCGGCGATGACCGATTGCGGCGAGCCGGCCGGCGGCGTGCTCGACTTCCTGCTCGTCCGCGACGGCCTGCCGCGGTGGCTCGGCGAGCGCTACAGCCTCTCGGACGTCTATTTCGGCCGCGATTATGACGCCGTCGCCGACGAGGCCTTCCGTGGGGCCGGCGCCACCGCGGTCGCCACCGGCGACGTCGCCACCGCCGTGGCCGGGCTCGTCGCCGACGGCAAGATCGTCGGGACCTATCTCGGCCGCATGGAATACGGGCCGCGCGCCCTCGGTGCCCGCACCATCCTGGCGTCTGCCACCGACCGGCGCATCAACGACTGGATGAACAAGCGGCTCGACCGCACCGAGTTCATGCCGTTCGCCCCCGTCGTGCGCGCCGACCGAGCCGCCGAGCCGTTCCTGCTCGGCGCCAACATGCGCTATTCCGCCCGCTTCATGACGATCACCTGCGACGTCGCCAAGGCCTGGCAGGAGCGCATCCCAGCGGTCGTCCACGTCGACGGCACGGCGCGGCCGCAACTGGTTGAGCGCGAGCAGAACCCCGTCTACCACGACATCCTGACGGCCTACGAGAAGCAGACCGGGCTGCCGGTGCTGATCAACACCTCCTTCAACGCCCACGAGGAGCCGATCATCAACGCACCGGGCGAGTGCGTGAAGGCGCTGAAGGACGGCCGCGTCGACTACGTCGCGACGAAGCAGGCGGTCTGGTCCTTCGCGCCGACGGCCTGACTGGCGCGTCCGCATCGTCCGGCCGGGCGGCGGCTCGGCCTTGCAGGGCGGGGCATCGGCTCCATGTAGCGGGCTCGTTTGCGCGAACCGGGGGATCGCGATGCCACCTGCCAATATGCCGCCCGCCGCCCTCGTCACCGGGGGCGGGCGCCGGATCGGCGCCGCCATCGCCCGCGGCCTCGCCGACGCCGGCTTCGCCGTCGCCATCCACTGCAACCGATCCGCAGCGGAGGCCGAGGCGCTCGCCGGGGAGATCCGGGCGGGCGGCGGGCGTGCGACGATCCTCGTCGCCGACCTCGCCGACCCCGCCGCGGCGGCCTCGCTGATCGACATCGCCGCCGCCGAGATCGGGCCGCTCGGGGTCCTCGTCAACAACGCCTCCGTCTTCGAGGTCGACGCGGCCGACAGTCTTGAAGCGACGTCGCTTCGCCACCACCTCGCGGTCAACCTGGAGACGCCGTGCCTGCTCGCGAGCCGGGTCGCCGCCCGCCTGCCGGACGGGGCCGACGGGCTCGTGATCAACATCATCGACCAGCGGGTGTGGAAGCCGACGCCGCAGTTCTTCTCCTACAGCCTGTCGAAGGCGGGGCTCTGGTGGGCGACGCAGACGATGGCCCAGGCGCTCGCGCCGCGGGTGCGCGTCGTCGCCATCGGCCCCGGCCCGACGCTGAAGAGCGAGCGCCAGCAGCCGGAGGACTTCGCCCGCCAGAAGGCCGCCGTGCCGATGGGCGCCGGCCCGTCGCTCGCCGATTTCGCCCGCACGGTCGCTTTCCTGGTGGCGACGCCGTCGATCACCGGGCAGATGATCGCGCTCGACGGTGGCCAGCACCTTGCCTGGCAGACCCCCGACGTCGTAGGCGTCGGCGAATAGGACGACCCGCCGCCGCCCCGGCGGCCGTGTGAGCGATGACCGACCCGACCCCCGTTCCCGATCCCGCCGACCTCCCGGCCGTTCCCTCCGCCGATCCCGCCACCGATCCGGTCGAGGCGCCCGGGACGACGCTCGGCGAGGCGGCGGCGGGGCCGGTGCGCCGCGGCGTCGAGGTGATCGCCGAGATCGTCAAGCGGCTGCCGAACGGCCCCGGCGTCTACCGCATGATCGACGCCAAGGGCGACGTCCTCTATGTCGGCAAGGCGCGCAGCCTGAAGAAGCGCGTCGCCTCCTATGCCCGCCCGATCAACGTCTCGACCCGTATCCTGCGCATGGTGCAGGCGACGGCGGCGATGGAGTTCGTCTCCACCCGTACCGAGACCGAGGCGCTGCTGCTCGAGGCGAACCTCATCAAGCGCCTACGCCCGCGCTTCAACGTGCTTTTGCGCGACGACAAGTCGTTTCCCTACATCCTGATCACCGGCGACCACGAGGCGCCGCAGATCCTCAAGCACCGCGGCGCGCGCAACCGCAAGGGCGACTATTTCGGCCCCTTCGCCTCGGCCGGCGCGGTCGGGCGGACGATCAATGCCCTGCAGAAGGCCTTCCTCATCCGCTCCTGCACCGACGCGGTCTATGCGAGCCGGACGCGGCCGTGCCTGCTCCACCAGATCAAGCGCTGCGCCGCCCCCTGCACGGGCGAGGTCGACCTTCCGGCCTATGGCGAGCTCGTGCGGGAGGCGCGCGCGTTCCTCACCGGCCGCAGCGCGGCGGTAAAATCGGAACTCGCCACGGCCATGGAGGCGGCCTCGGCCGATCTCGACTTCGAGCGCGCCGCCGTCTACCGCGACCGCCTCGCGGCGCTGTCGCACGTCTCCGCCCACCAGGGCATCAACCCGCGCGGCGTCGAGGAGGCGGACGTCTTTGCCCTCCACCAGGAAGGCGGCCAGACGGCGATCCAGGTGTTCTTCTTCCGCACCGGCCAGAACTGGGGCAACCACGGCTACTTCCCGAAGGCCGACCCCACGCTCGAGCCGGCCGAGGTGCTGGAGAGCTTCGTCGCGCAGTTCTACGACGACAAGCCGGTGCCGCGGCTCGTGCTGGTCTCCCACGCCCTTCCCGAACAGGTGCTGCTCGCCGAGGCGCTGTCGGAGCGGGCCGGCCGCCGGGTGGAGATCGCCACGCCGCAGCGTTCCGAGAAGCGCGACCTCGTCGACCACGCGCTGACCAACGCCCGCGAGGCGCTCGGTCGCCGCCTCGCCGAGACGTCCAGCCAGACGGCGCTGCTCGAGGGCCTCGCCGGTGCCTTCGGGCTCGCAGGCCCGCCGCGCCGCATCGAGGTCTACGACAACTCCCACATCATGGGGACGAACGCCGTCGGGGCGATGGTCGTCGCCGGTCCCGAGGGCTTCGTGAAGGGGCAGTACCGCACCTTCAACATCCGCTCGACCGACCTCACGCCCGGCGACGATTTCGGCATGATGCGCGAGGTGCTGACGCGCCGCTTCGCCCGCCTCCTGAAGGAGGCCGGCCCGCGTCCGGACGCCGCGGCCGGTGCGGCGACCACGGACCATGCGGACGAGGCAGAGACCGAGGCGAGCGCCGAGGCGGTCCGCCCGTGGCCCGACCTCGTGCTGATCGACGGCGGCGCCGGCCAACTCACCGCCGCCCAGACCGTTCTCGCCGAACTCGGTATCGCCGACCTGCCGCTGGTCGGCGTGGCCAAGGGCGCCGACCGCGACGCCGGTCGCGAGACCTTCCACATCCCCGGCCGCCAGCCGTTCCGCCTGCCGATCCGCGACCCGGTGCTCTATTTCATCCAGCGCCTGCGCGACGAGGCGCACCGCTTCGCCATCGGCACCCACCGCGCCCGCCGCTCGAAGGAACTCGTCGCCAATCCGCTCGACGAAGTCGCCGGCATCGGCCCGACCCGCAAGCGGGCGCTGCTGCGCCACTTCGGCACGGCGAAGGCGATCGCGCGGGCCGGCGTCGAGGACCTGCAGGCGGTGGCCGGCGTCTCGGAAAGCCTGGCGCGCGCCATCCATGCGCACTTCCACGAAGGGCGTGGCTGAGGGCGGTCCGGCACGCCCCGCACGGGCGTGCGAACCCGCGATTGCCGCGCCGTTCGGTGTCTTTGGTGCCAATGGACCACTGGTGCGGGCGGGCCGGCTGCCGTAGCATCGTCGCGACCCCTCTGCGGGGAGACAGGGTATCATGGGGTGCAGTCTCGACGCTGCCGCGGCCAGCCAGGCGAAGGCCGGCGTGGAGCGTCCGATCGCCGGTGCGCATGTCCACGTCGCGTCCTTCGAGGCGCTGCTACGGCTGCAGAACGAGATCCTCGAGGCTGTCGCCTCCGGCCAGCCTCTCGCCGACGTGGCGGCGCTGCTCTGCCGGCGGGTCGAGGCTCTCGTCCCGGGCGCCCTCGTCTCCATCCTGACCGTGGACGGCGACCGGCGTCTGCACCATCTCGCCTGCCCCTCGCTGCCGATGGAGTTCGAGACGGCCTTCAACGGGCTCGCGGTCGGCCCGGCGGTGGGCTCCTGCGGCACCGCGGCCCACTTCGCGCAGGAGGTCGAGGTCGTCGACATCGCCAGCGATCCGCTCTGGGCCGCCTACCGTGACGCGGTCCTGCCGCACGGCATCGTCTCGTGCTGGTCGACGCCGATCGTCGCCCGCGACGGGCGCGTCGTCGGCACCTTCGCCTTCTACAGCCGGCAGCGACGCGGCTCCGACGACCAGCAGCGGCAGATCGTGCAGGCCTGCGTCCATCTCTGCGCCATCGCCATCGAGCACGACCAGATCTGGTCGCGCAATCACCGGCTCGCCTACTACGACGTGCTCACCGGCCTGCCGAACCGCAGCCGCTTCCTCGAAGTCCTGCGCATCTGCGTTGCTGCGGCTGGGACGCGGACCGGGCTGCTCTTGTTCGACATCGACGGCCTGAAAGCAACCAACGACACGCTCGGCCACGACGCCGGCGACGCCGTCATCGTCGAACTGGCGCGCCGCCTCGGTGATGCGCGCATGCCGGGCCTTGCCTTCCGTCTCGGCGGCGACGAATTCGCCGTCCTCGTCGCCGACTGCCCGAACAGCCGCCGGCTCGCCGCTGCCGCGCAGCGTTTGCTCCGGCTCATCGCGGCGCCTTTCGTCACGGACGGCCAGACGCTTCCGCTGCACGTCACCGTCGGAAGCGTCCTGCAGGGGGAGGACGGCGACGACGCCGACATCCTCTGCCAGAACGCCGACCTCGCCCTGGAGAAGGCGAAGCGCACCCATCGCGGCGGCTTCCTGAAGTTTCGCGAGGAGTTCCGCGAAATCTCCGGCGCACGCGCGAATGCCGTTCGCGCTGTCGGCAACGCCCTGCGCGAGGGCCGCATCGTCCCCTACTTCCAGCCGGTGTTCGACCTCGCCACCGGCGAGATCAACGGCGCCGAGGCGCTCGCCCGCATGGTGACCCCCGACGGCGAGGTGGTGCAGGCGAAGGACTTCCATCAGGCATTGTCGGATCCGAAGATCACCCACGATCTCACCGGCCAGATGCTCAACGAGATCGCCGCGGAGATGCGCCGTTGGCGCGATCAGGGCCTGCCGCCCCTGTTGTTCGGCCTCAACGTCTCCACCGCAGACATCGAGCGTGGCGATCTCGAATCCCGCATCGTGCGCATCTTCTCGCGCTACGAGGTGCCGCTCGATCTGCTCGTCCTCGAGGTCACCGAGAAGGCGATGATGGACATCGACGATACGATCGTCGGCCACACCATCAATGGTTTGCGCGCGCGCGGCGTCCTTCTCGCCCTCGACGATTTCGGCACCGGCTTCGCATCGCTTACCCACCTGACCCACTTCCCGGTCGACGTCATCAAGATCGACAGGAGCTTCGTCTCGGCCATGCTGGCGGACTCCGCCAGCGCCGTCGTCGTCGAGACGATGATCGACATCGGCCGTCGGCTCGGCATGGCGGTCGTCGCCGAGGGGGTCGAGACCGGGAAGGAAGCAGCGAGGCTGCGGACGATGCGTTGCACGCACGCGCAGGGTTACCTGTTCGCTCGGCCGGCCCCAGCGGAGGTGCTGCGGAAGAAGGTGGCGGACGGGGTCTGGAAGGCCAACCTGCCTCCTCGGCCAGATCATCAAATTTATTGATGTGAGATCGGCGACCAATCAGAGTAACGTCGCTTTCGCGCCTGCCGGCCACCGCCCCGCGGCCGCCCCTGCGAAAGGCTCCTAATGCCCGCGTCCCCGTCGAAGCCGGCTGCCTCCGGCGGCCAAGCGACCCCGGTCGCCATGGCCGCCCACGCGCTGCCCTTCATCATCGGCGCCGGCTGCCTGATCGCCATCCTGTCTTTCGGCCCGCGCTCGGCGCTCGGGCTGTTCTTCACGCCGATGATCGAGGCGCGCGGCTGGTCGCGCGAGGTGGCGGCGCTCGCCATCGCCATCCAGAACCTTTTGTGGGGTGCCGGCCAGCCGATCGCCGGCATGGTCGCCGACCGCTATGGCACCGGCCGTGTCCTCGTCGCCGGCGCCATCCTCTACGCCATCGGCCTGATCGGCACCGCCTCGGTTACCTCCGGGCTGATGCTGCAGCTCTTCCTCGGCGTCTTCCTCGGCCTCGGCCTCGCCGCCGCCTCGTTCTCGATCGTGCTCGCCGCCTTCGGCCGCGCCGTGACCCCGGAGAAGCGCTCGATCGCCTTCGGAATCGGCACCGCCGCCGGCTCCCTCGGCCAGTTCCTGTTCGCCCCGCTCGGCCTCGCCCTCATCAACACCTTCGGCTGGGACACGGCGCTGATCATCCTCGGCGTCGGCATGCTGGCGATCATCCCGCTCGCCACCGCCCTGCGCGGCCGCGCAGACACCTACGCCGGTCCGGCGCAGTCGATCCCGCAGGCGATGCGCGAGGCCTTCGGCCACGGCTCCTACGTGCTGCTCGTCATCGGCTTCTTCGTCTGCGGTTTCCACGTCGCCTTCATCACCACCCACCTGCCGCCGTTCATCGCCGACATGGGCCTCGCCCCGGGGTGGGGGGCCTGGGCGATCGCCCTCATCGGCCTGTTCAACATCGTCGGCTCGCTCGCCGCCGGCTTCCTCGGCCAGAGGCTGCCGAAGCAGAAGTCGCTCGCCTTCATCTACCTCGCCCGCTCGGTGGTGATCCTGCTGTTCATTCTCGTGCCGGTGTCGCCGGCGAGCGTGCTCGTCTTCGCCGCCGCGATGGGCCTGCTCTGGCTGTCGACGGTGCCGCTCACCTCCGGCCTCGTCGCCGTGATGTTCGGCCCGCGCTACATGGCGACCCTGTTCGGCTTCGTGTTCTTCTCCCACCAGATCGGCGCCTTCCTCGGCGTCTGGCTCGGCGGCCGCCTCTACGACCAGACCGGCTCCTACGACATCGTCTGGTACATCTCGATCGGCCTCGGCGTCTTCGCGGCGGCGGTCCACTGGCCGATCAGCGAGGCGCCCGTCGCTCGTCTGCGCACCGCCTGACGACTCGCGCCCGAGGCCCTTGCGCCGAGGCCCCCGCCGCGCTCAGATCGCGGCGAGGGAACAATCGGGAGGCCGGCCGGTGGAGCGTTTCAAGGCGATCCTCGTCACCCGCGACGAGGCGACGAAGCAGCAGCGGCCGGCCGAACTCGTCGAGCTCGGCCTCGCCGACCTGATGGAGGGCGACGTCACCGTCGCCGTCAGCCACTCCACCATCAACTACAAGGACGGCCTCGCCGTCACCGGCAAGGCGCCGGTGGTGCGGCGCTTCCCGATGATTCCCGGCATCGACCTCGCCGGTACCATCGTCACCTCGGCGTGCTCCTCGTTCCAGAAGCGCGACCCGGTCATCCTCAACGGCTGGGGCGTCGGCGAGACTCACATGGGCGGATATGCCGGCCGTGCCCGCGTCCGCAAGGAGTGGCTGCTCGCCGCCCCCGAGGGCCTCACCGCCGCCGAGACGATGGCGATCGGCACCGCCGGCTACACGGCCATGCTCGCCGTGCTGGCGCTCGAGCGCACTGGCCTGACGCCGGCGAGCGGTCCGGTGGTGGTGACGGGGGCGGCCGGCGGCGTCGGCTCGGTGGCGATCGCGCTCCTCGCCGGCCTCGGCTTCACGGTGATCGCGTCGACCGGCCGGACCGAGGAGGCGGACTATCTGAAGGGCCTCGGCGCCTCCGAGATCATCGACCGGGCCGAGCTCTCCCAGCCCGCCCGCCCGCTCGCCAAGGAGCGCTGGGCCGGCGGCGTCGATTCGGTCGGCAGCCACACGCTGGCGAACGTGCTCGCCTCCACCCGCTACGGCGGCGCGGTGGCGGCGTGCGGGCTCGCCGGCGGCATGGACCTGCCGTCCTCGGTGGCGCCGTTCATCCTGCGCGGCGTGTCGCTGCTCGGCATCGATTCCGTCATGGCGCCGGTGACGCGCCGCCGCGAGGCGTGGGACCGCCTCGCCACCGACCTCGACCGCGCCAAGCTCGCCGCCATGACGACGACGCTGCCGCTCGACGCCGTCATCGCCACCGCCCCGGACATCCTCGCCGGCAAGGTCCGCGGGCGCATCGTCGTCGAGGTCGGCGGCTGAGGGCCGCGCCTAGTCGATGGTGCCGTCGATAATGCAGCGCATGGCGGTCATCGGACTGGTGGCGCTGACGACCACCGTCAGCCTCCGGCCGCCCGCCACCACCGCACGGTGGTCATACTCGTAGACAGTGTACTCCACCGTTCCCGCGAGGGCTTTCGAGATCTGGCCCATGTAGCCGACCACGGCCTCCGGATCGCTCAGCCGGACCTCGCCCACGATGGCGACACCGTTGGGGACGGCCGCCGCGCAGTTCACCAGCGACAGCGTCCGCGCCTTCTGCTTCTTACCGAAGTCGAGGATGCACTGGCTGGCGCCACAGTCGCTGACGAGCTCGCTTCGATAGGGCTTCGGCTCGCCCGCCGCGGCCTTGCCGATCGTTTCCTGCGGCGCGGACGGCGACACGAGCAGCGGCTCCGCGGCGGCCGGAGAGGTCGGGCCGGAGAGCACGACGCCGGCGACGACAGCGCCGACGGTGGCAAGCAGGAATTGCATCTGACCCTCACGTTGGTTGCGCCACCAGACTAGGGTGCTGTCCGCGCCGCGCCAATGACGGTCGGGTGATCGATCCGTGATCGACCCTCCTCCGCGTCCCCCCTTGCGTGAGGCCTCACCCACGCGCCGGGTGCCCCTCCGTCGCGGCGAAGATCATGCAGGTCTCCGTCCCGTGGGCGTAGAGCTTGCCGGCCTCGTCCTTCAGCGTCCCCTCGGCGGTGGCGAGCCGGCTGCCGCGGTGGACGACGCGGCCCTCGCAGACGAGCCGCATTCCCGCCCGGATGGCGCGGGTGTAGTTCACCTTCATCTCCACCGTCGTATAGGTCTGCCCCGGCGCCAGCGTCGAGTGGACGGCGCAGGCGAGCGCCGAATCGAGCAGCGTCGCCGCCCAGCCGCCGTGCACCGCCCCCATCGGGTTGAGCACCGCCTGGTTGGGCGTGCCGGTGAACACGGCGCGCCCGTGCTCCACCTCGGTCAGGCGGTAGCCGAGCGTCACCGCCATCGCCGGCGAGGCGATGCGGCCGTCGGCGATCGCCTGCAGCTGCTCGAGGCCGCTGGTGGTGGCGATGGTCTCGGGGTCGAGCATCGGCGGCGGTGGCTCGTTTGGTGTCGTCACGACGGTCCTGCTCCTCGAAGCGTCTCGCCTGTGTCGCCCGTCACAGCCGGCCGGGCCGTCGCCGCCTAGGGTGGCCTCGTTCGCTCCCAAGGCCCAGTGACTTTCGACGCTTCGGTGACTTTCGACACCCCCGTCCGTTCCGATCCGCCGCTTTTCTGTTTCGACCGACGATTGCTCACCAACCGATTGCCCGAAGGCCCGTCCCGGATCCGCCGGGGCGGGCCTTTCCGTCGGTGGGCGGGACACCTGCGGCTCAGTGGGTGTGGCGATGGTGCAGGTCGGGATAGTGGGCGTGACGATGGCGCATCGCCCGGTGCCGGTGCGGGTGGCTGTGCGGCTCGCCCGGCGGATCGTCGGGGCCGTGGTCGTGGCGATGGTGCTCGTCGTGGACGTGGCGGTGCTCGTGCGCCATCTCCTCGTGGCCGTGCTCGTGCTCGTGCCGCTCCGTCAGGTGCAGGACGACGCCGATAGCCATCAGCACGGCGGCCGCGACGAGGGGCGGCGTCACCGCGTCGCCGAGCAGCGGCACCGCCAGCGCCGCGCCGATGAACGGCGCGGTCGAGAAATAGGCGCCGCTGCGGGCCGTTCCGAGGTGGCGCAGCGCCAGCACGAACAGCACAAGGCTCACCCCGTAGCCGAGGAAGCCGACGACGGCGGCACCGGCGATCGTCGTCACCGGCGGCAGCGCAGCGCCGAGGGCGAAGGCGAGCGCCGTGTTGGTGGTCCCGGCCGCCAGGCCCTTGACGATGGTGATCGCCACCGGATCGGCGCTGCTGAGCTTGCGCGTCAGGTTGTTGTCGATGCCCCAGGCGAGGCAGGCGCCGACGATCGCCAGCGCACCGAAACCGACCCCGCCGGCCCCGTCGCCCCCGTCGCGCCACGACAGCATGAGGGCGCCTGCGAGGATCGCCGCTGCCCCGATGAGCAGCCGACGATCGACGCTCTCGCGAAACACCAGCCAGGCGATCGCCATCGTCGCGAGGCCCTCGAGATTGAGCAGCAGCGCCGCGCTGGAGGCGGAAGTGGTGGTGAGGCCGACCATCAGCAGCACGGGACCGACGACACCGCCGGTCAGCACCACCAGCGCCAGCCACGGCAGGTCGGCACGCCGCAGCGGCGCCTCGGAGACGGGGCCTGAGCGCAGGCGACCGACGAGATGGATCGCGCCGAGCCCCAGCCCGGCACCGAGATAGAGCAGGCCGGCGAGCAGCCACGGCCCGAGGCCACCGTCGAGCAGCAGCTTGGCGAACGGCGTGCTCGCGCCGAACAGGGCCGCGGCGCCGAGCCCCAGAAGCGGACCGCGTAGGCTGGACGTCGCTCCTGACACCGCACTCTCCGTCTGGCGCGTCGGATCCGCGCCGGGAGGTCCAGGCCCGCCCCCCTCAGTCGAGCGCCAGCACGAACGGCTCGCCCTCTGCGGCGAAGGCACCGCGGCCGATGCCGTCGACGGCGCGCACCATGCGGCCCTCGCGGCCGAGGTGGTCGTCGGCGAGCCGCACCAGCCGGGCGTTCGGCGTCGCCGTCGGCGAGGCCCGCCGGAGCGCCTCGGCGACCGACCGCTCGTCGCGGTGCGGGGCAAGCGCGCAGGCGGTGACGAAGGCGGCCGCCGTCGACCGGCTGATACCGGCATAGCAGTGGATGACGAGCGGCGCCGCCCGGTCCCAGCGCTGCACGAAGCCGAGAAGCGTCTCGACGTGCGGCGAGCCGGCGAGCACCAGCCCGTCGGCCGCCTCGACGATGTCGTTGATGCCGATGCGCAGGTGGTTGTCGAGCGTCACCACTGCCGGCCGCTCCACCGGCGTGCCCTCGTTGATCAGCGTGACGACATGGCGGGCGCCGGACCGCTCCACCGTCTCGGCGAGGCGGCTCAGCGAACAGACGTAGATCATCGGGGCGCTCCTTGCGGCGGGCTCTTGCTTGTTGGCGGGGTCTTGCTGGCGGGCGCAGCCATACTGCGCTCATCAGATAGGGCGCGGAAGCGGGCGAGAAAGCTCTCGGCCGCCCGTTCGGCCGGCCACGGCTCCAGCGTTATGGCGTCGGCCCCGGCCGGCGGCGTGCCGAAGAAGCGGCGGGCCTCGCTCGTGGCGAAGCCGGCGAGCCGCGTCGCCTCCAGGTAGGCCGCCGCCCTGTCGGCCTTTTTTATCGCCGCGTGCAGCGCCGGCGGCGTCACCGGCGGCAGGCCGAAGCGGCGGTGGATGGCCGACAGCAACCGCGCCTCCACCGTCTTGTAGTCGCCGCCGAGCACCGCCTTGAACGGCGAGATCAGGTCGCCGACGACGTATTCCGGCGCGTCGTGCAGGAGCACGATCAGCCGCTCGTCGGCGCTCATCTTCGGCGTCGTCGCCGCCGCGATCTCCTCGACGAGCAGCGAGTGCTGCGCCACCGAGAAGGCATGCGCGCCGGCGGTCTGGCCGTTCCAGCGGGCGACGCGGGCGAGGCCGTGGGCGATGTCGGCGATCTCGACGTCGAGCGGGGAGGGGTCGAGGAGGTCGAGCCGCCGGCCCGACAGCATGCGCTGCCAGGCGCGGGCCGGCGCCCCGGGGCGATCGGGCATGGCTCAGACGTCCTCAGAGGTCGCCGTTGCCGGCCAGCCGAAGCTTGCCCAGGGCGGGATGGTGAGCGTCACCGCCGTGCCGTCGGCCTCGATCGGCACGCCGGCATCGATTGCCGCTTTCGCCCGGTCGAGACGGACGAGGGCGAGGCCGGCGGAGCCCGCCACGGTGCCGAGTGTGCCGAGGGGCCGGTCGCCCGCCGTCAGGGCGGTTCCCGCTGGCGGCAGCGCGCCGGTGGCGCTGGCCATGACGATGCGCCGCCGCGCCGTGCCGCGGTGCTGCATCCGCGACACTACCTCCTGGCCGACATAGCAGCCCTTGGCGAAGTCGATGCCGGCCAGCGCGTCCATGTCGGCGTCGTGCGGGAAGGCGTCGCCGAAGGCGAAGTCGCGTCCGCCCTCCGGCACGCCGAGGGCGACGCGGTGGGCGTGGTAGGCGCCGGCGTCGGTGCGGGTGAGGCCGGGCAAAGCGAGCACGCCGGCGACCGAGGTGCGCGGCACGATCACCCGCTTGCCGAGCGCCGCAAGCCGTGGGTCGGTGTAGGCGACGCCCGGCAGCGTCGCCGGCGGTTCACCGCCCCAGAAGGCGATCACCACCTCCTCCGGGGTGAGGTCGGCCACCGTCACCTTGGCGCGCAGCTTGTAGAAGCCGAGGCGCTGGGCGAGGGCGGCGGCGTTCTCCGCCAGGGTGTCGAGGCGGTAGCTGTCCGCCTCGCGCAAAGCGAGGAAGTCGAACAGCATCTTGCCCTGCGGTGTCAGAAGGGCCGCATAGGCGGCCTCGCCGTCGGCGAGATGCGCCACCTCGGAGGTGACGAGGTTGTTGAGGAAGTGCGCCGCGTCCGGCCCGGCGACCCGCACCACGCCGCGCTCGGCGAGCTCGGTCGCGAAGGTTCCGGCCATCTCTCGTCCTCCCGTCGGCACCACCCGACATAGGCGAGGCGGGCGGGCGGGGCAAGCGCCGCGACCCCGTCTGTCCCCCGCCGCTCCGCCGTTCGGTGACGGAGGGCCCGCCGGTGCCGGCGAGGGTTGGCACGCCGCGCGCGAATGGCTACCAGTGGCCGCCGACACAAGACGCAGCGCCGGAAGGACCGCCATGACCGATCCCGAAACCCCCGACGTTCCCGGGAGCGAGCCCGCCGAGACCGTGGCGTCCGTCGCGCCGGCGCTGCCGGACCGTCTTTCCACCGACCCGGCGAGCCCGTTCTACGACGAGGACCTGCTGACGCGCGGCGTCGGCATCAAGTTCAAGGGCGTCGAGAAGACCAACGTCGAGGAATACTGCGTCAGCGAGGGCTGGGTCCGCGTCTCCGCCGGCACCGCCCGCGACCGCAAGGGCCGCCCTCTGACGATCAAGCTGCAGGGTCCCGTCGAGCCCTACCTGCGCGGCGCCGAGTAGGCTCGGCCAGCGCGACAGCGCCCCGGCGGTCCGGTTCGGAAACGCCGCGGGGCTTGGATCGCCCCGGCCGCGTTCGTTTGCCACCGTCGACGAACTACGCACCTCCGCCCGCGATACGATCGCTGTACCGAAAGTCATCCGCAGGTCACCTATTGCGGCGCACTATGCCCTGGCCGCCGATCCTGTTTTTGCGTGCGCCGGCACATTCAGGTCAAACAACAGGGAATCGATCATGCGTTCGATCACTTTGGGCGTCGTGGCTACGGCGGCGATGTTCGCATCTGATGGCGTTGCCCTTGCGGCGGAGAAGTGCACCAGCCGCGCTGTTGCCGGCGTCTACCTCCTCAAGACGAACAACCCCTCGGTCTGCGTCCTCGAGCTCAGCTCGACGGGCAAGATCACCGAAAGCCGCTGCTACGATTCCGAACTGCTGACCTCGCTCGGTATCCTCGAAGGCCAGCTCTCCGTCTCGCCGTCCTGCCGGATGTCCGGGCAGGTGAAGCAGACTGTCGGCGACCAGCAGATCAACTTCGAGTTCCGGGCGCGTGGCGAGATCGTCGACGGGCTGCTTCGCGTCACGGGCACTGCCAGAAGCCCCGAGGGCAAGCTGAAGATCAAGCTGAAGATCGAGGCCGCCCAGCAGTGGTGAGCCCTGGCTGCAGCTGAGGATCCCCGAACGAAAACGGGGCCGCCCAAGGCGGCCCCGCACTCTCGATCGCTTGTGGACAGCGGATGGTCCCCTGTCCGTTGTGGGTGACCGTCAGGCCTGCGGCTGCGGCTCCAGGCCGACGTCGCCCTCGCCCTTGCCGCGCGCCTTGCCGGCGCCGGTGGTCGGCACCACCGAGTGGCGCGGCGGGCCGGAATCGTCACCGGTATCGCGGATCGGCGGCTTGCCGGCGAGCAGGTTCTTGATCTCGTCGCCCGACAGCGTCTCGTATTCGAGCAGGCCCTTGGCCAGGATCTCGAGCTCGTCGCGGTGGTCGGTGAGGATGCGCTCGGCCTCGTCGTAGCCGAGCTCGACCAGCCGCTTCACCTCCGCGTCGATCTTCTGCGCTGTCGCCTCCGAGATGTTCTGCTGGCGCGACACCGACATGCCGAGGAAGACCTCGTCCTGGTTCTCGCCATAGGCGACGGTGCCGAGCTCGGTCGAGAAACCCCAGCGCGTCACCATCGCGCGGGCGAGCTTGGTCGCCTGCTCGATGTCGGAGGAAGCGCCGGAGGTCACCTTCTCCTTGCCGAACACCTGCTCCTCGGCGACGCGGCCGCCCATCAGGATGGTGAGCCGCGAGATCATCTGCTCGTAGCTCATCGACAGCTTGTCGCGCTCCGGCAGCTGCATGACCATGCCGAGCGCCCGACCGCGCGGGATGATCGTCGCCTTGTGCACCGGGTCGGTCGCCTTGACGTGCAGGGCCGTCACCGCGTGGCCGCCCTCGTGGTAGGCGGTCAGGCGCTTCTCGTCCTCGGTCATGACGAGGGTGCGCCGCTCGGCACCCATCATCACCTTGTCCTTGGCGTCCTCGAAGTCGGCCATGGTGACGAGGCGCTTGCCCCGGCGGGCCGCCATCAGCGCCGCCTCGTTGACGAGGTTCATGAGATCCGCGCCGGAGAAGCCCGGCGTGCCGCGGGCGAGGATTTTGAGGTTGACGTCCGGCGCCAGCGGCACCTTGCGGACGTGCACCTTGAGGATCTTCTCGCGGCCGACGACGTCGGGGTTCGGCACGACGATCTGGCGGTCGAAGCGGCCCGGGCGCAGCAGCGCCGGGTCGAGCACGTCCGGGCGGTTGGTGGCGGCGATCAGGATGATGCCCTCGTTCGCCTCGAAGCCGTCCATCTCGACGAGCAGCTGGTTCAGGGTCTGCTCGCGCTCGTCGTTGCCGCCGCCGAGTCCGGCGCCGCGATGGCGGCCGACCGCGTCGATCTCGTCGATGAAGATGATGCAGGGGGCGTTCTTCTTCGCCTGCTCGAACATGTCGCGGACGCGGCTCGCGCCGACGCCGACGAACATCTCGACGAAGTCCGATCCCGAGATCGTGAAGAACGGCACGTTCGCTTCACCGGCGATGGCGCGGGCGAGCAGCGTCTTGCCGGTGCCGGGAGGGCCGACCAAGAGCACGCCGCGCGGGATGCGGCCACCGAGGCGCTGGAACTTCTGCGGGTCGCGCAGGAAGTCGACGATCTCCTGGAGATCCTCCTTGGCCTCGTCGACGCCGGCGACGTCCTCGAACGTCACGCGGCCGTGCGCCTCGGTGAGGAGCTTCGCCTTCGACTTGCCGAAGCCCATCGCCTTGCCGCCGGAGCCCTGCATCTGGCGCATCACGAACAGCCAGATACCGAGGATCAGCAGCATCGGGAACCACGAGATCAGCATGCTGAACAGCGAGAAGTTCTCGCCGGCCGGCTTCGCGGTGATCTGCACGCCCTTGGCTTCGAGCTTGTCGATGTAGCCGGCGTCGCGCGGCGCGAACGTCTGGAACGTGCCGCCGCCGCTGCGGGCGTACTGGCCGGTGATGTTCTGGTCGGTGATCACCACCGAGCGGACGTTGTCGGATTCGACGTCGCTCAGGAACTGCGAGAACGGAATTTCCTGCGCCGCCGTGCGGTTCGTCGGGCTCTGGAAGAGCTGGAACAGCGCAATCAGCAGGAGCCCGATGATGACCCACAGGGCGAGGTTGCGGAACATGTTGTTCATAAGGGACCCTTCACCCCGGGTCGGACGGGCCCTCGGCCCCCGCGCCCCGACGCTTGTCGCTTTGCAAGATAGGTCTCGCGGAGGCCTCTGCCAAGTTGAGGGCCGGCGCGGAGGCGAAGGAAAGGGTGACGCATGGCTAACGATCGGCCGGATCGATGCGCACGGCCGCCCGCCAGGCCTCGTCGGCGAACACCCCGAAGGCCGGCACGGCGACCACCGCGCCGTCGGCGAAGGCGGCCGGAACCGTCGCCAGCGCCGCCGCCGGCCATCGCTCCGCGGCCCGCCCGACGGCGCCTCGCGCTCCCGGCCCCAGCGCGGCGATGGTGACGGCCGAGGGCGCCGATGCCGTGAGCGCGGCGTGGAAACGGCCGTCCCAGCCGACGGTGCCGCCCGGCGCGAGCCGCAGCGACGGCAGGCCGCGACGGCCGGTCTCGCGGTGAACCCATAGTGTGTGACCCCGCCGCTCCACCACGGCGCCGCCGAGCGTGCGGCGGAAGCGCCCGCCATCTCCTGCCGGAGATTCCAGAAGCTCGGCGTGCAAGCGTTCGAGCCGCTCGAGGCGCGGCCCGTAGGGTTCGCCGCCGATCTCGCCGACAGCGCGGGCGAGGAGCCGGAGCGCCACCTCCTCCGGCGCCGCCGCGAACGCCGCCAGCTCGATCGCCGTGACGCCGCCCGGATGGCGGGCGAGGGTAGCGTCCTCCAGCGCGTCGACGGCCGCCTCGATCGCCGCGTCGGCGCGGGCGAGGCGGCGGGCGACGGTGGCGAGCGCCGACGGCGTCAGCCCTGCCTCCGCCAGCGGCCCGGCGAGGGCGCGCAGGCGCGGCCGGGCGAAGCGGGTGTCGGCGTTGCTCGGATCCTCGCTCCAGGCGATCCCGGCGGCCCTCAGCGTCGCCCGCAGCATCTCGCGGCCGACCGCGAGGAGCGGCCGGACGAGCGTGACGCCATCGCCGAGCGGCCGCGCCGGCCGCATCGCCGCGAGGCCGGCGAGCCCGCTGCCGTGCGCAAGCCGCATCATCAGGGTCTCGGCCTGGTCGTCGCGGGTGTGGGCGGTGACGACGGCGTCGAGGCCGTTGTCGCAGGCGAAGTCGGCGAGCAGCCGGTAGCGCGCCGCCCGCGCCGCCGCCTGCAGGTCGGCGACGGGCTTGTCGCCCTCCCAGGCGAGGGTGGCGTGCGGGAGGCCACGCGACCGCGCCAGCCTCGCCACATCTTCCGCCTCCGCTGCCGCCCTCGGGCGCAGACCATGGTCGACGGTGATGACGACGGCCGGCGGCACGGTGCCGCCGACGGCGTCGCGCCAGCGGGCGAAGAGGTGCAGGAGGGCGACGGAGTCCGATCCGCCGGACACCGCGAGGACGACACCTCGGCGCCCGCTCAGCGGCGCGAACAGCGCCGGCAGGTCTCCGTCAAGAATCGGGGCCGGCGAGGCGGCTTGCGAGGCGGCCGGAGCGGCGACCGGCGGGAGGGCGTCGCGCTCGGTCACCGGGCCGCCGGTCCTCCGCGGCTCAGCAGCGCGCCGTCTGCTGCTCGGCCGAGACGCGGTCGCGCAGCGACGAGGAGGCCTGCGGGTAGCGCTGCAGGAGCTCGGCATAAGACGCGCAGGCAGCGTCCTTTTCGCCGATGCCGGCGAGCGACTGGCCGAGCTTGAACAGGCTGTCGGGGCCCTTCCGGCTGTCGGGATACTCCGTGTAACCCTTCAGGAAGGCCTGGGCGGCGGCGCGGTAGTCGGCGCGGGCATAGAGGCTCTCGCCCAGCCAGAACTGCGCGTCCGGTGCCAGCCGGTCGGACGGATGGGCCTCGAGGAAGCGGCGGAAGCCGGCCTCGGCGGCGTCGTACTCGCCGCGCATGACGTGATTGTAGGCGGCGTCGTAGGCGTCGCGCGCGTCGAGCGCCGTCGGCAGGGCCGCCACCTGGGTGCCCGCCGCCGGCGGATAGGTGGCATCGCTCGCCGTGTCGAGCGGCGGCAGGGCCTCGGAGGGCGCCCCGGCAACGGGTGCGCCGCCACCGGACATCGCCGTCAGGTCCAGCGGGCCGCTGCTGAAGTCGAAGCCGCCCGCGCCGTCGACCGGCAACTGGCCGAGCGACTGCGGCGGCGCGGCGGTGACGACGGACGAGCCGGCGGCGACACCCGGCAGCGCGTCCGGCGGCGCCAGCGGCTCCATCGCGAACCCGGCACCGACGTCGAGGGCGCCGGCGCCGAGGCCGGCCGAGTCGAGCGAGCCTGCGGCGGGCGCGCCGGAGGCCGGAGCGGGGTCGGCCGGCGGGATCGTCAGCGTCGCGGTGTCGGTGGCTTCGGCGGCGGGCGCCGCGGCGGGGGCGTCGGTGCGCTTCTTGCCGCGGCCGGCCTCTAGTTCCTGGAAGCGGAACTCGTTGTCCTCCTGCATGCGGCGGATCTGGTCGGTGAGCTGGCGGATCTGGAAGCTCAGTTCCTCGACCTGGCCGTTCAGCGTGCGCATCTGCGTCTCGATGCGCTCGATGCGCAGCGCCGCCTCGCCGGCCTGGCGGGTATTGGTGGGCGTGTCGCGGATGATCTGGGCGGTGTCCCAGCTCTGCTGCGCCATCGCCGGCGCCATCACCACCATCGGGATGGCCACCGCCACCGCGACAATGCCCGCACCCGCGCAACGCCGTCCCGCACCCAGCATCCGCATCGTCATCGACCGCCTCTCGCGCTCATCCGGCGCCCGCCCCGGAGCGCCGACGGTTTCCACGCGCCACGGCCGCCGTCAAGACCGGACGCGAAACGAAGGAGGGCCGCGGCGCGGTGCGCTCGCGGCCCCCTCGTTTCTCACCCGCCTCTGCGGCCATTTGAGGGCTCGCCGGGGGCCGCCCCGCGACTTCGGCGCGGCGGACCGGCGGTGGCCGTGGCGATCGACGTCTGCCCGGCGGCCGTTGGTCGCCGCTCAGCTGCCGGCGGCGTTCAGCACCGTCACGGCGCGCCGGTTCTGCGTCCAGCAGGACTCGTCGTCGCACACCGCGACCGGCCGTTCCTTGCCGTAGGAGATGACGCGCAGCCGCGCCGGGTTGATGCCGCGGCTGACGAGATAGGCGCGGGCGGAGTTCGCACGGCGGGCGCCGAGGGCGAGGTTGTACTCGCGGGTGCCGCGCTCGTCGGCATGGCCCTCGACGGTGGCGGTGTAGCGGTTGTACTGGGTCAGCCACTGCGCCTGGCGGTCGAGGATGGCGCGGGCCTGGGTGTTGATCTCCGAGGAGTCCTCGGTGAAGTAGACGCGGTCGCCGACGTTGACGACGAAGTCCTGCGGCGATCCCGGCGCGACCGTGCCGGCGCCCGGCGCCACTTCCTTCTTGGCGCACGCCGCGGCGGCAAACACGAGGGCGAAGACGATGGCGAGACGGGCCACCCGACCCTGACCCGAAAACAGCTGCATCTGGGAATTCTCCTTTGCGCCGGTCGCCCCGGGGCACTCGGTCGGACGGTAGAGTCCGATGGTTAAATGGCAGTTGTCCGACGTGGTGAACGACAGTTTAACCGTCGTGCGTGACGCCCTGAAACGTCAGGGCAGCGGCGGCGACCACGCCGGATCGGAGGCGAAGCCGGAGGTCTCGATGCGCCGCTCGTTGCGGCCGGTGAGGTCGACCGTGTACAGCGACGGGCCACCGCCGCCGCCGCTCTCGCGGAAGAACATCAGGACGCGGCCGTTCGGCGCCCAGGTCGGCCCCTCGTTGTGGAAGCCTTCCGTCAGAATGCGCTCGCCGGTGCCGTCGGGCTTCATCACGCCAATCGAGAACTTGCCCTGGCTCTGCTTGGTGAAGGCGATGAGGTCGCCGCGCGGCGACCACACCGGCGTCGAGTAGCGTCCGGGCCCGAACGAGATGCGCGTCGCGCCGCCGCCGCCGGCGCCCATCACGTAGAGCTGCTGCGTGCCGCCGCGGTCGGATTCGAAGACGATCTGCGAGCCGTCCGGCGAGTAGGACGGGCCGGTGTCGATCGAGGCGGAGTTGGTCAGGCGCGACATCTGCTTCGAGGCGATGTCCATGGCGAAGATGTTGGCGTTGCCGTCTTCCTGCAGGCTCATCACCACCTTCGAGCCGTCGGGCGAGAAGCGCGGCGAGAACGACATGTTGGGGAAGTCGCCGAGCTTGGCGCGCTGGCCGGTGCCAATGTCGAGCAGGTAGACCTGCGGCGCGCCCGCACCGTAGCTCATGTAGGTGATGCGCTGGCTCGACGGCGAGAAGCGCGGCGTCAGCACCAGAGCGTCGCCGTTCGTCAGGGCGCGCATGTTGGCGCCGTCCTGGTCCATGATCGCGAGGCGCTTGACGCGCTTGTCCTTCGCGCCGCTCTCCGAGACGAAGACGATGCGGGTGTCGAAATAGCCCTTCTCGCCGGTCAGGCGCTCGTAGACGACGTCGGCGATCTTGTGGGCGAGGCGGCGCCAGTTCTCGGCACTGGTGGTCAGGCTCTGGCCGGTCATCTGCTCGCCGGCGAAGACGTCCCACAGGCGGAAGTCGGCGCGCAGATTGCCGCCCTCCGGCGTCACCGTGCCGGAGACGAGCGCCTGGGCGTTGATCGCCCGCCAGTTGGCGAAGTTCGGCGTCGAGGAGGCGTCGATGGCGCGGTCGATGAAGGCGGCCTGGTCGAGCGGGGAGAACAGCCCGGACGAGCGCAGGTCGTTGGCGATCACCTCGACGATCTGCCGGCCCATCGCCGGGTCGCCGCCGAAGTCCGGCAGGGCGATCGGCATCGGCTCGACGACGCCCTGGTTGATGTCGATCTCGATCAGGGCGGCGGCGGGCGTCACCGAGGCGCCCGCGAGGCCGAGGCCCGCCGCCACCGCGACGGCGGCGCCGAGAGCCCGCCTCCGCAGGACCGCGAGGCCGGCGGCGACCCGCTCCGACAAGGGGCTGCGCCGGGCGGAATCGGCGGTGATCGAGAGGGTGGTCGCGAAGAACATGGGCAGGAACCGCGTCAGGGGGCGCAGGGAGGGGCGGAGCGGGCGGCGCCGATGAGCGCGCCGGCAATGGCGGCGGAAAGCGTAGAGAATGTGGCAGCTCGGGTCATCCGCCGAACATCGCCCTCGGATCGAAGTTTATAATCACGTCCTTCCAGGTATCGTACTTTTCTGCTGGCAAGAATGTGTAAGGGCCGCAGCGCAGCACGGCGCGGCGGCCGGCTTCTGCCATTGTCCGGAAAAATGGGTTGGGACTCGAGTTCAGGATTTCCGGCTGCCCCGAGACAGTTCCGTCAGGGTTGAGGCGAATCTGCATCCGAACCACGAGTTGCTCAGCGTCGGTCGCTCCGACCGGCGGACTCCAGCACGGCGTGATTGCAGCCACGAGCGCAGCGAGTTCCGTCTGCGACATCTTTGAGACGGTCGTGCCCTTCGCCGAGCCGAGCGCCGCCTGGCCGGCGGGCTTCTGCGTGCCGCCACCCGACGGGTCCTGCTTGTCGAGCAGGGCGGAGATCTTGTCGGAGTTGAACTTGCTCTCGGCGCTCGCCGTCGCCGTCACCTTCTTCGGCGGCGTGGGCTTGGTCTTCGGCGTTCGCGTAGCCTGCGCCGGCGCGGCCGAG
>CAMDHY010000019.1 GCA_945898215.1 Pseudoxanthobacter soli DSM 19599 | reverse complement strand
TCGTCGATTTCGACCAGGCCCGCTAGGACGCGATCCGCAAGGACTTCCAGACCTTCGCGTCCTCCTGCGGCTTCGACACCCAGGTGGCTATCCCGATCTCCGCGCGCTTCGGCGACAACGTCACGACCCGCAGCGACCGGACGCCCTGGTACACCGGCCCGATCCTGATCGAGCACCTCGAGACGGTCGAAGTCGGCGACGACCTGAAGAGCCGTCCGTTCCGCATGTCGGTGCAGTGGGTCAATCGCCCGAACCTCGACTTCCGCGGCTTCTCCGGCACGATCGCCAGCGGCAGCGTGCGGCCGGGCGACAGCGTCGTCGCAGCCACCTCCGGGCGCCGCTCGACGGTGAAGCGCGTCGTCACCATGGACGGCGACCTGAGCGAGGCCCACGCCGGCGAGGCAGTGACGCTGACGCTCGCCGACGAGATCGACCTGTCGCGCGGCGACGTCATCGCGGCCGCCGACGCCCGGCCGGAGGTGACCGACCAGTTCGCCGCCCACGTGGTCTGGATGAGCGACGCACCGCTGTTCCCGGGTCGCCCGTATCTCATCAAGCTCGGCACGAAGACGGTCACCGGGTCGGTGACGGAGATCAAGCATAAGGTCGACGTCAACACCTTCGAGCATCTGGCGGCGAAGGAACTGCACCTCAACGAGGTCGGCTTCTGCAACCTGTCGCTGTCGGCGCCGATCGCCTTCGATCCTTACGAGGTGAACCGCGAGACGGGTTCCTTCATCGTCATCGACCGTCTAACCAATGCGACGGTCGCTGCCGGCATGATCTCGTTCGGCCTGCGCCGGGCGACGAACATCCATCTGCAGGCGATCGACACCGGCAAGGTGGCGCGGGCGGCGCTCAAGGGCCAGCACCCGGCGATCCTGTGGTTCACGGGCCTCTCCGGCTCCGGCAAGTCGACGATCGCGAACCTGGTCGAGAAGCGGCTGCACGCGATGGGCCGGCACACGTATGTGCTCGACGGCGACAACGTCCGCCACGGCCTCAATCGCGACCTCGGCTTCACCGACGCCGACCGCGTGGAGAACATCCGCCGCGTCGCGGAGACGGCGAAGCTGTTCGTCGATGCCGGCCTGATCGTGCTGGTCTCGTTCATCTCGCCGTTCCGCGCCGAGCGCCGAATGGCGCGCGACCTCGTGGAGGACGGCGAGTTTGTCGAGGTCTTCGTCGATACGCCGATCGAGATCTGCCGCCAGCGCGATCCGAAGGGTCTCTACGCAAAGGCCGAGGCCGGCCAGATCAAGAACTTCACCGGCATCGACAGCCCCTACGAGGCGCCCGAGCAGGCGGAGATCCATCTGATGACCTCGCAGGCGCCCGCCGAGATGGCGGCCGAGCGCGTCGTCGACTACCTGCGGGAACACCGCCTGATCGACTGAGCCGTATCCCGAGGCACCGCGGCGGCCCGTGCCGAACGCATGGGCCGCCACAGCGATTCTCGGCTCGCGGAGGGCGTCGCGGCGCGACCGACGGCGCTCGGCGTAGTGCCACGCCCTCGTCAGAGGCGGGGGTAGCCGTAGGCCTCGAACTCGTCGGCGAACAGCGTGTTGATCTGGTCGATCTGCTTCGCCGTCAGCAGGTCGCGCGGGCCTTTGCCCGTCGCCGCGAGGCCCATCTTGGCGTGCGGCAGCGGTGGCGGCGCCGCGACGCCGCGGCTCTCGAGCAGGCGCCGGAAGTCTGCGTCGAGCGTCTCATGGCGCATCAGGCGAACGCCGAGACGACCCTCGTGATCGCGGTAGCGGGCGAGATTGTGGACCGCGAGGACGCTCTCGTCCTCGATCATCCGCGACAGTCGGCGGCGCAGGGCCCAGCGGCTCGACTGCATCGCGCGGCCGATCTTGTAGCGGCTCATGGCGACCTTGTTGTTCGCCCATGACAAGACTTTCGAATAGGGGCTCCGCTCCACCCCCACGACGACGTAGTCCTCCGGCGTCGGTCCGAGAATGTTGAGGACGCGCGTGAGCGGCATGTGATTGCGAAAGCGACTCTGCGGCAGCTTCAGCCGGTCGAACTGGTTCACGGGCGTGCTGCGCAGCGTCTCCAGCCAGGCCTGCTCGAGCGCCGTGTCGTCGGCGAAGTTGCGGGGGCTGCCGCCGAGACGCAGCCGCTCGAGTTCGTCGATCGGCGTGATCGGCGTGACGATGTCGGTGGGGCCGCACAGGGTCGACAGCGCGATCTCGACGCTGGTGCCGGCGACCTTGCGCCCCTTGATGAAGACGAGTTTGAGGGTGTGCGAATAGATCACGGCGGTTCCCGGGTGCCCTCGCGGGCCGATCGTCGGCGCAGGCCACCTCCGCGACGGAGACCGGTCGGTAAGGCGGCGCCCTGACCAGCCAGAACAGGTTCGTGCGGGGAGCCGGGGCGGGTTTGAGCGCCGCCCCGGCTCGACCATTCAGCTGATTGCGCGCAGATGGTAGGACTTCGGCCGCGTCAGCCCCTCGATGCCGAGGCGGGACATGGTGGCGCCGCGGCCGGTGTCCTTCACGCCCGTCCAGGCGAGGCCGGGATCGACGTAATCGCAGCGGTTCATGAACACGGTGCCGGTTTCGACCTGGTCGCCGATCGCTTCCGCCGCATCCATGTCCCTCGTCCAGATCGACGCGGTCAGGCCATAGGGGCTGTCGTTCATGAGGCGAAGGGCCTCCTCGTCGGACGACACCTTCATGATCCCGACCACGGGCCCGAAGCTCTCCTCCATCATCACCGACATCGAGTGGTCGACCTCGGTCAGCACCTGCGGCATCAGGTAGGGCGTGCCGGCGCGGTCGGCGGGGAAGCGCTCGTGGGCGATGTGGGCGCGCGCGCCCTTGGCGAGGGCCTCGTTGGTCTGCGCGCGGACGACGTCGGCGAAGCGGGTCGCCGCCATCGGCCCGAGCGTCGTCGCCTCGTCCAGCGGATTGCCGAGGACGTACTTGTTGGTGAGATCGACGAAGGATTCGACGAAGCGGTCGTAGAGGCTGTCGTGCACGTAGATGCGCTCGATGCCGCAGCAGCACTGGCCGGAATTGTAGAAGGTGCCGTCGACGACGTTCTCGACGGTGAAGTCGAAGTCGGCATCGGCGCGGACGTAGGCAGGGTCCTTGCCGCCGAGTTCGAGCCCCAGCGTGGTGAACGTTCCGGCCGCGGCGCGCTCCATCGCCTTGCCGCCGGCGACCGACCCGGTGAAGTTTACGTGGTCGACCTTGCCGGAGCCGATCAGCCTGGCGGTGTCCTCGTGGCCGAGGGCGAGGTTCTGGAAGAGGCCCTTCGGCAGGCCGACACGGTCCATCGCCATCTGGAAGCGGTCACCGACGAGGATCGTCTGGGTGGCATGCTTCAGGATGACGGCGTTGCCGGCCAGAAGGGCGGGGACGATGCTGTTGACGGCCGTGAGATAGGGGTAGTTCCACGGCGCCACGACCAGCACGATGCCGGCCGGAACGCGCTTGATGAGACGGCGGAAGCCTTCCCTCGGCTTCGGAACCACCGGAGCCAGGGCTTCCTCGGCGATGTCGACCATCGCCCGGACGCGCTCCTCGAACGGCCGCATCTCGCCGCCGAAGCGGACCGGTCGACCCATCTGCAGCGCGAGTTCGGGCACGCTCTCCTGATTCTGCGCCTGCATCGCCGCGAGGAAGTCGAGCATCTTGCGGCCGCGCTCGGCGATCGGAACGCGCGCCCATTCCGCCTGCGCGTGGCGCGCAGCGGCGAGGGCGGCGTCGATCGCGGCGGCGGTCGCCGGCGTGCGCCGCGCGACTTCGCTTCCGTCGATCGGAGAGATGCACACGATGTCGGACATGATGGCTGGCTCGCTTGCTTCGCTGTGATACCGGTTCGTGCCGGCACCCCTCCGGGCCGGGAGCCGGGGGAGTTGGACATTGCCCCGCTTCCGGGCCATCGGGCAATGCGCGATGCGCCGGAGTCGTGATCGTGCGGACTCTCGGCAAGCAGGCGCCCGGTCGATGTCGCGAGCCCTGCAGAACTGCGCGCTAGGACGTGCTCTCCATCGAGTGGCCCAACTGAACTTTGCCGTTTTTTGCCAAGGGCGGCTGTCAGACAACTATTTGAAAAGACATCGGTTTTTGACATGATGCACCGTCTTGCGCTGCAAACGATTGCATGGCATGGTGCCGCCAGCCTTCAGGCTCGCCGGCGGACAACGAGAGGCGCCCCACGACGCACTCCGCCGCCGGTCAAGGGAGGAAGTCGCATGTTCCATCATCTGAAGTACACCGCAGCCGCGGTGGTGTTCGGTGCGCTGACGTTTCCCGCTTCGGCCGTCGAGACCATCAACCTGACGATCGCGTCGAGCCACCCGCTGACGATCCCGTGGGTCGGCCCGCTGAAGACCATCGTCGTCGACAAGTCGAACGCGCGCCTCGAGGCGATGGGGTCCGAGTACCGGATCAACTGGACCGAGGCGTTCGGCGGATCGCTCTACGGCTTCAACGACACGCTGGAGGCGGTGTCCGACGGGCTGACCGACATCGGCTGGATCGGCTCCCTGTTCGAGCCGGCGAAGCTGCCGCTGCAGAACATCATGTACTCGACACCGTTCGCCACCTCGGACGTCAACAAGACCGTCGCGGTGATGAACGCGCTCAACCAGAAGAGCGAGGCGATGAAGGCCGAGTGGGAGGCGAACAACGTCGTCTTCCTCGGTGTCTGCGTGTCCGACGGCTATCACCTGTTCACCAAGAAGCCGATCACCAAGCTCGAGGATCTTGACGGGCTGAAGATCCTCGGTGCCGCCTCGGCCGCTCCCTGGCTCGCCGGCACGAATGCGACCCTCGTCGCGACCGGCCTGCCCGCCCAGTACTCGCAGCTCCAGACCGGCGTCGGCGACGGCTCGCTGCTGATCGCGACCGGCGCCTGGCCGCTGAAGATTCACGAGGTCGCCCCCTACGTCACCCTGGTCGACACCGGTCCGCTGACCTTCGGCGGCCTCGGCGTCAACAAGGACAAGTGGGAGACGCTGCCCGACGACGTGAAGAAGGTGCTGACCGAGCTCGGCGCCGAGTACAGCCTCGAGAACGCCCGCCTCATCGGGGAGCGCGCCGCGGCTGCGTTGACGCAGATGAAGGACGCCGGCGCGACGATCGCCGCGCTGCCGCCGGAGGAGCGCAAGAAGTTCATCGACACCATGCCGAACGTCGCGCTGACCTGGGTCGAGACGAACGAGAAGGGCGGCGTTCCGGCCCGGCAGATCATGAAGGACTTCATGGCCGAGATCCGCGCCCAGGGCGACACCCCCGGCCGCGACTGGGACGCCGGCCTCTGAGGCTGGATTGCTTCTGCGGGCCGCGCATCGCGGCCCGCCGCGTCGAGTGACTGCAGTTCCAGAGGGCAACTCGCGATGACCGAGAAGACCGAGGGCGCAGCCGGCTGGCTGCGCCTTTCCTACTTCGCCATTCCGCAGGCGTTGTCCTGGGTCGCGTCGTTCGCGATCGTCTTCATCATGCTGATGATCTGCGCCGACATCGTCATGCGGGCGGCCTTCAGCCGTCCGATCGACGGCGTCACCGAGATCGTCTCGATGCTGATCGTCGCGTGCGTCTTCCTGCAGCTCGGCTCCAGCATCGGCGAGGGCAGGCTGGTCAAGGCAGACTTCCTGCACGGCCTGTGGACGCAGGACCGTCCGCTGTTCGCCGCCGTCATCGACGTCGTCGGCTACCTGATCGGCGCGATCATCCTGACGAAGGGCCTGTTCTGGCTCTGGCACGACTTCTCGAAGTCCTACGTCTCCGACGAGTTCGCCGGCGCCGTCGGCGCCTACACCATCCCGGTCTGGCCGTTCTCGCTCGGCGTCGTCATCGGCTGCGCGGTCGCGCTGGCGGAAACGATCCGCATTCTCTTCGGCAAGGCCGCGCCGATCTTCGGAGCGTTCCGGGGCCAGGGAAAGCGGTCGCTCGTCAAGGACGGCCTGCCGACGCTGGCCCTTGCCGCCGCGATCCTGCTGTTCCTCTACGTGAACTTCGAGACCGGGCTGTCGCCGCTCGGCGTCGGCTTCCTGTCGCTCGCGGGGCTTCTCGCCTGCGTCGCGCTCGGGGTGCCGATCGCCTTCACGCTGCTGGGCCTCTCGTACATCGGCATCTGGCTCGCCCGCGACAATTCCATCGTCGCCGACAACACCGTCGGCATCACCTTCGCCGGCGCCATCAAGTCCTACGAGTTCGGCGTCGTGCCGCTGTTCGTGATGATGGGCCTCATCCTCGACAAGGCCGACGTCGGGCGCGACGCCTTCTACGTGGCGGTGACGCTGCTGCGCAAAGTGAAGGGCGGCCTCGGCATCGCCACCGTCGGCGCCAATGCCATCTTCGCGTCGATCACCGGCTCGTCGATCGCCTCGGCCGCCGTGTTCAGCCGCATCGCCGTGCCGCCGATGATCGAGAACGGCTACACCAAGCGTTTCGCCGTCGGCGTCGTCGCCGGTTCGTCGGTGCTCGGCATGCTAATCCCGCCGAGCCTTCTCCTGATCATCTACGGCCTCATCGCCGAGGTCTCGATCGGCAAGCTGTTCATCGCCGCCGTGGTTCCCGGCCTGATCCTCGCCGCCGCCTTCGCCGTGCTCAACTACGCGCTGGCGCACTTCTGGCCGGCCTTCGTCGGCAAGGTGAACGACGACGTCGACACCCGTCTCTCCGTCGCCGAGATGGTGCGGCGGCTGTCGCCGGTGGTCGCGATCGTCGCCCTGGTCATGGGCGGCATCTATGCCGGCTTCTTCACGCCGACGGAGGCCGGCGCAGTCGGCACGTTCTGCGCCTTCATCGTCGGGTTCCTGCGGCGCAAGCTGTCCTGGCCGGTGCTGCGCTCCGTCGTGCTCGAGACCGGCTACGTCTCGACGACCATCCTCTTCCTGATCATCGCCGCCAACGTCTATGCGCGCATGCTGACGCTCTCGACGCTGCCGATGGAGATGACGAGCCTGTTGTCCGGCTCCGATCTCGGCATGTTCGGCTTCCTGGCGATCTACTTCGTCATCGTGCTGATCCTCGGGATGCTGCTCGATTCGACGTCGATCATGCTGATCATGCTGCCGATCGCGATCCCGATCGTCAGCGTGCTCGGCGGAGACCTCGTCTGGTTCGGCATCGTCTCCGTGGTGGCGATCGAGATCGGGCTGATCACGCCACCGTTCGGGATATCGGTGTTCGTCGTCAAAGGCTCGTTCCCACCGAACTTCGTCACGCTCGGCGAGATCTTCTCCGGCGCCGTGCCGTTCGTCTTCGTGATGATCGCGGTCACCATCCTGCTGATGGCCGTGCCGTGGCTCAGCCTGATGTTCGTATGATCCGTTGAGAGGAGCTTCGTCGGTGACCCACACGCTGATCAAGGGCGGCGCAGTCCTGTCGATGGATCCCGCCGTCGGCGACCTCGCGGTCGGTGACGTGCTGATCGAGGGCGAGCGCATCGCCGCGGTCGGGCCGTCCCTCGACGCGCGCGCCGGCACCCGGGTGATCGACGCGGCCGGCATGATCGTCGCGCCGGGCTTCGTCAACGCGCACATGCACACGTGGCAGACGGGCATCCGCGGCCTCGCGGCCGACTGGACGATCCCGCAATACCTGCGCGCCGTGCACGCGGGCCTCGCGACGCACTTCCGTCCCGACGACATCGCCATCGCCAACTACGTCGGAGCCCTCACGCAGCTCTCGGCGGGGACGACGACCCTCGTCGACTGGTGCCACAACAACCCGACGCCGGACCACACGGACGCCGCCATTGACGGGCTGGAGCGCGCCGGCATCCGCGCCCTGTTCCTGCACGGCTCGCCGAAGCCGGACCCGAAGGAGGGCCAGCGCCACTTCAGCGAGGTGCCGATGCCGCGCTCGGAGGTCGAGCGTCTCGCCAAGGGCCGGCTGTCGGATCGCTCGGCCCGCGTCACGCTCGGGCTCGCCATCCTCGGCCCGGGCCTGTCGATCTACGAGGTCTGCGACGCCGACCACCGGCTCGCTCGCGAGCACGGCCTCAACGCCAGCATGCACATCAGCGGCGGGCCGATGAAGACGCCCGACGGCTTCGAGCGCCTGCTGGCGGAGGGTAACCTCGATCGCACGGTCAACATCGTCCACGGCAACAGCCTCTCCGACGACATGCTGAAGCGCCTCGTCGACGCCGGCGTCACCTTCAGCGTCACCGCCGAGGTCGAGCTTCAGATGGGCTTCGGCTGGCCGCTGACGGGGCGCCTGCGCGCCCTCGGGTCCCGCGTCGCCATCGGCTCGGACGTCGAGACGGCACAGGCGAGCGACATGTTCACCGTCACGCGCATGACGCTGCAGGCGCAGCGCCACGCCGATGCCCTCGATTCCCTGAAGTCCAAGGGCGCGCCGCTGTCGGACATCACCATCACCTGCCGGGACGCGCTCGCCTGGGCGACGATCGACGGAGCCCATATGGCCGGCATGGCCGACCGTGTCGGCTCGCTGACGCCCGGCAAGCAGGCGGACGTCATGCTGGTCGACACCAGCGACATCGGCCTGTGGTCGACGCGCGACCTCGCGGCGACGATGGTGCTCCACGCCGGGCCGCGTGACGTCGATACCGTTCTCGTCGCCGGCGAGGTGAAGAAGCGCGGGAAGAAACTGTTGGCGGGCGGTCTCGACGAGGCGCGGTCCCGCCTGGAGGCTTCCGGCCGCCGTATCCTCGGCGACTTCAGCGCCGCCCGCGCCGCTCACGCCTGAGCGCGAGCGCGTCGGGCCGGGAGCCTCAACTCTTCAGGCGGTATCCGGTCTTGAAGATCCACCAGACCGCGCCATGGCAGACGGCGAGGAAGATCAGGATCATCACCAGACTGACTTCGATGCCGACGTCCGCCGTGCCGGTGAAGCTCCAGCGGAAGCCGCTGATCAGGTAGACGACCGGGTTGAACAGCGTGATCGTCCGCCAGACGGGCGGCAGCATGTCGATCGAGTAGAAGGTTCCGCCGAGGAAGGTGAGCGGGGTGACGATCAAGAGCGGCACGAACTGCAGCTTCTCGAAGCCGTCCGCCCAGATGCCGATGATGAAGCCGAACAGGCTGAACGTGACGGCGGTTAGCACCAGGAAGCCGACCATCCAGAGCGGATGCTCGAGCCGGAGCGGCACGAAGAACGATGCGGTGATCAGGATGATGATCCCGAGGATCACCGACTTCGTCGCCGCCGCGCCGACGTAGCCGATCACCACCTCGACGAACGACACCGGCGCTGACAAGAGCTCGTAGATCGTTCCGGTGAAGCGCGGGAAGTAGATGCCGAACGAGGCGTTCGCGATGCTCTGCGTCAACAGCGTCAGCATGATCAGCCCCGGCACGATGAAGGCACCGTAGGGAACGCCGTCGATCTCCTCCATCCGCGACCCGATCGCCGCCCCGAAGACGACGAAATAGAGCGAGGTGGTGATGACGGGCGCGACGATGCTCTGCCAGACCGTGCGGATGGCGCGCGCCATCTCGAAGACGTAGATGGCCTTGATGGCGTGGATGTTCATGACGCCTCCCGCACCAGGCTGACGAAGATCTCCTCGAGCGAGCTCTGCTCGGTGCGCAGGTCGCGGAAGGCGAGACCCTCCGCCGCCAGACCCTGCAGGAGGCGCGTGATGCCGGTGCGCTCGCCGGTGCGCTCGGCGGTGGTGTCGTAGGTGTAGACGAGCTCGCTGCCCTCGGCGGCGAGCGACAGCCCAAAGCCCTCGAGGCTCGGCGGAATGGCGGCGAGCGGCGTCGACAGCTGGATCGCCAGCGTCTTCTTGCCGAGCTTCGTCATCAGCGCCTGCTTCTCCTCGACGAGGATCAGTTCGCCCTTGGCGATGACGCCGACGCGGTCGGCCATCTCCTCCGCCTCTTCGAGGTAGTGCGTCGTCAGGATGATGGTGACGCCGGCATCCCTGAGGCCGCGGACGACGTCCCACATGTCGCGGCGCAGCTCGACGTCGACGCCGGCCGAGGGCTCGTCGAGGAACAGGAGGTTGGGCTCGTGCGACAGCGCCTTGGCGATGAGGACGCGCCGCTTCATGCCGCCGGACAGCGTCATGATCTTGCTGTCGCGCTTCTCCCAGAGCGAGAGCTGGCGCAGGATCGTCTCGATGAGGGCCGGGTTGGACGGCTTGCCGAACAGCCCGCGGCTGAAACTCACCGTCGCCCACACCGTCTCGAACGCGTCGGCGGTGAGCTCCTGCGGCACGAGCCCGATTCTCGAGCGCACGGCACGGTAGTCGCGATCGATGTCGAGTCCGTCGACGCTGACGGTGCCCGTCGAACGCTTGACCAGCCCGCAGATGATCGAGATCAGCGTCGTCTTGCCGGCCCCGTTCGGCCCGAGCAGCGCGAAGATCTCGCCGCGCTGGATGGCGAGGTCGACCGACTTCAGAGCCGTCAGCCCGGTGGCGTAGGTTTTGGAGACGCCTTTGAGGACGAGGATCGGATCGGGCGTCGCGCTTGTGGCGCGGGGGGGAGGGGACGCTGACATGGCGGCAAGCTAACGTCCCAACGCCCCCCCGCCGTCAAGCCCCGCGAGGCGATCGCCGCCGGCTTTGGCCGCAGGCAGAGGGAGCGCTATCCTCGACCATACTCAGACCTCATCCTCGACCGGGAGCGACCCGACCCGCATGCCAGTTCCTGTCTCTCTCGCGGGCCTGACGGTTCCCGTTGTTGGCGCCCCGATGTTCCTCGTGTCCGGTCCGGACCTAGTCATCGCGCAATGCACGGCCGGCATCGTCGGGTCGTTCCCATCGCTGAACGCGAGGCCGGAAGCCGCCCTGGCGGGCTGGATCGCGCAGATCCGCGAGGGTATCGCCCGGTTCGACGGAGACCATCCGGACCGAGCCGCGGCACCGTTCGCGGTCAACCTCATCGTCAACAAGGCGAACGCCCGCCTCGTCCACGACACCGACGTGTGTCTGCGCCATGAGGTTCCAATCATCATCACGAGCCTGCAGGCCCCGGGCGAGATCGTGCCGGCCGCGCACGCCTATGGCGGCCTCGTCTTCCACGACGTCACCACTGTCCGCCATGCCGAGAAGGCGGCGGAGGCGGGTGTCGACGGGCTCGTGCTCGTCTGCGCCGGCGCCGGCGGACATGCCGGCGCGATGAGCCCGTTCGCGCTCTTGCCGGAGGTGCGGCGGATCTTTCCCGGCACGATCCTGCTCGCCGGTGCGATCTCGAGCGGCCGAGGCATCCTGGCGGCCCGCGCGCTGGGCGCCGACCTCGCCTACATGGGAACGCGCTTCATCGCGACGAAGGAGTCGCTGGCGAGCGATCCCTACAAGCGGATGATCGTCGCGGCGGCAGCCAAGGACGTGGTCTACACGCCGGAGTTCACCGGCGTCGCCGGCAACTATCTCGTCCCGAGCATCCTCGCCGCCGGGCTCGATCCGACGACGCTGGCGCTGCCTGGTTCGAGCAAGGAATACCGGTCCCGCGAGAAGTCCGGGGTCGCCGCCTGGCGCGACATCTGGAGCGCCGGGCAGGGCGTCGGCGCGATCGAGGACGTGCCCACGGTCGCGGCGCTAGTCGACAGGCTGGCCGCCGAATTCGCGGCGGCCCGGGCAGAGATGGGCGGGTAGGATCGGCACCGAACCCCCGTTATGGCCGTTGAGCTGACGACGTGCGCCCGCCGCGGCGTTCGACGGAGAGATGGATGCGCCAGGCCCGAACCGACCCTTTGCCCCCGCGAGCCGTCGGCGGAACGCTGCGGCCGACGCGCCGGGCGGTCACGGCCGGGCTCGCGGCGCTGCTCGCCTTTCGCCCCGGCAGGAGCGAGGCGCTCGTCGCAGGACCGGTTCGGTTCGACCTCGATCCGGGCGGGCGGACGGATTCGGCCGCCGGCATCGCCCAGGCGATCGAGGAAGGAGCCCGCACCGGCCGCCCCGTCGTGTTTCCAGCCGGTGTCTACGCCTACGACAGTCGTCGCATCGCGCTGACCGGCCTTGGAAACGTCACCGTCTCGTGCGAGCCGGGGGTCGTCTTCCGCGACCTCGGCCGCATGGTCACGGGACCGGATGGCGAGGCGTTCCAGCTACCCTGGGGGCTCGGCTTTCGCGACTGCCCGGGGTCAATCACCTGGACCGGCGGGATTTTCGAGAGCCTCGGCGAGACGTTGCGGGGCAGTTCGGCCGGCAGCTTCGACGACACCAACGCCCATCTGCGCAAGCCCGTGTTCGGATTCGAGCGCTGCACGGGCACGGTCCGCATTCGCGGCGTCGGCCACCGCGGCAATCCGGGGCGGGGGATCTCCGGCGCGGATCGAACGTCGGTCCTGCGTGCGCTCGGACTGGCCCCCGAACCGAACCAGTTCGCCGCCCTGGCCGGCAACGGTGCCTTCTTCTTCGCCAACGACTGCCCCGACATCCGCCGGGAGGACTGCTACCTCGTTCCCGACACCTGCGCCCGCGAACAGGTGGTATTCGTCGGCTGCAGCGGCGGCTGGCGAAATGAACGGTCCTGGTCGGAGGGGCAGAACATGGCCTCGCTCGGCAAGGTCATCGGCTGCCGCGACTTCGACCTCGGCGGCTTCAAGGTCCGCGACACCACGCGCGCATCGATCGTCGACATCATCGGCGAGAACGTCAGCTTCACCGACTCGGACCTGCAGTGCCCGAACAGCAAGGCCTGTGACGTCTCGCACGAGTGGGGTCCCGCCAACCAGCCGACGCGCGGCGTCCGCATCGAGCGGATCCGCTCGACAGGTCGCGGCGTCGTCAACGCCGTCGTGAAGTCGACCGAGGCGGAGGTTGCCGCCGCTCCGATCACCGGCCTCCTGATCCGCGACTGCCGGTTCAACATCGGGCGGTCCGATTTCAGCGAGGACGTCTCGATGCAGTTGCGGGGCATCCTGGACGTCACGATCGAGGCGATGGCATTCCAGAACGAGAGCCCCTGCGGCTACGGACACCAGGGGGAGGGCGGCCGCTCCATCCAGGTTCTTGACTGTTCGATGTCGTGGACGCTTCCGGCCGATGCCCTGGACAACAACAATCGCCAGCTCATCGGCTCCGGCCTGAACGTCTACGAGCGCTGCACGATCGACGCGAACGCCTCGCGCGCCGACAGCGGCGGCGGGCTCGCCCGCCTGCCGTTCTCGGGCAGCGACCTCGGCGGGCGTCATGTCCTGCGCGGCGGGCGCATCACGGACACCCGCCTGGCGATCGTCGGCGGTGCCGTCGTGGAACTGTACGGGGTGGCGCTGTCACGCGCGACCTGGCGGATCGAGGACGGTTCGCTCGCCTTCTTCGGCTGCACTCTAGACGGCCAGGCCCTGCCCGACAGGACCGTTGGCCCGGGCTGAGACGCTGCCACGCGCTCGCGCTCTGCGCCGCGCAGGGTGACTGGAATCAGGCCTTGCCAGCCTCGCGGCGCTTGGCGTCGGCGAACCAGGGGCAGGCGTCGGCGGCGAGCGAGTGGTTGCCCGGCAGCACCTCGACCGGATAGCGCACGCCGCGGCGGGCGGCGTCCAGGCGCATCTCGCGGGCGCGCTCGCGTCCCTCCGGAGGCAGCCACGCCCGCTCGTGGCCCCAGAGGCTCGGACCGTCGGTCACCTCGTGCGGCACCCAGCTGTCCGGATCGAGGGAGGCGCCGCCCCAGCCGCACTCCACCATGAAGCCGGACGGACAGAAGGTGTAGAAGGACGTCATGTGGTCGTTGATGTGCCGCCCGAGCGTCGTGGCAATACGGTCCGGCTGCAACAGCGCGACGTCGTAGCCCTGGCCGAGATCGTCGAGGCTGAGGGTCTCCATCATAAGGTGGTGGATGCCGTCTTTGCCCGTCTCCAGGAAGGCGAGGCTGTGGTGGCGCGCATTGATGTGGAAGAAGAACACACGGAAGGGCGACAGCACGTAGTCGCTGAGGCGGAAGCCGAGAACGTCCGTGTAGAACGGCATGACGTCCTCGATCCGCGCGACCGTCAGGACGGCGTGGCCCACGCCCAGCGGTCCGGTACGGAAGCCCGAGATGTTGCGGCCCGGGCGGAAGGGCTCGTCGGCGATCTCGGGACCGTGGAACACCTCGAGACGGTTGCCAAGCGGGTCGGCGAAGACGATCAGTCCGGCGACCCGACGCTGTGCCGCGAGCGCAGCCGAACCAGGCGTCACCACGATGCCGTTCTGGTCAAGGCGCGCCGCCAAAGCGTCGAGCGCAGCCGCGTCGGCGACCTCCCAGCCGAAGCGGTGGGGGGCGGCGACGTCGTCGTGTTCTACGACGACCCTCTGCTTGCGATCGTCCATGCGGAAGGTGAGGCTGGAGCGCGTGCGCTCGACGAGCTGCAGGCCTAGGAGCCGGGTCCCGTAGTCGGCCCAGTCCTCGAGATTGTCGGTACGCAGGCCGACATAGCCGAGCGCCGTCAATGTCATGGCGCGTGATCTTCCTCTGGAATGCGAGACCTTGCAGCGTGTTGCGACGCCATCGCCGTCGTCGCCTGGCGCCCCGCGAAACCCAACGTCGATCTGCCGGGCCGAATTGTCAACAATTCTGTTGACGAGATGATCCAGCGTCCGCACCTTCATCCCCGATGTCGAGGAGAAGCCGATGTCGGCGCAGCCCACCGCCGTGATGCCGTCCACGTCCGCTGCCACGCCCCGGGCGGAGGCGAGGCCGCAGGATCGCGTCTTCCAGGCGCTACGCCGAGACGTGCTGCTCGGCCGGCTGCGGCCGCGCGAGCGCCTGGTCGAGGAGGAACTCGCCGCCCGGTTCGCCGTCGGACGCTACGTCGTGCGGGCGGCCCTCGACGAATTGACGCGGATCGGCCTCGTCGAGCGGCGGCCGAACCGGGGCGTCGTCGTCTCGGACTACGATCCATCGCAGATCGAGCAGCTCTACGAGGTTCGCGAGACCCTGCAGCGGGCGGCGATCGCCCGCATGCTGCTCCCGGCCTCCCGGTCTCTTCTCGACGAGCTCACCACGATCAACCGCACCTATGCGGAGTGCCTCGCGCGCGGCGAACTCGACGCCGTGGCGGAGGCGAACGCCGCCTTCCACCGGACGCTGTTCGGGGCCTGCGGAAATCCCTTCCTGGCGGCTGCGATCGAGCAGCATTGGGAGAAGTCGGCTCTCGTGCACGGCTACGCGATCGGCGTCCCGGCCCTCGCGGCCCGCTCGCACGCCGACCACGAGGCGATGATCGCCTGTCTCGCCGAGGGTGACCGGGCGGGTCTCGGCGAACTCTGCAGCCGGCACATGCAGCCGTCGCTGGAAGCGGTCCGGAAGACCGCACGGACGCGGCCATGACGACACCCAACGACGGGACGACGATGACGAACGCGACTATCCTGAAGGTAGACGAGATCCGCACCATCGCCCGCGGCGGTGGCATCCTCACCACGCCCCTGATGACCCATCACATCCGCCCGGACGTTCGCTTCACAACCGGCATGAGCGTCTACCCGAAGGGGAAGGGCGCCCCTCTGCACCACCACAACTGCGACGAGCAGGTGACGCTGCTGGAGGGGGAAGGGGAGGTGGAGGTCGACGGGCGGGTGACGCCGCTGCGGCCCTACGACAGCACCTACATCGCCGCCGGCCGGGTGCACGCCTTCCGCAACACCGGCGACGCCCCGATGCGCATTCTCTGGATCTACTCGTCCGCCACGGTCACCCGTACCTTCGCGGGGAGCGACGAGGAGGTCGAGCATCTCTCCGCCAAAGACCTGATGGGCTGACAACCCGGTCACCCGCCCGCCGCCGACGGAACCCCCACATGCATGTCTTCGACGCCGTCGACACGCGGCTCGCCTGCCGCGCCTTCCTAGACCGTCCGGTGCCGTCCGAGACGCTGCGTGATCTCATCGCGCGATCAGGCCGCTCGGCGTCCGGCAGCAACCTGCAGCCCTGGCGGCTCCACATCGTCACCGGGGAGGCCTTGCGGGAGCTGAAGGCGATCGTCGCCGCCGACGTTGAGGGTCGCGATCCCCGCCACACGCCCGCCGAATATCCCTTCGTTCCGCCCGATCTCTGGGAGCCCTATCTGGAGCGCAAGGAGCACCACGGCGCGGAGCTCTACGGCGCGCTCGGCATCCCGCGCACCGATGCGCAAGCCCGCCTCGGCCAGTACAAGCGCAACTTCGCGCTGTTCGGCGCCCCCGCCGCGGTGTTCGTGACGATGGAGCGCCGCTTCGGCGAGGCGCAGTGGGCCGACCTCGGCCTGTTCGTCGCGACCCTGATGATCCTGGCGCGGGGCTACGGCCTCGACACCTGCCCACAGCAGTCGTGGTCGCGCGTGCAGAAGCCGCTCTTCGCCTATCTCGGCATCCCGGACAGCGACATCCTCTATTGCGTCGTCGCGGTCGGCTACGGCGACCGCGAGCAGCCGGTGAACAGCTTCCGCTCGACACGGGCGGACCCCGCCGAGTTCACCACCTTCGTCGAGACGCCACCGGCGGCCGGCGACGGCACACTTTGACCCACGCCTCGAACCTGCGGAGCCACCTCATGCGGCTTGCCCCTGACCGCGTCGACGATCGGCAACCCATCCTCGTCCTCGACGTGCGGCGGTCATGGACGGCGGGACCGGCATGAAGGCCATCCTCATCCGGGAGACGGGCGGCCCCTCGGTCCTCGAGTGGACGGAGGTGCCGACGCCGCGACCAGGGCCCGGCGAAGTCCTGGTGCGCGCCGAGGCGATTGGCGTGAACCGACCGGACGTGCTGATCCGCAAGGGCGAATACCCCTGGATGCCGCCGCTGCCGACGATCCCCGGAATCGAGATGTGCGGCGTCGTCAGCGACGTGGGGGAGGGGGTGACGGGGCTTGCTCCCGGCGACCGCGTCGTCGTCAGCGCCCGGGATCTGGCGACGCGCGGCGGCTGCTATGCCGAGTACGTCGCGGTGCCGATCGCCGCCACCTATCCGGTTTCGCCGGGGTGCGACGCAGCCGCAGCCGCCTGCCTCGCCAACTACCAGGTGGCACACCTGTTGTTGACCGAGGCGGCCCGCGGGGCGACGGTCCGCTCCGTCTACGTTGCCGCCGCATCCGGGGGGATCGGCAACGCCCTCGTCGAACTCGCCCATCGAGCCGGCCAGCGGGTGATCGCCGGCGTCGGCAGCGCCGCCAAGGCGGCGGCCGTCGCCAGGCTGGGCGCGGACGCGGTGATCGTCACCTCCGAAGAGGACGTGGTGGACGGCATCCTCGCCGCAACGGCGGGCAACGGCGTCGACCTCGTGCTCGACCCGATTGGCGGCGAGACGCTGGCGCGCATGTTCGGGGCGCTCGCCCGCTTCGGCCTCGTCGTCTCTTACGGGCGTTTGGCGGGTCGGAGACAGGAGGACATCTACGAGGCGATGTTCCGCCACCAGACCCGCAACCCTGGCTTCCGGCTCTTCACCATGCACGCCTTCGATGGCGACGACGAGGTCCGCCGGAGCGCGCTGCGCCATCTCCTGTCGCTCCTCGCGAAGGGCGAAATTGCTCCGCCGATCGCGGCGCGACTGCCCCTCGAGAAGGCGGCCGAGGCCCACGCGCTGATGGAATCCCGGACGCTCGTCGGCAACATCGTGCTCGTTCCGTAGGATCGTCTCGGTCCCATCTCCGCACCGCGCGATGACGGCGGCCCTACAGTCGCGCCGCCGATCGTGGCGGTCGGCCACGTCCCCGGCAAGTCACTGAGCCGGGGGGACTTTTTGCCGTTCCGGCGGTTTTGCGAGGCAACGGGAGGACAGTCCATGTCGGCAGCAACCATCACCCATCTCGCGGCGGCGCGGCGCGTCGAGGCGGTCGACTACGGTGCGAGCGGCACCGCCCAACTCGCCGTCTTCGTCGGCGGGGACGCCGAAACCCGGGCGCGCGAATACGCCGTGTGGAAGTATCGCACCTCGACCTTACGGGTCTCGAGACCGTCGCCAACCCTCGCCCCCGGCAGGGCGGCGGGCCTATCGCGGCAACAAAGCGACGCCCCGCACACCGCCACCGCGTCGCCGGATCATGCTTCCGCGCCGATCAGGAGTGGCAGCAGCAGGGCGAAGAGTTCCGCCTGTGAACTCAGCCCGCAGCGTGCGTAGATCTGCCGCCTGAACACCTTCACCGTCTGCGCCGCCACCCCGAGCCGCAATCCGATCGACACGGACGAGTGGCCCTGCAGGATGAGCAGCGACACCTGCGCCTGGCGGTGCGAGAGACGGATGCCGTGGCGCTCCGCCAGAACGCGGCGCAGGCGCGCGACGGGTTCGTCGGCCTGATGCGGTGCCGGCCCGGTGACCGGGGCCGGACGACTGAACTGCGAAAAATGGCGGTGGGCCAAGGCCGAGACCACGGGGGCGATCCGCACCGCCGTCTCGCGCGCCTCGGTCCCGAACAGGCGCGGCGTCGAGGCGTCGCGGCCGAGGCAGATGTTCAGCGTGCTGTCGTCATCGGGATAGCTGACAAACGTCAGTTCGTCGATCAGCGTCGTCTGTCGATAGTAATCGAGATAGTACTGGCTACGCTGAAACTGGTCTGGCGCGATGTCGAGGAGGCGATAGGCTCCCGGGGATATCCGGTTGAGATGGAGGTCGTGATAGGGGTCGAGCAGATAGGCTCCCGGCACGTAGACCCGGTAGAGATCCTTGAAGACGATGGGGGCGTCGGCCTGCGAATACAGGATATCCGGTGTCGCCGATCGCCGATACACGATGAACACGACGTTGTTGCAGGAAATACTGCGGCGCAGGAAGCGGGTGAGCGCAGCCTCGAAGCCCAGATTGCCGGCGAGACGGATCGCATCCGCCAGTGCCACTTCGGCCGTGTTGGGCAGTCCTTCCAACATACCCCCTTGGGGTTATATACCCCTGTCGCCGGCCGGTTTTACCGTGAATCCGAGGTGGCAGGGGTATGAAATGTCCGTGCGGGCAAGCTGCCCTGGACATCGGCGGGAGCGTGATGCGGCAAGCCATCGGCATCGACCGGGTCGTCAAGCGCTATGGCGCCTTCGAGGCACTGAAGGGCGTCTCCCTATCGATCGCCGACAATGAGTTCTTCACCCTGCTCGGGCCGTCCGGCTGCGGAAAGACGACGCTGCTGCGCACCATCGCCGGCTTCGAGGACGTGACGGCCGGTGAGATCGCGCTCTACGGCGAGAACATCGCCGCGTTGCCGCCGGAGAAGCGGCCGGTCAACACGGTGTTCCAGCAGTACGCCCTGTTCCCACACATGACGGTGCGCGACAACGTCGGATTCGGCCTCAGGATGCAGGGTGTCGCGCCGGCCGAGCGTCGTGCCCGCGCCGCCGAGATGCTCGAACTCGTCCACCTCTCCGACTTCGCCGACCGGCTGCCGACGCAGCTCTCCGGCGGCCAGCAGCAGCGCGTCGCGCTCGCCCGGGCACTCGCGCCGCGGCCGCGCGTGCTGCTCCTCGACGAGCCGCTGTCGGCGCTCGACCTGAAGCTCCGCCAGGCGATGCGGGTGGAGCTGAAGCAGCTGCAGGAGACGACGGGCATCACCTTCGTGTTCGTGACGCACGACCAGGAGGAAGCGCTCGCGATGTCCGACCGCATCGCGGTGATGTCGAACGGGCAGGTGCAGCAGGTCGGCGATCCCAGGACGATCTATGAGGCGCCGGTGAACCGCTTCGTCGCCGACTTCATCGGCGAGACGAACGTGCTGCCGGTGATGGTCGACGCCGTTGCCGACGGCCGGGCCCGGATCACCCTGCCGGGCGGCCACGTGCTCACCACCGACGCGGTCGAGGGGCTGGCGCCGGGCGCCCACCACGTCTCGATCCGGCCGGAGCGCCTGTCGCTCGCCACCGCAGACGCCGACCTCACTGCGCGGGTCGAGCGGGTGATCTATCTCGGCACGGATCTGCAGCTTCTGGCGCGGCTTGCCGACGGCACGCCGATCATCACGCGGCTGCAGAATTCCAGCCGCAATGAACTGCCGGCGGCGGGTGCCGAAGTCGGGCTCACCGTGGAGGCGGGCGCCGCGCGCCTGCTCCTCGACTGATGGCCGCCGCGCCCCACGCATCCGGCTCTTTGGCGACGGGATGGCGGTCGCTCGCCGTGCCGCTGATGCTGCCGACGTGGCTGGTGATCGGCACGTTCCTGCTCGTGCCGGTCGTGCTGATGGGCGTCTATTCGGTCCTCACCAAGGACTTCCGCGGCGGCGTCGTCTGGGAGTTCAGCCTCGCCGCCTACGACCAGTTCTTCGTCACCCGCGGCCTGTTCGGCGACGAGCCGCCGCAGATCGAGTGGACCTACATCGCCATTTTCTGGCGCTCGATCTGGCAGGCGGCGCTGGCGACGCTGCTGTGCCTGCTGATCGGCTTCCCGACCGCCTGGTTCATCGCCACCCGCAGCCCGCGCCACCGGGCGCTCTGGGTGTTCCTAATCACGGTGCCCTACTGGGTGAACCTCTTGATCCGCACCGTGTCGCTGCGCTTCCTGCTGCGGGACCAGGGGCCGCTCAACGAGGGCCTGCTGGCGATCGGGGTGATCGACGCGCCACTGCGCATCATCAACACCGACGTGGCGGTGCAACTCGGGCTCTTCTACAGCTATCTGCCGTTCATGGTGCTGCCGATCTACGCGGCGGTGGAGCGCTACAACTTCGCCCTCTCGGAAGCCGCGCGCGACCTCTATGCCGGCCCGTGGACGACGCTACGCGAGATCGTCCTGCCGGTGGTGAAGCCCGGCATCGTCGCGGGCTGCATCCTCGTCTTCGTGCCCTCGCTCGGCGCCTTCCTGGCGCCCGACCTCCTCGGCGGCGCCAAGACCTACATGATCGGCTCGCTGATCGACGAGCAGTTCCGCGGCAGCATGGGCAACTGGCCGTTCGGCGGCGCGGTCGCAATGATCCTGATGTCGCTCGTGCTGCTCGTGCTCCTGTGGCAGGCGCGCGCCGCCGGGCGGGGGCGGCGCTGATGGCGGCCCGGACCGACATGCGCCGCTATGCCGGCTTCGGGCTAACGACGGCGCTTTGCCTGACGATCCTCTACGTGCCGCTGGCGGTGATCGCGGTCTACTCCTTCAACGACGACCGTTCGATCACCAACTGGGCCGGCTTCTCGCTGCGCTGGTACGCCGACGTCTTCACCGGCCCGGAGGCGCCGATCTTCCGGGCGGCGGCCTGGAACTCGCTCTCCATCGCCGCGCTCGCCTCGACGGCGGCGACAGTCATCGCCCTGGCGGCGGCCGTCGCGATGATCCGCGGCGGGCGCTTCCACGGACGCCAGGCTTCCTACGCGCTGATCAGCCTGCCGCTGATGGTGCCGGAGATCGTCACCGCGGTGGCGACGCTGGTGTTCTTCACGGCGATCGGCGTGCGCACCGGCTACGGCACCATCCTCGTCGCCCACATCACCTTCTGCATCCCCTTCGCCTACCTGCCGATCGCCGCCCGCATGCAGGGGATCGAGGAGAGCTACGAGCTCGCCGCCCGCGACCTCTACGCCTCGCGCTGGCAGGCGTTCCGGCTGATCCTGCTGCCCCTGATGATGCCGGGCATCATCTCCGGCTGGCTGCTCGCCTTCATCATCAGCCTCGACGACTTCATCATCACCAACTTCGTCAAGGGTGCTGGCATGGAGACGCTGCCCACCGCGATCTTCGGATCAGTGAAGCAGGGCATCAAGCCGAACATCATGGCGATCTCGACGCTGATGCTCATGGTCTCCGTCGTTTTCGTCACCCTCAGCTATCTCGCCAACCGCATCGGGCAGAAGACCCGTTGATCCAAAGGAGAACTCAGATGAAGAAATCGCTTCTCGCCACCGCCCTCCTGGCCACGACGCTGTTCGTCTCCCCCGCCTTCGCCGACGGTGAACTGAAGATCTACAATTTCTTCGAGTACATGCCGCAGCCGCTCCTCGACAAGTTCACGAGCGAGACCGGCGTCAAGGTGACGATGGACACCTACGAGTCCAACGAGGCATTGCTCGCGAGCCTGAAGGCCGGCAAGCTCGGCCAGTACGACGTGGCGATGCCCGGCGACTACATGGTCAAGATCATGGCCGATCAGGGCCTCCTCGACAGCTTCAAGCCCGAGGAGCTGTCGAACTTCGCCAACATCGAGGCGGAATGGGCCGACGTGCCGTTCGATCCGGGCCGCACCCATTCGATCCCCTACCAGTGGGGCTCCACCGCGTTCTCGGTGAACCGCGACGTCTACAAGGGCGACATCGGCTCGCTCGCCATCATCTTCGACCCGCCGGAGGAGCTGAAGGGCCGCATCAACGTCCTTGACAGCCAGGGCGAGGTGCTCGCCCTCGGCTCCATGTACCTCGGCATCCCGCAGTGCACGACCGACCGGGCGCAGCTGAAGGCGCTGAACGACATGCTGCTGAAGGCGAAGCCCTCCTGGGCCTCCTTCGGCTCCGACACCGCCAAGGACGTGCTGGTCTCCGGCGATGCCGCCGCCGGCATGATCTACAACGGCTTCTCCTCGAAGGCCCGCGCCGAGGGTGCGAACATCGAATATGCCTACCCGAAGGAAGGCGCCGTCGTCTGGATGGACAACGTCGTTCTCCTGAAGGATGCGCCGAACCGCGAGAACGCGCTGAAGTTCATGAACTTCCTGCTCGTGCCGGAGAACGCTGCGGCGCTCACCAACTACGCCGCCTACACCGCCGGGGTGAAGGGCGTCGAGCCGTTCCTCGACGACGCGATCAAGAACAGCCCCGAGAACAATCCGCCGGCCAGCATGAAGTTCGACTTCGTCGAAGCCTGCGACCAGGAGACTCAGAAGCTCTACGACGCCATCTGGCTGAACCTGAAGAAGTAAAGTCGAGACAAGAGCCACACCGATGCGCATCGCTGTCGTGCAGGATCCGTCGCCCGCCGGGGCGACGGAACGGGCCCTTGCGTCCCTGACGTCGTCGCTCACGGCTGCGGCGGCGCGGGGGGCGCAGGTGGCGCTGTTCCCGGAGCTCTTCCTGCCGGGCTACAACGTCGCCGACCCGGGCGTCGGCGCGCGCACGGCGGACGGCTGGGACGACGTGCTCGGCCCGCTCGCCGCGAAAGCCGGCTGCGCGCTGGCCGTCGGCGTCGCCGAGCGCGACGGCGAGGCGCTTTACAACACCGCGATGGCCTGGGGCGCCGACGGGCGGCGGCTGGCGCTCTACCGCAAGACGCAGCTCTACGGCGCCCGGGAGAAGCACTTCTTCGTACCAGGCGACCGGCTGGTGACCTTCGACCTCGACGGCACCAGCACGGCGCTGTTGATCTGCTACGACGTCGAGTTCCCGCAGCTGTTGAGAACGCTCGCCGACCGCGGCGTCCAGCTCGTCCTCTGCCCGACGGCGAACATGCAGCCGTTCACGCACGTGCCGTCGGTGACGGTGCCGGCGCAGGCCGTTATCCACGGCGTCGCGATCGCCTACGCCAACCATTGCGGCAGCGAGGGCGACCTCACCTACACCGGCGGCTCCTGCCTCGTCTCGGCGGACGCCACCGTCCTGGCGCAGGCCGGCCCCGGGCCGGCGCTGCTCATCGCCGACCTGCTGCCCGCCGATCCCGCGCGCCTGTCGACACAAGGCCGCGATTACCGACCCGTCGAGTGAGCCATGGACACGAACGCCCGTCCCGCCCGTTACGACGTCCTCTTCGAGCCGGTGCGCATCGGGCCGAAGCTCGCCAAGAACCGCTTCTACCAGGTGCCGCACTGCAATGGCGGCGGCTACCGCGACCCCTCGGCGGTGGCCGAGATGCGCCGCACCAAGGCGGAGGGCGGCTGGGGCGTCATCTTCACCGAGCAGACCGAGATCCACCAGACCTCGGAGATCACGCCCTTCATCGAGCAGCGCCTGTGGGACGATCGCGAGATCCCGGCGCTCGCCCGCATGGCCGACGCCATGAAGTCTCACGGTGCACTCGCCGGCATCCAGCTCGCCTATTCCGGCATCAACGGGCCGAACCTCTACAGCCGCGAGGTGCCGCTCGCCGTGACGGGCGGGCCGATCCTCACCTTCACCGCCGATCCGGTCCAGGCGCGCACGGTCGACCGCGACGACATCCGCAACATCCGCCGCTGGTTCTGCAACGCCGTGCGGCGGGCGCGCACCGCCGGCTTCGACCTCGTCTGCCTCTACGGCGCCCACGGCTTCGGCATCTTCCAGCACTTCCTGTCGCGCGCCACCAACCAGCGCGGCGACGAATACGGCGGCAGCCTCGACAACCGCTCGCGCTTCGTCCGCGAGGTGATCGCCGAGCTGCGCGAGGAAACGCGCGACGAGATGGCGATCACGCTGCGGCTGTCGCTGCACGAGGAGGGCACGCTCGGCCTGTCGAATGCGGAGCTGCGCGAGTTCATCGCGCTCAACGCCGATCTGCCGGACCTGTGGGACCTCGCCCACGGCACCTGGGAGAACTGCTCCGGTACCTCGCGCTTCGTGGGGGAGGGGGCGCAGGAGGATCTCGTCGCCGGCATCAAGGCGCTGACGCCGAAGCCAGTGGTGGGCGTCGGCCGCTTCACCTCGGCGGACGCGATGGTGCGGCAGGTGCGCCAGGGCATCCTCGACTTCATCGGCGCGGCGCGGCCCTCGATTGCCGACCCGTTCCTGCCGCGCAAGATCGAGGAGGGGCGCTTCGACGACATCCGCGAGTGCATCGGCTGCAACATCTGCGTCAGCGGCGACATGACCGGCGCCATCAGCCGCTGCACCCAGAACACCGCCTTCATGGAGGAGTGGCGCAAGGGCTGGCACCCGGAGCGCGCGCGTCCGAAGGGGCCGTCCGAGTCGGTGCTGATCGTCGGCGCCGGGCCGACCGGGCTCGAGGCGGCGCTGCAACTCGGCAAGCGCGGCTACCGCGTTGCGCTCGCCGAGGCGACGACGACGCTCGGCGGCCGCGTGGAGCGCGAACGCCAGCTGCCCGGCCTCTCCGCCTGGGGCCGCGTCGCCGATTTCCGCACCGGCCAGATCGCGCCGATGGCGAACGTCGAGACCTATCTCGACAGCCGGCTCACCGCCGACGAAGTGCTCGACATGGGCTTCGAGCACGTCGCCATCGCCACCGGGTCGACCTGGCGTCGGGACGTGGTGGCGCGCCTGCACCTCGCGCCGATCCCGACCGATCCGGCGATGCCCCTGTTCACGCCGGACGACGTGATGGCCGGTGGCGGTCCCGTGGGCGGGCGCGTGCTGCTCTATGACGACGACCACTTCTACATGGGCTCGGTGATCGCCGAGGTGTTGGCCGCCCGCGGCTGCCGGGTCGCCTTCATCACGCCGGCGACGAAGGTGGCCGAGTGGACGGAGAACACGCTGGAGCAGGGGGTGATCATGCGTCGGCTGCTATCGCTCGGGATCGACGTGGTGCCCAGCAAGGCGCCCGAAGTGATCGGTGCCGGCGAGGTGACCCTCGGCTGCACCTGGACCGGTGCCCGCACGTCGGTGCCGGCGGAGGCGGTGGTGCTCGTCACGAGCCGCACCCCGAACGACGCGCTTTATCTCGAGCTCCGCGAGCGCGACTGGGCCGCGGCCGGCATCCAGTCGCTGAAGGTGATCGGTGACGCAGCCGCCCCCGGTCCGATCGCCTGGGCGACCTATGCGGGGCGGCGCTACGCCGAGGAGCTCGACGCGCCCGATATCGGCGACGCCTTGCCGTTCCGGCGCGAACTGGCGGAGCTTGCGCCATGAGGATTGGAGCGAGGCGGCCGGCACGGCCCGCGACGGCCGGGGAGGGGGCAGAATCATGTCCGTAGAACACGTCTCCGTCCTGGTGGTCGGCGCCGGCCAGGCAGGCATAGCCGCGAGCGAACATCTCCGTGGCTACGGCATCGACCACGTCGTCCTCGAACGCGACCGGATCGCCGAGCGCTGGCGAAGCGGCCGTTGGGATTCGCTGGTCGCCAACGGCCCCGCCTGGCACGACCGCTTCCCGAACATGGAGTTTGCCAGTGCCGCAGACGGCTTCCCCGGCAAGGAGGAGGTGGCCGACTACTTCGTCGCCTATGCCGGGAAGATCGCCGCCCCGATCCGCACCGGCGTCGAGGTGCAGTCGGTGACGCGGCGCGCCGGCCGCCCCGGCTTCCGGGTGGAGACGTCGGCCGGCGCCTACGAGGCCGGCTCGGTGATCGCCGCCACCGGCGCCTTCCAGACCCCGGTGGTCCCGCGGCTCATCCCGGACACCGCCGGGATCCTCCAGATCCATTCCGCCGCCTACCGCAACCCGGATCAGCTTCCCGCCGGCGCGGTGCTCGTCGTCGGCTCCGGCTCCTCCGGCGCCCAGATCGCTCAGGAGCTGCAGGAGTCCGGTCGGCAGGTGTATCTCTCGGTCGGCCCGCACGGTCGGCCGCCGCGCTGGTACCGCGGCCAGGACTTCTGCTGGTGGCTCGGCGTCCTCAACAAGTGGGATGCCGAGGTGGTGCCGGGTGTCGAGCACACGACGATCGCCGTCAGCGGCGCCCACGGCGGGCGCACCGTCGATTTCCGCCGCTTCGCTGCCGATGGGATCACCCTCCTCGGCCGGACCGAGGCCTGGCACGACGGCAGGATCGCCCTGGCGCCGGATCTCGCCCGCAACCTCGCCAAGGGCGACGCCGACTATCTCGCTTTGCTGGACGAGGCCGACGCCTACGTCGCCCGCAACGGGCTCGACCTGCCCGAGGAGCCGGCGGCCCGCGAAATCCCCCCGGACCCCGCGTGTGTCCGCGAGCCGATCCGTGAACTCGACCTCGCCGCCGCCGGCATCACGACGGTGATCTGGGCGACGGGCTATTCCTCCGACTTTTCCTGGCTGAAGCTCGACGTGGTCGACGCCGAGGGCCGCCCGAAGCACCAGCGCGGTGTCGGCGCCGAGCCCGGAATCTACTTCCTCGGCCTGCCCTGGCAGACGAGACGCGGCTCGTCCTTCATCTGGGGCGTCTGGCACGATGCGCGTGCCGTCGCCGACCACATCGCCCGGAAGCGGAGCTACTTCGCCTACAGGCCGGCGGAGCTGCGCCTCGCGCCGACCGCGCCCTGATCGCGAACAGTCGTAAAATCGAGGACGCCCGATGGCCCACACCCGCATCCGCAAGTTCAACACCAAGGACACCTATCCGGAGCAGAAGCTCGACAACGACCTCTGCCAGGCGGTGGTGGCGCGCGGCACGATGATCTTCCTGCGCGGCCAGTGCCCGCAGGACCTCGACAGCGCCAAGAACCTCGACAGCCATGATCCGGTCGCGCAGACCCACAAGGTGATGCAGAACATCCGGCAGCTGATCGAGGAGGCCGGCGGCCGGATGGAGCACCTGTGCAAGGTGGTGGTCTACCTGACCGACGTCCGCCACCGCGAGGCCGTCTACCGGACCATGGGCGAATACATCAAGGGTGTGCATCCGGTCTCGACAGGCATCGTCGTCACCTGCCTCGCCCGGCCGGAATGGCTGGTGGAGATCGACGCCACGGCGATGATCCCGGACTGAGACCAGCTTCGACGGAGGCAGCGGCGCTTGCATCGCGTCGCGGCCGACCGCGGTTCACGGGCGGCAGCCGGCCGAGGCGGTTGCAAATGGCCCATCGGGAGAACGGATGACCTTTTCCATCGTCGCACGCTGTGTGCGCTCCGGCCAGTTCGGCGTCGCCATCTCCTCGTCGTCACCCGCGGTCGCGGCGCGCTGCGCTCATGCTCGCGCAGGTCTCGGCGCGGTGGCGACGCAGAACGTCACGAATCCGGCCCTCGGCCCGCTGATGCTCGACCGCCTGGCGGCCGGGGCGAGTGCCGCGACGGCGGTCGCCGCGGCGCGCGACGCCGACGGCTTCCCCGACTACCGCCAGTTGCTCGCCGTCGATGCCGGCGGGCGGACGGCCGTCCACTCCGGTGCGAAGGCGCTCGGCATCTGGGCGGCCGCGGAGGGGAGCGACTGCGCGGCCGGGGGAAACCTGCTCGCCAGCGAAAGCGTGCCCGCCGCCATGGTCGCCGCCTTCGCGGCCGCCGCCGGACCGCTCGGCGACCGCCTGATCGCGGCGATGCGGGCGGCGATCGCCACCGGGGGCGAGGCGGGACCCGTCCGCTCGGCCGGTCTGCTGGTCGTGGATCGGACGAGCTGGCCCTATGCGGACCTGCGCATCGACTGGCTCGACGACGGTTGTCCCGTCGCCGCGTTGACCCGCGCGTGGGAGGTCTACCGGCCCCAGGCCGACGCCTATGTGACGCGCGCCCTGGACCCGACGGCCGCACCGTCGTTCGGCGTTCCGGGAGACGCGTGAGGCGCGGCGACGTGGGTGTCCCGTTCCGCTATGGCCGCTCGCCGCGCGCCATCCGGCCCTCGATCTCGTAGAGCACCGGCAGCAGGTCGGCGACGCCGTCGATGACGGCGTGGGCGCCGGCGGCGAGCAGGCGGTTGTGGGCGACGTCCCGGCGGGCAGCGAAGGCGGCCGGCGCAAGCGCCCGTGTCTCGTCGAGCGACAGGCCGAAGACGTTGCCGGTGACGGCGACACCGACGGTCCAGGCGCCGGCGTTCAGGCCCTCGGCGATGCCGACCTCGGTGTCGTCGACCTTGACGCACGAAGACGCCGGCCAGACGTCCATGTCGACGAGCGCCTTCCACAGCATCAGCGGGCTCGGGCGGCCGGTTGGCGTGTCGCCGGTGCAGACAAGCGCATCGGGCCGGTAGCCCTGGGCCGCGGCGACGGGGGTGATCTCGGCCATGATGTCGTGGGTGTAGCCGGTGGTGGAGCCGAGCTTCACGCCGGCCGCCTGCAATGCTGCAGCGACATCGGCCGCGCCCGGAACGAGGTCGGCGTAGCGGGCGGCAACCGCCTTGTTCTTCGGGACGAAGACGGCGTAGAGGGCGTCGATGTCCGCCTCAGAGGGCGCGCGACCGTGCACCTGCCGCCACTCCGCCGCGACGCGCGGCAGCGTCATCAGCGCGGCGATGTGGGGGCGCTTCGCCATCCCCATCGGCCCGCGCGCTTCGTCGATCGCGAGCGTCACGCCGAACTCGGCGAACGCCTCGACGAAGACGCCCATCGGCGCGAGCGAGCCGTGGTCGACCATCGTCCCCGCCCAGTCGAACACGACGGCCTTCAGATGCCGGAAAGCGAGCGTCACGAGGCAATCTCCGTTGTCGCCGGCGCAACGGCGCCGAAGAGGTCGTCCACAACTTCCTCGGCGATGGCGAACGAGGTGCTCGCCCCCGTGCCCGATGTGATGACGACCAGGCGCACGCGCGGATGCGGCGCATCGACCAGCATCGTCCGGTCGGCGGCCGAGGCGTAGGTGCCGGTCCACCGCTCGGTCACCACCGGCGCCGGGATCGCCAGCACAGCCTTGAGCTCGTCGAGGATGATGTCGTCCACCGCCTGCGGCGCGAACGGGTCGGGCGTCGCGTCGTAGTGGTGGGAATCGCCGACCACTAGCGAGCCGTCGGCGCTCTGCACGGCGATCAGGTGGACGCCGTTCGCCAGCGCATCGGGCTGCTCGGCCGAAAGCCGGGCCTTCAGCGCCGCCGCCTCGGGCAGAACCGCATAGCCGAGATAGCGGACGAGCCCGAGGTCGGACATCACCGCTGCCGGCAGGCGGAAGTCCGGCGTCGGTGGCGCGACGCGCAGCATGTGCAGCTTGCAGCGCGTGAGTTCGTAGGCGGCGAGCCGGTCGGGATAGAGCGAGATGAGGTCGTCGCCCGGGCAGACGACGACGCGCTCGGCCGTCACCGTGCCCGTGCTGGTCTCGACCACCGGCGGCGCGACGCCGACAACGGCGGTGCCGCGCCGGAAGACGACGCCGTGATGGTCGGCGAGAAAAGCCGCGAGCTTCGGGATGGCCGTGCGGGATTCGACGCGCAGTTCGTGCGGGCTCCACAAGACGGCGGCGATCGGTTCGCCGGAGAGGACCGGCAGGCGCACCGCCGCTTCCGCCGCGTCGAGGAGATCGCACCCTTCGCCCATTTCCGTCCGCAGGAAAGCCTCGAGCACCGCGCGGGCCTCCGCGCGTCGCGCGACGACGGCGAGGCCGCGGTGCTCGACGGCGATGCCCGCCGGGCCGGCGATCTCGGCCCAGACGTCGCGCGAGCGCATCGCCCGCCGCCACGTCGTGCCGCGCTCCTGGCCGGTGACGGTGACGAAGCCGAAATTGCGCACCGAGGCGCCGTTGGCGCGGGCGTCGCGGTCGATGACGACGACCGATAGCCCGCGCCGCACGGCCGCCAGCGCATGGGCGAGGCCGCAGATGCCGGCCCCGACGACGGCGAGGTCGAACGCCGGTCCGCTCACCGGCGACGCCACGCCTGGGCGCGGCCGAGCAGACCGCGCGTCAGCACCGTGTAGGCAATGCGCACCGCCGCCGAGGTGAGGAGGATCATCGTCGCCATCGCCGCCGCCGGCGCGATATCGCCGGCGTCATCCATGTTGAGCACCGCGATCGCCGCGAGCGTCGTGTCAGGAGAATACAGGAACACCAGCGCCGACACCGTCGTCATTGCGTTGACGAACAGATAGATGGCGATGTCGAGGATCGCCGGCAGGCAGACCGGCACGGTGACGACGGCGAACGTCCGCCACACCGGCACCTTCAGCGACGCAGAGACGGTCTCGAACTCCGGGTCGATCTGCTTCAGCGCCGTCGTCGCGGTGAGGTGCGCGACCGAGTAGAAGTGCGAGATCGTGCAGATCACCAGGATCGCCATGCCGCCGTAGAGGAAGCCGAGCGGATTGGCCGGATCGTTGAAGAAGAAGATGTAGCCGAGGCCGAGCACCAGGCCGGGCACGGCGAGCGGCAGCAGCGCCAGCAACTGGCCGACGGCGCGGCCGGCGCCGAAGCGCGGCGTCTTCTCGATCGCGTAGGCGCCGGTGAAGATGATGGCGGCGCCGAACACCGCGGTGAGGGCCGCGAGCGTCAGCGAGTTGCCGTAGCTCGCCCAGCCGCCACCGTCCATGTTGTCGAAGTCGTAGTTCTTGAGCGACGGCGTGAGGTTGTACGGCCAGAACGTCGCGAGGGACGCGAACACCGCCACCGCCAGGATGACGAGGACCGCGAGCGCGATCACGGAGCAGATCGCAAAGAAGGTGAGGTCGACGGCCCGGTTCGGCTTCGGGATCAGCGGTACCGCGCGCGCCGAGAGGAGGGCTGCCTGCCGCCGCTGCACGATACGGTCGCCGACGAAGGCGAGCACCGCCGGCAAAAGCAGCACGACGCCGACCACCGCCCCCATCTGGAAGTTCTGCTGGCCGACGACCTGCTTGTAGATGTCGGTGGCGAGCACGTCGAACTGTCCGCCGATCACCTTCGGCACGCCGAAGTCGGTGATGACGAGGGTGAAGACCACAAAGATGGCGCTGATCAGCCCGTAGCGGGCGCCCGGCAGGGTGACTGTGAAGAAGATGCGCCGCTGCGAGGCGCGCAGCGCTTCCGCCGCCTCGTAGAGGCGGGCGTCGGAGATCGCCAGCGCCGTCGTCAGGATGATGAGGGCGTGCGGGAAGGTCCAGAACACCTCGCCGATGACAATGCCGATCGGCCCGTAGATCGAGGCACCCATCAGCCAGCCCTTGAGCAGGCCCTGATTGCCGAAGAGATAGACGAGGCTGATCGCCGGTAGTAGCGACGGCGCCAGGATCGGAATCTGGGCGACCGCCTTGAAGACGCCGCGGCCCGGCATGCAGGTGCGCGTCAGGCCGTAGGCGAAGACGAAGGCGAGCGTCACGCAGATGACGGTCGACAGCGCCGAAATCCACAGGCTGTTGAACAGGTTGCCGGCGAGCGCCGGGTCGCCGAAATAGGCGGCGAAGTTGGCGAGGCCGACGAACGCGCCGTCGTGGTCCTCGAGCGCCTTGCCGAGGAGGGCGGAGAGCGGCAGCACGACGAAGACGACGAGCGCGACCACGATCGCCAGCACGAGCAGGCGCAGGGTGACGTCGTCGCGCGACAGCCGCGGCCGGATGGCGCGCGCGCTTGATGCGGCCGGGGCCGCCCCGGCGGCGGCGAACGTGGTGCCCGTGCTCACGCGCGCTGCCTCAGTGACCGGTCGCCGGCGGATCGGGAAACACCCGAAGCCGCTCCGGCGGCAGCACTACGGTGATCGTGGCGCCGGGGCAGATGCCGAGGTCGCGCACGTCGTTGATCGAGAGGTCGGCTGAGAGATTGAGGCTGGTGCCGACGGCGTGGAGCGTTGTCGAGAAGTGGTTGCCGATGAATTCCATGACGCCAACCTGCATGGCGAGCCGGTTCGGCCGGTCACCTTCCACGGCCCGCACGACGATGTCCTCGGGCCTTAGGCAGACCGTCACCGCCGCTCCCGCGCCGACGCCGATGCCCTCGGCGAGTGTGAGCGTCGCTCCTGCCACCTCGACGTGGTCGGCGGTGACAAGGCGGCCCTTGAGGAAGTTCATCTTGCCGACGAAATCGGCGACGAAGGCGGTCGCCGGCCGGGCGTAGATCTCGTCGGGCGTGCCAACCTGCTCGATGCGGCCGCGGCTCATCACGACGATGCGGTCCGACATCGTCAGCGCCTCTTCCTGGTCGTGCGTCACCATGATGGTGGTGATGCCGAGGCGACGCTGCAGGTCGCGGACTTCACCCCGCAGTCGCGCCCGCACGCGCGCATCGAGCGCCGACAGCGGCTCGTCGAGGAGCAGCAGCCCGGGCGACAGCGCCAGCGCACGGGCGAGCGCGACGCGCTGCTGCTGGCCGCCGGAGAGCTGCGCCGGATACTTCTTCGCCTGCTCCGAGAGGCCGACCAGCGTCAGGAGCTCCTCGACGCGCTTGGCGATCTCGGCGCGCGGGCGGCCTGTGGAGACGAGGCCGTAGCCGACATTGTCGGCGATCGTCAGGTTCGGGAAGAGCGCATAGGACTGGAAGACGATGCCGAAGTCGCGCCGGCTGACCGGCAGGTCGGAGATGTCGCGGCCGGCCTGACGGATGCTGCCGGTGGTCTGGACATCGAGGCCGGAGATAGCGCGCAGCAGCGTCGTCTTCCCGCAGCCGGACGGTCCGAGGAAGGACACGAACTCGCCGGGATAGACGTCGAGGTCGACGTCCTGAAGGGCGACGAACGGTCCGAAGCGCTTCGACAGGCCGCGGACTTCGAGATAGGGTACGGGCGGCGGCGGTGGCGGCACATGCGGTGCCGGCGCGTACTGCGCAGGCGCGAGCGGCGCGGATTTGTCGAGCAAGGCGGCGACCTCCGGCCGGCTGCGAAAGCAGCGACCGGCCGGAGTACCCGGCCGGTCGTGGGGATCGACGCGGCGCTTGCGGCGCCGCGATCCGCGTTGTGGCGCGATTACTTCTTCGGCTCGGACTTGCTGTCGTAGCGCTTCGTCCACTCGGCGAGGATGCGCTCGCGGTTCTCGGCCGCCCAGGCGAAGTCGCTCTTGATCAGCATCGCCTCGACGTCGCCCGGCATGTACTCGAGCTTCTCGGCGATGCCCGGCAGGGCGACGATGGCGTAGCTCTGCGCGTAGAGCTTGTTCGCCTCCGGCGTCACGGCCCAGTCGGCGACCTTCTTGGCGGCTTCCGGATGCTTCGTCGTCGACATGACGGCGGTCGCCTCCATGTCCCAGCCGAGGCCCTCGGAGGGGAGCACGATATCGATCGGGGCGCCGTCCTTTTTGGTCTTGTTGGCGCGATACTCGAACGACAGACCGACGACATACTCGCCGGCGCCGGCCTGGCGGCAGGGCTTCGAGCCGGAGTGGGTGTAGCTCGCGATGTTCTTGTCGAGCGCATCCATGAAGGCCCAGCCCTTCTCTTCGCCCAAGAGCTGCAGCCAGGCCGACACCATCAGGTAGCCGGTGCCCGAGGAGGCCGGGTTCGGCATGGTGATCTGGCCCTTGTAGGCCGGGTCGGTGAGGTCGGCCCACGAGGTCGGCGCCTTCAGCTCGCGCTTCGCAGCCTCGACGATGTTGAAGCAGATGGCGGACGCCCACACGTCCATGCCGACCCACGCCGGCGGGTTCGCCGGATCGCGCATCGTCGGCTTCACCGCCTCGAGGCCGACCGGGGCGTAGGGCATCAGCATGCCCTCCTTCTCCAGCAGCATCAGAGAGGTGGCGGCGAGGCCCATGACGACGTCGGCGCGCGGGTTCGCCTTCTCGGCGAGAAGCTTCGCGGTGACGATGCCAGTGGAGTCACGGACGAAGCGGACGTCGACGTCGGGATGCGCCGCCTCGAGCGCGGCTTCGTAGGTCTTCAGCTGGTCGGCCTCGATCGCGGTGTAGACGAGCACCTCGGTGGCCGCCGACGCGGTGACGGCGGTCGACGCGAGCAGGGCGAGGGCGGAAGCCGCCATGAGGAAGCGCTTGTGCATCGAAGGTCCTGCCAATCTGGAATGGAACGGCCACTGATGTGACGCGGGGCCGACGACGCGGAACACTGTCACCGGCGAACAGAGGCTCCGATTCGCCGCGGACAACAGGCGCGGTGCACGGCGTGAACGCCCTGCAATCGGATGAACCGAGTGATAGTGCCCGTCGATGAAGTGTGGATGACGGCCGCCGACCGCCGCCCGACGCGCGAAGCCGCCGCACCGACGGCTCAGCGCTCGGATCGCCTCGACGCGGAGGTGGTGAAGCACGCGGCTTCCCGCACGGCGGCATTCCTGCCGATGTGGCGCGGCAGCGCCGTCACTTCTCCGTGGCAGTGAAGCTGCCCGTCCACTCAGGCGACGGCGGCGAACGCCGATAGCCCTGGATGCGTTCGGTCAGCATCGCATAGTAGCCGTCGAGTGGCTCGAGCCCGACAGCGGCCGCGGCGGCAGAGCGCAGGGCGCCGTCCCAGTCCCGGCGGCGGTAGGCGGCCAGCATCGCCGCGTGGGCAGACAGGCTCTCGGCGGCGGCGGGCTCGGCGAGCGCCGTGAACACCGTGATGCTGTCGCTTCGGCCCTTCACGACGACGCGGTCGAGTTCGATGACGCAGAAGACGCCGGCCACCGCGGCGGCGGTGTCGGGACCGATCAGCAGCGGCACGCGGTAGAGCGTCGACAGACCCTCGAGGCGGGAGGCGAGGTTGACCGCATCGCCGAGCGCGGAATAGTCGAAGCGGCGCTTCGAGCCGAAGTTGCCGACCACGCAGTCGCCGGTGTTGATGCCGACGCCCACCGCGAGGGCCGGTGCCGGCAGGCCGGGCGCCGTCTCGGCCGCGACGGCGCGGTTGAGGCGCGCGACCGCGTCGATCATCGCGAGGCCAGCGCGCACGGCACGCTCGGCGTGGCGCGGTTCGGCGAGCGGCGCGTTCCAGAACGCCATCACGCAGTCGCCGATGAACTTGTCGATGGTGCCGCCTTCCTCCAGCACCGCCTCCGACAGCGGGTCGAGCAGCCTGTTGACGAGGGCGGTGAGGCGCTCCGGCTCCTCCTTCAGCGCCTCGGCGATCGCCGTGAAGCCGCGCACGTCGCAGAACAGGGTGGTGAGCGTCCGCCGCTCGCCGCCGAGCTTCAGCGCCGCCGGGTCGCGGGCGAGGCGGTCGACCAGCGCCGGCGCGAGATAGTGCCCGAACGCCGCGGCGATGCGCCGGCGCAACCGCCGCTCCTCGGCGAAGTCGAGGCCGGCGCGGGCGGTGGTGGCGGCGACGAGCGCCAGCGCCGGGGCGATCGGCGGCAGCCACAGCCGGCCGAAGCGCAGCAGCGCCCAGCTGCCGACCAGCATCGCCAGCACCGACAGCGCCACCCAGCCGGCGGTGCGCCAGCTGACCAGACCGACCGACAAGGTAAGGGCGAGAGCCGCGGCGGCGGCGAGCGCCGCCCACGGCGCCCAGGCCGGCGCCGGCACGACGTAGAGGCGGTGGCGGAGATTGTCGAAGATCGTCGCTTGCACCTCCGCCCCGGCCGACAGCCGCCCGGTGGTGGCGGTGAAGGCGGTCTCGAAGACGTCGGCCGCGGCGGTGCCGAGCTCCGGCGCGGTCTGCAGGCTGTGGCCGATGATGACGGCGCTGCCGGCGAATGTGTCCGGCGGCAGGAAGGCGACCGGATCGAGGGCCTGGTAGTAGGAGACGGTCGGGTAGGTGCGCGGCGGACCGAAATACTGGATCAGCGCGCCCTCCGGGACGGCCGGCGGTTCGGAGTCGACCTCGCCGCCGGCGGTGGCGAGCAGGCGGGCGGCGAAGCTGTCGGCAAAGGGCGGCATCCGTCGCAGCGTGCCGTCGCCGTCGAGGAAGACCGAGGCGATGCCCGGCACGGCGCCGGCGGCGGTGAGGGTGGCGAGCGGTTCCACGACGATCGTCTGCACGGCCTGCGGCGTCTCGATCGTCGTGAGCTCGGCAGCGAGCACGACGTCCTTGCCCATCGCGGCGGCCAGCGCCGCGTCGGCCTCGGGCGTCGACGGCTCGGCGAAGACGAGGTCGACGCCGATGGCGGTGGCGCCGGCCGCGCGCAGCCTTTCCACCAGCCGGGCGTGCAGGTCGCGCGGCCACGGCCACTGGCGGCCGATCTCGGCGAGCGAGGGCTCGTCGATCGCCACCACGATGACGCCCGGCCGGTCGGGCACCGGCGGCAGCACGGTGGAGACGATGTCGTAGAGCTTGGCCTCGGTGAGGCGCCAGGCGGGCAGCTGCGACAGCGCCGCCACCAGGGCGGCGGCGGCGACGGCGAGGAGCAGTGTCGTCGCCCAGCGCGGGAGGCGGTGGCCGTTGCCGGTCGCGGCGGGTGCTGCGGCCATGTCAGAACTTTGCACGCAGCGACGCGAGGATGGTCCGGCCCGGACCCTCGACCTTCCCGGCGACAAAGTTCTGCTCGTCGAAGATGTTGTAGACCGACACGTCGACCATCAGGTGGCGCGTCGGCGACAGCCACGATCCGACGAAATCGGTCGTGAAGAAGCCGCCGTTGGTATAGCGGCCAGTACGGTACTTGCGCCGTTCGCCGACGTAGTTCTCCGACAGCGTCGCTATGAAGCCGGACGGATGGACCCAGGTCGCACCGAGCGCCGCGAGGGCTTCGGGGACCATCGGCAGCGGCTGGTCGCCGGAGGCGGAATCATCGTGTGAGAACTGGTAAGTGTAGCTGCCGAACAGCCCGATGTTGTGGCCTGCCCAGATGTTCGCGGTGGCGGTCAGGCGGTCGAGCCACCCCCTGGCCGTGAAGAAGCTCGAAAACGAGCGGGGGATGCCGACGCTCATGTCTTCGACGTCGACGTGCTGATACTCGAGCGACGTGAACAGGCGGTCGGTCCACTCGGCATCCCAGCGCGCCGCGAGGGTGTCCATCGATCCGCCATACGCGAGCGGCAGGTCCGGGGGCGAGAGGCCGAGCGTGTTGACCGGTGCCAGCGAGAAGCTCTCGCCGACCTCGACGTCGCGTCTGTACATCGCCCGCAGCCACTGCCCTTCGACCGGTTCGAACGCCACGCCGAGACGCGGATTGAAACTCGCTTGCGTGGTGCTGTTGTCGGACCAACAGGTCCCGAAGGCGCCCGCCTCGAACTGAAGTGCGGGGACCGGCTTGTAGAGAAGGTCGAGATAGGTCCGGGCAGAATCCAGGCCGTCATCGTCGCGGAACACCCGTCGGTTCGGGGGATCCGTGCGATAGCGGGTGCGCTTGATCCAAGATTGCGAGGCCGACGCTTCCCCCTCCAGGCCTGCCCGCACGATGACGTCGCCGACCTCGACCGCATAGGCGATCGCTGGTTCCACCCCGCGCTGCTGATAGGTTTCGCGTTGCTTGATCAAGGTGTCCTGTAGATCATAGGTCTCCTGATACCGCTGCTCGAAAAAGCCGTTCGCCGAGATCGCCGCCGTCAGGACGTTGTTGTGCGCGAACGTATGACTCCAGCCGATCCCGGCCTGGGTGCCGACGTTTGGGTTTTCGTCGTTCGGCGTCGCGAAGACGCCCTTCTGTCCGGTCATCGCCGGGTCGAGCCAGGTCAGATCGGCAAAGACGAGGACACGATCGTAGAGGGTGGGGCTCCACCCCACCGAAAAGTTGCCGGCCGCCAACGCGAAGTCACTATTCCGCTCGCGTCCCGGCAGCGACAGCGTGTCGACGCTGGCACGGAACGACACCGGGGTCGTTGCGTTCGAGAAGCCCTGGATCACCGAATTGCCCTGCCATCCGACCAGTCCGTTGTCGCGCGATGTGAAACCGCCCCCGATCTCGGTGTCGAGAAACGGCCGACGCAGGAAGTCCGTCCAGCGATTGCGCGCCGAGACGGCGAGCGGGTTGAGCAGGAACCCCTGCAGTTCCAGATCGCGGGAGCGCCGCTGCGGGAAGTTGCCGACGTCGGGACCGCCAATCGGTGTCGGGGCATAGATCGGATCGACGGGGCCGGAGATCACCTGGTCGAAGTAGCCGGCCGACTGGAACGGGTCGAACTCGCGGTCCGCGTAGTACCTGCCCCAGGCGTTGAGGTTGAGCATCCGATAGGGCTCGATGAGATAGGAGCCGGCCTTGCGGGAGTAGGCGAGGACGGACGACTCATAGTCTGATCGCTCGCGGTAGCGCGCGAGAGCCTCACGTGAACTCCGGATCGCCTCATCCGCCTCGAGATTGTCGTAGGCGATTCCCGTCTTGACGACCCAGGGCAGCGGATCGCTCGGGTCGAGGCGGTTGGCGTTGTCGATCTGCTGGACGGCCTGCTCCCGCTCGCCGGCTTGGTAGAGTGCGATCGCGAGGTTGCGTAGCGAGGCGGCGTCGGCCGGGTCGATGGCGGTCGCCTTCAGGAGCGTCTCGACGGCGAGTTCCTCCTCGCCAGTCTGCACGTAGTAGCGGCCGAGCACGTCGTAGACGGGGGCGATCGTCGGATCGAGGGCGAGCGCGCTGTCGATCGCGGGCTTCGCGTCGCGCGGGCGGTCGCGGTCGAGCAGCCAACTCGCATAGTTCGCGTAAGCGACGGCGTTCTGCGGATCCGCCTCGATGGCGCGCTCGAAGGCGGCCGCGGCCTCGCGCACCGCGTCGCGGTCGGCCTCGGCGATACCCACCTCGTTCCAGGCGGCGGGGTCTCCGGGTGCCGTCGCAGCGGCAGCGCGCGCCTTGGCGAGCGCCAGGTCGGAATCGAGGATGACGTACGAGGCGACCGTCGCCTCGGCATAGAGCGTCAGGCTGTCGTCGGGGTCGATGGCGCGGGCGCGCTCGGTCGCCTCGCGCATCTCGTCACGCCGGTCGAGCAGCAAGGCCGCCTGCACGCGCTCGGCCGGCAGCACGACGGCGTCGGGGAAGCGCGCCTCGGCGGCGCGGAGAACCTCGAGTTCCGCCTCCGGGCCGTCGGTGAAGCCGGCGAGCCAGGCCCGTGCCAGCGCCGCGTAAGGGTCGGTGGCGGCGAGCGCCTCGGAGGGTGGGTCGATCGCCACCGTCGGGTCGGCAAGGGCCGCGGCGAAGAAGCGGCCGTAGACAGCGGAGGCGCGGCGGCGACCGTCAAGGCGCGGCGCGGCCGCCTCGAACAGGCGCTGCGCCTCGCGGTAGCGCAGTTCCGAGCCGGCGATCAGCGCCTCCAGGAGGTCGGCGCGAGCCTGTTGCGCCGCGGTCAGGGGCATGGCGCGCGCTTGCGCCAGCGCCGCCGCCGCGGCCCGCCGGCCGGTGACGGCGAGCGACACCTCGGCGAGCGTCAGCCAGTCCTCCGCGGTGCGCGTGGCCGGCGGCATCGCTTCAATGCGGGCGCGGACGGCCCGCATCTCGCGGCGGCCGAGCGGCGAGGCGGGCAGCATGTCGAAGACGCCGCGGAGCGTCCGGTAGAAGTGCATCTGCTGGCGGTCGGTCGGGTTGACGCCGTAGACGCGCGTCGGGGCCCCGCCGATCGTCGCGACCGCCGCCTCGCCGGCCGAGACGGTGAGGGTGCCCTGCGGGTTCGTCATCTCGACGACGCCCTCGAACACGGTGAGCGTGGTGCGGGGGCCGTCGACGGTCACCGACCAGTCGGTGCCGCGGATCGCCGTGGTGGCGGCGGGCGTGTCGATGATCACCGCGCCGCCGCCGCGCTGGGCGCGCGCCCAGACGGCGCCCTCGGTCAGCGACAGCTCGGTCGGGCCGGCGGCGGCGGCCGCCTTGACGACGAGCGTCGAGTTGCGGCCGACGCGCATCTGCGTTCGGTCGGAGAACAGCAGCGCCAGCGTGCCGATCTGACCGGTGCGCAGAGTGTCCCCGGCGAGCACCGCCTGCGTGACGAGCGCCGGCCGCCAACCCGTCTCCGCCACGAACAGAACTTCCTCGCCGCCCTTCGCCGCGACGATCGCGCCGGCGGCGGGGGCGGATCGGATGGCGACACCGGCGACGGACGGCGGAAACGCGACCGGGACCGCGAGCGGCGGTTCCTGAGCCTTGGCGGTGACCACGGCGAGGCTGACAGCGACCAAGGGGACGAATGCAGCCGAGATGACGCGCAAGATCGAACCCGAATCAGAACGCCGCCGGACGGGAAAACTCCGCACCAGCGGGCATGACGAAACAAGGGTGGCGGACCGCCGATCGATCGACCCGCGCAGGCAATCGGCCGCGCCAGTCCTGTCGCGGTCGACACCGTCCGGTCAACCCGTGCCGCGATCACCGTTCGGGGGACGGTGGTCACGATCGCTTGCTTGATCGGCGCACCCTCGGGCTCGCCCGGTCGGGACGTCGCCTGATCGGGACGTCTGAAGCGGCCGGCCGCCTGGCGGCGCGAGCCCGATGCCAGGGAGCCAATATCGAAACATCTCTCCTTGAGACACAAAGACATCATCAAAAAGGGCTAATGTCATTCCTGAATTGTTGTAGCAGCACAAACGCTAGCAGTATTTTCAAGTACGACGTGACGCGTACGATAACATCAATTTGTTTAGTCGATTTTCATTGCAAATGCTCAAATTATGTCTCATGTTGCAGGCTTGGCGGCCGCGTCGACGCGGCCGGCTGCCGCAGATGTGGCGGTCTTCAATACGCAGCGACACCGTCTCGAGCAGCGCCCTCCGTCCGGGTGCGCAATCGTCGCTCCCGCACGTCACCGAAATTCGATCCGGACGGCGATTGCCGCGGAAGGGCAGTGTCTTGGTAGCTCTCATGCGGCAACTCTTCGGCGGGGCGGCACCCCCGCCCTGGAGCGACGACGAGGCGATCCGCGAGGAGCTCTTCAGTGCCGAGCGCATCGAAGAGCACGCTCGCAGCCTCGCGCGGGCCCAACCGGTCCGAACACGGCCGGACGAGGGCAGTCCGCTCGCCGGGCGCCTGGCCGACAACGGTGTCGTGCTGCTCGCTGCCTATCGCACCATCGTCAAGGCGATCGACGAAGGCCGCGCCATCACGCCGGCGGCCGAGTGGCTGATCGACAACTACCATCTGGTCGAGCGGCAGGTCCGCGAGATCCGATCCGATCTGCCGCCCGGCTACTACCGGGAACTGCCGAAGCTCGCCGAGGGTCCGTTCGCCGGCTACCCGCGGGTGTTCGGCATCGCCTGGGCGTTCGTGGCGCACACCGACAGCCGCTACGACAGCGACATGCTGCTGCGCTTCATGCGGGCCTATCAGGAGGTGCAGCCGCTGACGATCGGCGAGCTGTGGGCGCTGTCGATCACCTTGCGGATCGTCCTCGTCGAGAACCTCCGCCGGCTCGCCCAGCAGATCGTCGAAAACCGGGCCGCCCGCGAGCTCGCCGATCTCCTCGCCGACCGCCTGCTCGGCGTCGGCGGCCACGTCGCCGAGCCGATGTCGGTCGTCTTCGCCGGCCATGAGACCGGAGCCCTGTCGGAGCCATTCGCGGTGCAGCTGCTGCACCGGCTGCGCGACCAGGATCCGCGCATCACGCCAGCGCTCACCTGGCTCGATCGCCGCCTCGACGAGCAGGGCGCGACCGCCGACAGCGCGGTTCGCGATGTCCATCGTCGCCAGGGCGCTTCGAACGTGACGGTGCGCAACATCATCACCAGCATCCGGATGATCGCCGAGGTCGACTGGACGCTGCACTTCGAGGACATCAGCCTCGTCGATGCCGAACTCGCCTGCGGCAGCGCCTTCGGCGAGATGGATTTCCCGACCCGCAACCTCTACCGCAGCGCCATCGAGGACCTCGCCCGCGGCTCCGGCCGCACCGAGCTCGACATCGCGCGCGCGGCCGTCGCGGCCGGCCACGAGCACCGCGGGGACGGCGACGCGCCGACCGACCCGCGTCGCAGCGATCCGGGCTACCACCTGATCGCCGGCGGCTACGACGCCTTCGCCAAGGCGATGGGCTATCGCCGCCCGCTGCGGCGCTGGCCGGTCGGGGTCAACCGCGCGCTCGGCATCAGCGGCTATGTTGCCGCCAGCGGCATCCTCGCGGCGATGCTGCTGGCGATCCCGGTCGTCGTCCTGGTCTCCGCGGGGACGCACGTGGGGCTGATCATTCTGCTCGCTCTTCTCGGTGCCGTGCCGGCGATCGACGCCGCAGTCGCGCTCGCCAACCGGTTCGTCGCCTTCGGCTTCGGCGCGAAGCCGCTGCCCGCCCTGGAGCTCCGCGACGGCATCCCCGCGACGATGCGCACGCTGGTCGCAGTGCCGACGATGCTGACGACACAGGCTGCGATCGACGAGCAGATCGAGCGCTTGGAGGTGCACTATCTCGCGAGCCCGGAGGGCGACCTGCACTTCGCCCTGCTGTCAGACTTCACCGATGCGGCGAGCGAGCACGTCGAGGGCGAAGAGGCGCTGCTGGCGGCCGCGGCGGGTGGCATCGCCCGGCTCAACCGGCGACACGGCCGGGCAGAAGGCGGCGCCCGCTTTCTCCTCTTCCATCGCCGTCGCGTCTGGAGCGAGAGCGAGGGGCGCTGGATCGGCTGGGAGCGCAAGCGCGGCAAGTTGCACGAGCTGAACCGCCTGCTGCTCGGCAACGGCGCCACCACCTTCATGGACATCGACGGTGCGGCGCCGTCGCCACCGGCCGGCATCCGCTACGTCGTCACGCTGGACAGCGACACGCGGCTGCCGCGCGACACCGTCCGCCGGCTGATCGGCAAGATGGCCCACCCGCTCAACCGCCCGCGCTTCGACGCGCCGGCGGGCCGGGTGGTGGAGGGCTACGCGGTGCTGCAGCCGCGGGTGACGCCGTCACTTCCAGTCGGGCGGGAGGGATCGCTGTTCCAGCGCATCTTCTCGAGCCTCAGCGGCATCGACCCCTATGCGGCCGCCGTGTCCGACGTCTACCAGGACCTGTTCGGGGAGGGCTCATACGCGGGCAAGGGGATCTACGACGTGGAGGCCTTCGAGGCCTCGCTCGCCGGGCGCGTGCCAGACGGGGCGCTGCTCAGCCACGACCTGTTCGAGGGAGCCTTCGCCCGCGCTGGCCTCGCCTCCGACGTCGAGGTCGTCGAGGAGTTTCCCGCCCGCTACGACGTCGGTGCGATGCGTCACCATCGCTGGGCGCGCGGCGACTGGCAGCTGCTGCCCTGGATCCTCGGCCGCGGCCCTCAGACCCCCGGGGCGGACGCGGCGCGGGGTGAAGTGCCGCGGATCGGCCGCTGGAAGATGCTCGACAACCTCCGGCGCACCGTCTCGGCGCCGGCCGCCGTCGCAGCCCTGCTCGGCGGCCTGCTGCTGCCCCTTGGCACCGCGGTGGTGTGGACCGTCTTCGTGTTGTCGACCATCGTGCTGCCGACGCTGATCCCGCTCGTCGCCGCCATCGTGCCGCGCCGCTCGGGCATCACCATCGCCAGCCATACCCGCGCCTTCTCGAGCGATCTGACGCTGGCGCTGAGCCTCTCGGCACTGATCATCACCTTCCTGGCGCACCAGGCATGGCTGATGTGCGATGCCATCCTGCGAACCCTTTGGCGGCTGTTCGTCAGCCGTCGCCATCTGCTCGAGTGGGTCCCCGCGGCACAGGTGGCGAGCGGGCCCGGCCTCGGGCTCGCCGGAACCTATCGCCGGATGGCCGGCGCGCTGGTCATCGCCGCCGCCATGCTTCTGGTCGCCTGGCTCGCGGGGCAGGGGACCTGGGTGCTGGCGGTGCCGCTGGCGGCGCTCTGGGCGCTGTCGCCGGCGGTTGCGGTGTGGGTCAGCCGGGCGCCGCACGCGGCCGGACAGGTGGCCGTTTCCGACACCGACGCCAGGGCCCTGCGGCTGACGGCGCGCCGGACCTGGCGGTTCTTCGAGACGTTTGTCACGGCCGAGGATCGCTTCCTGCCTCCCGACAACTTCCAGGAGGACCCGGTCGCCGTCATCGCCCACCGGACCTCGCCGACCAACATCGGCCTTTACCTCTTGTCGGTGGTGAGCGCGAACGACTTCGGCTGGATCGGCAGAGGCGATGCGGCCGAGCGCCTGGAGCGGACACTCGCCACGCTCGCCGAGATGGAGCACTTCCGGGGTCACCTCTACAACTGGTACGACACCCGCGACCTGCGTCCGCTCGACCCGCGTTACGTCTCGTCCGTCGACAGCGGCAACCTTGCCGGTCATCTCATCGCGCTTGCCAACGCCCTCCGGCAATGGCGAACCGACCCGGCCCCGACGACGGCGCTCGCCGGTATCGTCGACGCGCTCGACCTGACGCGCCAGCAGGCGACCGCGCTGCAGGGCGGGCGGCGCACGCAGACCGTGACGCTGCCGCAGTTCGAAGCGGCGCTCGCCGCCCTCGCAGGCACCGTCGCAGCGGTGCCGGACGACGACGCGGGCACCGTTGCGTCGCGCCTCGCGGCGCTCTCCGGCGAGGCGGAGACGGTCGTGGACATCGCCAATGCCCTCGCCATCGAGCGCGGCGACGACAGCGGTGCAGACATGCTGTTCTGGGCGCGAGCGGTTCTCGCCTCGATCGAGTCGCAGCGCCGCGACGTCGCCATGCCGACGGCCCAAAGGTCTGCATTCCACACCAGACTCGCCGACCTCGAGGCGACGGCCCGCGCCATGGCGCTGGCGACAGAGTTCGGCTTCCTCCTCGATCCCGACAGGCATCTGTTGTCGATCGGCTACCTTGTCCCCGAGGGCAAGCTGGACGCCAACTGCTACGACCTGCTGGCGTCAGAGGCCCGGCTCGCGAGCTTCCTCGCCATCGCCAAGGGCGACATTCCCGCCCGCCACTGGTTCCGCCTCGGTCGCAGCGTCACGCCGGCGGCCCACGGTGCCGCGCTGATCTCCTGGTCGGGCTCGATGTTCGAGTACCTGATGCCCGCGCTCGTCATGCGCGCCCCGGCCGGCAGCCTGCTCGAGCAGACCAGCCGGCTGATCGTCCGCCGCCAGATCGAGTACGCCGCATCGATGCGGCTTCCCTGGGGCATCTCGGAATCCGCCTACAACGGCCGGGATCTCGAATACACCTATCAGTACTCGAACTTCGGCGTGCCCGGCCTCGGACTGAAGCGCGGCCTCGGCGAGAACCGGGTGATCGCGCCCTACGCGTCGGCGCTCGCCGCGATGGTGGATCCGCGTGCCGCCGTCGCCAACTTCGACCGGCTTTCCGAAGCCGGCGCCCGCGGCCGCTACGGCTTCTACGAAGCACTCGACTACACGCCGGGCCGCGTACCGGACGGCGAGGCCGTCGCCGTCGTCCGCTCCTTCATGGCCCACCATCAGGGCATGAGCATCATCGCCATCGCCGATGCGATCTTCGGCGGCCGCATGCGCTCCCGCTTCCATTCCGAACCGGCGATCCAGGCGACGGAACTGCTCCTGCAGGAACGCCCGCCGCGCGACGTCTCGGTGGCCCAGCCCTGGGAGGTGGAGAGTACCGCGGTCGCCCGCGTGCACGAGCCCCAGACCTCCGGCGAACGTCGCTTCACGCACGCCACGCAACCGACGCCCGCAACGCTGCTGCTCTCGAACGGCCGTTACACGAGCCTCGTCACAGCGGCGGGCTCCGGCTTCAGCCGCTGGGGCGATCTCGCGATCACCCGATGGCGCGAAGACGCCACCTGCGACGACTTCGGGTCGTACGTCTTCCTGCGCGACGTGCGCAGCGGCGACGTCTGGTCGGCCGGGGCGCAGCCGATCGGCGTCGAGCCCGACCGCTACTCCGTCGTCTTCAACGAAGACCGCGCCGTCTTCGCCCGCCAAGACGGCACTCTCGCCACGACGATGGAGGTGATCGTCTCCTCGGAAGACGACGCCGAGGTGCGCCGTGTATCGATCTCCAACTCCGGCAGCCGGGTGCGCGAGGTGGAAGTCACATCCTATGCCGAGCTGGTGCTCGCGGCACAGGCCTCGGACGTCGCCCATCCGGCCTTCTCCAAGCTCTTCGTCGAGACCGAGTACCTGCCGGCCGTCGGCGCCGTCCTGGCGACCCGGCGCCGCCGGGCGCCGTCGGAACCGGAGGTCTGGGCCGCCCATCTGTCCGTCGTCGACGGCCAGGTGGTCGGGCGGCCGGAGATCGAGACCGACCGCGCCCGCTTCCTCGGCCGCGGCAACGGCGTCCGCACACCGATCGCGGTGATCGACGGCCGCCCGCTGTCGAACACCGTCGGAACCGTCCTCGACTCGATCTTTGCAATGCGCCGGCGCATACGTGTCGCGCCGGGCGCGACGGTCCGCATCGATTTCTGGACGATGGTCGCGTCCACCCGCGCGGCCGTGCTCGACCTCGTCGACCAACACCGCGACACCACCGCCTTCGGGCGGGCCGGGACGCTCGCGTGGACGCAGGCGCAGGTGCAGCTGCACCACCTCGGCATCGACGCCGGCGAGGCCGGTCTCTTCCAGACGCTCGCTGGTCACGTCGTCTACGCGGCGCCGGCGATGCGCCCGTCCTCCGATACGATCCTCGGCGGGGCAGGAGCCCAGCCGGGCCTGTGGGGCCAGGGGCTTTCCGGCGATCTGCCGATCGTCCTCGTGCGCATCAGCGATATGGAGGGCCTGAGCTTCGTGCGCCAGCTCCTGCAGGCACACGAGTACTTCCGCATGAAGCAGCTCGCCGTCGACCTCGTCATCCTCAACGAGCGCGCCTCATCCTATGTCCAGGACCTGCAGGTGGCGCTCGAAAGCGCGGTTCGCACGAGCCAGTCGCGGCCGCACAGCGGCGGCAGCGTACCGGGCGTCGTCGTCGTGCTGCGGGCCGACCTGATCCCCGCGGAGACGCGCAGGCTGCTCGCCGCCGTGGCGCGGGTGGTGCTCGTCGCCCAGCGCGGCAGTCTCGTCGACCAGATCAGCCGCGTCGCAGCGATCAGCGGCCCGGCACGGAGCGCCGTCACGCGGAGCGCCCGGGACGACGGGCCGACCCCGCCGACGCCGATGCCGGTCCTCGAGTTCTTCAATGGGCTGGGTGGCTTCGCCGATGCCGGCCGGGAGTACGTGACGATCCTCGGCCCCGGCCAGTCGACGCCCGCACCCTGGATCAACGTCATCGCCAACCCCGCCTTCGGCTTTCAGGTGGCGACCGAGGGCAGCGGCTACACATGGTCCGTCAACAGCCGCGAAAACCAGCTCACCCCGTGGTCGAACGATCCCGTCGCCGACCGGCCGGGCGAGGTCATCTATCTGCACGACGACGACACCGGCGATCTGTGGGGACCGACGGCACTGCCGATCCGCGACGAGCGGGCGACCTATGTCGCCCGCCACGGGCGCGGCTACAGCCGCTTCGAGCACACCCGCCACGGCATCGCGGCCAACCTCCTGCAGTTCGTGCCACTCGACGCGCCGGTGAAGATCTCGCGCCTGACGCTGCGCAACCTGTCGGCGCGACCGCGGCGCATCTCGGTGACGGCCTATGTCGAGTGGGTGCTCGGCGCCTCGCGCTCGGCGAGCGTGCCCTACATCACCACCCAGATCGACGCCGACACCGGCGCGATCTTCGCCCGCAATCCATGGAGCGCCGCTTTCGGCTCGCGCGTCGCCTTCGTCGATCTCGGCGGCCGCCAGGAAGATTGCACCGGCGACCGCCGCGCCTTCGTCGGCCGCAACGGCACGCTGGCGCGGCCGTCGGCGCTCGCAAGCGGGGCACGCCTCTCCGGCACCGTCGGCGCGGGCCTCGATCCCTGCGGCGCATTGCGCACGACGGTGGATATCCCGGCTCACGGACGTGTCGAGATCGTCGTGCTGCTCGGCGAGGCCACCGACGCCGACGAGGCGCGCAGCCTGATTGCGCGCTACCGGACGGCCAACCTCGACAGCGTGCTCGCCGAGGTCGGCCGGTACTGGGACGAGGTCCTCGGCGCGGTGCAGGTGAAGACGCCGGACCGGCCGATGGACATCATGCTGAATGGCTGGTTGCTCTACCAGACGATCGCCTGCCGCGTCTGGGCGCGCTCGGCCTTCTACCAGGCGAGCGGCGCCTACGGCTTCCGCGACCAGCTGCAGGACGGCATGGCGATCGCCGGCACCCGCCCGGCGATGGCGCGGGCGCATCTCCTGCGCGCCGCCGCCCGCCAGTTCGTCGAGGGCGACTTGCAGCACTGGTGGCTGCCGCACTCCGGCCAGGGCGTGCGCACGCGCATCTCCGACGACCGCGCCTGGCTCGCCTTCGTCGTCGCCCACCACGTCGTCGCCACCGGTGACGCCGCTGTCCTTGACGAGATCGTGCCCTTCCTCGAAGGCCAGCAGCTCGAGGCCGGCGAGCACGACGCCTTCTTCCACCCGACTGTCTCGGACGAGACGGCCTCGCTCTACGAGCACTGCGCGCGCGCCCTCGACCACAGCCTCACGGTCGGCGCGCACGGCCTGCCGCTGATCGGCACCGGCGACTGGAACGACGGCATGAACCGCGTCGGCGAGGCGGGCCGTGGCGAAAGCGTCTGGCTCGGCTGGTTCCTGCACGCGGCGCTCGAGGCGTTCGCACCCTTCGCCGAGGCGCGGGGCGAGCCGGAGCGCGCCGCTCTGTGGCGATCGCACATGGTCGCACTGCGCACCGCCATCGAGCGGGAGGCGTGGGACGGCGACTGGTACCGACGCGGGTTCTTCGACGACGGCACGCTGCTCGGCTCGGCGGCGAGCGAGGAGTGCCGCATCGATTCGATCGCGCAGTCGTGGGCGGTGCTGTCGGGCGCGGCGGATCCGTCCCGGGCCGAAATCGCCGTTGCCTCGCTCGACCGCGAGCTCATCCGCCACAAGGACGGGCTCGCCCTCCTGTTCACGCCGCCCTTCGACAAGACGGCGCTCGATCCCGGCTACATCAAGGGCTACCCACCCGGCGTCCGCGAGAACGGCGGGCAGTACACGCATGCCGCCACCTGGTCGGTGATGGCGTTCGCCGCGCTCGGCGACGGCGACCGGGCGGCTGGGCTGTTCTCGCTCTTGAACCCGATCAACCATGCTCGCCGGCGGGCTGACGTCCTGCGCTACAAGGTCGAGCCCTACGTCATTGCCGCCGACGTCTATTCCGTCGCCCCGCACGTCGGGCGCGGCGGCTGGACCTGGTACACCGGCTCGGCGGGCTGGATGCAGCGGGCTGGTGTCGAGGCGATCCTCGGCCTGCGCATCGAGGGCGACGTGATGCACCTCGACCCGTGCATTCCCAAGTCCTGGCCGGGCTTCGAGATGTGGGTCCGGCACGGCACCGCGCGCTACCGGATCGTCGTCGAGAACCCGGAGGCGACCGGCCGCGGCATCCGCACCGCCTCGCTCGACGGCACCATTGTCGACGAGCGGCCGCTGCGTCTGCGCCTCGTCGACGATGGCGCGGCGCACGACATCCACGTCGCGCTCGGCTGACGCTTCAGGACGGTCACCGGCAACGCCGAACCGGGGCCGGACGGGAGCAATCCTGCCGCAAGGGCAGGGGGCTCGCGAGGCGGTGCGCCGGCCCCCCGCCGGGTAACGTCTGCCGGCCGCGTGGAGCTTCGGCAACTCAACGTCGCCGATGGTGACGGCCGGCCTCGAGCGCCCGACCGCGGCGGCGTCGCTTTTGCCGGCGGGGAGTTTGGCGAGCCCGCCTGATGGCCTTTACTTGGGTCGCGTTTCCCCAGAGGCAGGGCCAGACCACCCGGATGGATTGAAAGCGCGCATGCGGACGGCTTTGCTACCGGGCTGCTGCATAATCGAGCAGGATGCACCAATCTAAACTAAAGAATGGCACTCCTTCGGCGCACTGACCTTGCATGGAAGGACCACACCGAAATTTCACTTTACGTGCCAAGTCGTCTTCGATCCAGTCGGAAGGAGCTGTCGCGGGGACCGTGTAGAAGCAATGGCGCAGATAATTCCCTTGATCCGGGCGGCGGCGATGGTGCCGTTCGTGCGCTGGATGTTCGAGAACGGCCGCCCGGTCGACCAGCGCCTGGAGGCCGCGGGCCTTGCGTCACTCCCCCTCCAGGATCCCGACCAGCCGATCCCGGTCTTCAGCGCCGCGACCTTGCTCCGAGAAATGGCGCGTCAGGAGGGCCCCGACATCGGCTGCCGCGTCGTATCGTCGGCGAGCATCCTGGAACTGGCGACCCTGGGTCGTGTGGCGCTCGGCGCCCGCACGCCCCGTGAGGCCCTGTCGCGGATCGCCACGGTGCTCCCGCACCACTGTACGCACGAGCACATCACTCTCACCCGCACGTCCGGCGGGACGGCGGTGCGGGAGCTCCTCGCACTGCCGCTCGATGTCGAAACGCTGCACGTCAGCCAGCAATACATTGCGGCCTTGATCCGGACCATTTGCGATATGGCGGACGCGCAGGGTCCGGCGCCGATACGGATCGAGATCGTCCAGCACCCCCAAGCCGGGCTTGGGCACCTCGCTCGATGGCTCGGCCCGAATGTGGTCGCGGCGACGACCTCCGCGCTGATTGTCACGATCCACGATGCCGTCCTGGACAAGCCCTTTCCCGTCAGGGCCCGCGATCATGCGGCTGCTCTTCCCCCGGCCGGTTGGCACCAGCTTCGCGGCGACGGCAGCCTCGCGGGTTCGGCCCGGGTGATCCTGACGACCATGCTGGGCGAGGGCGCGCCGACTGTCGATCAGCTGGCTGCGGCGGCGGGCACCAGCGTGCGCACGCTTCAGCGCCGGCTCGGGCAGGAGGGGACGAGTTTTTCCGCACTGCTCGAAGACGTCCGGCGAACCGTGGCGCTCCAGGAACTGTCCGCCCGGGGACCCTCGGTCGGCGAGATCGCGGCAAAGCTGGGCTACGCGCGCCAGGCATCGCTGACGCGCGCCGTGCGCCGCTGGACCGGCAAGCCGCCCCGAGAGCAGCGGCCCCGCGAGCGCCGGACAAGCAGACCTTAGCCGGATGCCGCCGTCGATCTGGCTGCCGGGCAGCGGGCACGCTGCATCGACGTCACATCCATCCGCTGTCGCGGCAGCTCCGATGTGGCGCGTGCGGAGAAAAACGGCTGCACGTGATCGCTATACTGCTTCTGCGGAGTCGGAACCGATTGGGGAATCGGGTCAGTGGTGGACGCTTCGCCGCCCTATGAACAGACGGGGTGCGGATCCAGTCTTCGCGAGAAGTATAAATGGGGGGATGCGGTGGGAACCTTCGAGAGGTTCGCCCGAGGAGGCAGGCAACGAAGACCGCTGTGCGGTCCTCGGCCATGAGAGTTCGGACCTGATGCCTGATCCGCAGCGCGGACACCGGGATGCAGGTCCACTCCAGCAGCGCCGAAAAATCAGCTGATGTCCTGCTTGGCCTCATCAATGGGGCCGATGTCTGCGTGGTCCGAGGCGCAGACGGCTGCCGCCTTCGACGCGGACAGCAGGATGGTGTGCAGCTGAGGTTCCAGGAGGGGCGTTCCGGGAAGCCCCGGAGCGCGTCCGAGGAGCCTCCGGCCGGGCGGGTCATGCCGTCGTCGTCCTCGAGATCTCGACAGCCGGATGCGATTGCGGTCGGCGTGGGGGGAGGGGACTGGTCGACGTCATTCACGTCGACAGGATCGCCGCCGTCAAGGCGATGCGGGGCCGCGCCGCCAACAGCCGCCAACCGAACCTGTCGGCCGCCACCGTCAGACGGCGCCCGACTTGGAGCGGGCGCCCCTCGCACAGCCGAACCGGGCTCCGTCCGGAACCAGTGCTGACGCCGTCTATCGAGACCGAGTTACGAGGAGACCTCCGTGAAAAGCTCCCATAGTCTGTCGGCCCTTTTGTCCGGCGCGGCGCTTTGGCTGCTGGTGCTGTCACCGGCGACGGCCCAGCAGTCCGATGCGCCGCTGGGCTCGCCGGCGGCGACGCGGGTCATCGATGGTCTGCAGCTTCCGGCACCGGGCGTGCCCTTCGGCGGCACCATCGAACCCAACGCCCTCGACTCGAGGCCGTTCTGGTCGCCGCGTATCGCCCCGCCCGAAGGCGCGCCTGGCCTGCCCCCCTTGAAGTGGTCCTCCCTGAGGTATGGGTTTTGAGCCCTATTGGAGGACGGACAGATGGCGAGGAAGCGGCATAGGCCCGAGGAGATAGTCACGAAGCTTCGGCAGGTTGAGGTCCTGACGGCGCAGGGCAAGT
>CAMDHY010000018.1 GCA_945898215.1 Pseudoxanthobacter soli DSM 19599 | reverse complement strand
CGGCAAGGCGACGACGGCGAACCCGCGCGACGAGCGCGTCTGCCTCGCCGAGAACGACCCGCGCCAGCGCGGCCTGTTCAACGCCGCCTGGACGCTCGCCTACGTGGCGGCGTGCGCCCGCGGCGGCGTCGAGGCGGTGGCCATGAGCGCGCCGACGGGGCCGTTCGGCGTGCTGCACCGCGAGGGCGAGGCGGCGAAGCCGGGCTACGATGGTGCGGCGGATGCGCTCTATCCGGTGTTCCACGTTCTCGCTGCGCTCGCCCGCTGCGCCGGGCGGCCGCTCGTGGAGACGCGGCTGTCTCGGTCCGGCTCCGTTGCGGCGCTGGCGGTCGGCGGCCCGGAGGGGACGACGCTGTTCCTCGCCAACCTGACGGCCGTGGAGCAGACCGTGCGCATTGCCGGCGCCCGGGTGGCTGCTACAGCGGCCGTCCTCGAGGAAGCGGCGCTCGAGGCGACCACCGCCGACACCGCGGCTCTCGACCGCCTCGCGGCTCCCCTCGAGGGCGACACGCTGACCCTCGACGCCTACGCCGTCGCCGTGGTGCGCCTGCCGGCAGCCTGAGCCGCACGCGTTCCTGAAGCCCGCATCCGGGCACAGCTCAGTCCTTCGGTCTCCGTTCGTGGAGCCCGCCGCAGTCCCCTTCTCCCGCGCGAGCGGGAGAAGGTGGCCGAAGGCCGGATGAGGGCGCGCGGCGGAGCCGCGCGGGCGTCGAATCCGGGGGCGCTCCGGCGCGCTCGCGCGCCGCCCTCATCCCCCTGCCGGGACCTTCTCCCCGCCTGCGGCCGGGAGAAGGGGGATTGTCGCGCCCTCCGAGCCGACGCAACCCTCCCGCATCTCTCCACGGAACCCCGCGCCGTCGGCCGCGTTTGCGATCCGCGTGTGCGCTGCAGAAGCGCCGCCCGAGGGGATCCACGATGCGCACCGAACCCTTTTCGTCGACCGCCGGCTCCTCCACGTCCATCGAGCCGGGCGACCCGTATCCGCTGGGCGCGACGCCCGTCGAGGGCCGCACCAACTTCGCCGTCTTCTCCGACCACGCCGAGCGCATCGAGCTCTGCCTCTACAGCGAGGACGGCGCCACGGAGGTCGCGCGCTACGACCTGCCCGAGTGCACCGACGGCTCCTGGCACGGCTTCATCCCCGGCGTCGGCGCGGGGACGACCTACGGCTACCGCGTGCACGGCCCGTGGGCACCCGAGGCCGGCCACCGCTTCAACCCGGCGAAGCTCCTGATCGATCCCTATGCCCGTGAGCTCGCCGGCCCGTTCACCTGGGACGACGCGCTGTTCGGCTATACCGTCGGGCCCGACCCGGACGCCGACCTGACGCGCGACGACCGCGACAGCGGGCCGTTCATCCCGAAGGGCCGCATCGTCGGCACGCTGCAGCGCCGGCGGCCGCCGCGCCGGGTCGAGTGGTCGCAGACCGTCGTCTACGAGGCACAGGTCCGCGGCCTGACGATGCGCCATCCGCTGATTTCCGAGGACATCCGCGGCACGTTCGCCGCGCTCGGCGCCCCGCCGATGGTCGAGTACCTGAAGCGGCTCGGCATCACCACGCTCGAACTCCTGCCCGTGCAGGCCTTCCTGCAGGACCGCCACCTGCTCGAGCGCGGCCTGTCGAACTACTGGGGCTACAACACGCTGTCGTTCTTCGCGCCGGAGCCGCGCTTCATGGGTCCGGGCGGGCGCGACGAGATCGTCGGCGCGGTGGAACGGCTCGCCTCGGCCGGCATCGAGGTGATCCTCGACGTCGTCTACAACCACACCTGCGAGGGCAACCACCTTGGGCCGACGCTGTCCTGGCGCGGCTTCGACAACGCCGCCTACTACCGCCTGCTGCCCGGCGACCCGCGCTACTATGACGACCTCACCGGCACCGGCAACTCGCTCGACACCAACCATCCCCGCGTCCTGCAGATGGTCATGGACAGCCTGCGGCTGTGGGCCAGCGAGTATGGCGTCGGCGGCTTCCGCTTCGACCTCGCCACCACCCTCGGACGCCGCCCGGAGGGCTTCGATCCGGCCCATCCCTTCTTCCACGCCATCATGCAGGACCCGCTGCTCGGCCGCCTGAAGCTGATCGCCGAGCCGTGGGACGTCGGTCCGGGCGGCTACCAGCTCGGCAGCTTCCCCGCCGGCTTCTCGGAGTGGAACGGCGACTACCGCGACGTCGTGCGCGACTTCTGGAGCGGCCGCGACGGCACCATGCCGGACTTCGCCCGCCGCTTCGCCGCCTCGAGCGACCTGTTCGGCGAGGGCCGCCGGCGGCCGTGGTCAAGCGTCAACTTCGTCACCGCCCACGACGGCTTCACGCTCGCCGACGTCGTCTCCTACAACGACAAGCGCAACGAGGCGAACGGCGAGGACGGCCGCGACGGTCACGACGACAACCGCAGCTGGAACTGCGGGGCGGAGGGCGAGACGGACGACGCGGAGATCCTCGCGCTTCGTGCCCAGCAGACGCGCAACTACCTGACCACGCTGATGCTGTCGCAGGGGGTGCCGATGCTGCTCGCCGGCGACGAGTGCGGCAACTCGCAGGGCGGGAACAACAACGCCTACTGCCAGGACAACGAGATCGGCTGGATCGACTGGCACGGAGCGGATGCCGACCTCATCGCCTTCGTCCGCAAGCTGATCGACTTCCGCAACAGCCGCTCGGCGATCAACCGTTCCGAGTTCCTCACCGGCGCCCGCGACGATCGCGGCCGGCCCGACGTCACCTGGTACTCCGCCGGCGGTCACCGCATGACCGAGGAAGAATGGCAGACTTCGCACGTGAAGTGCCTCACCGTGCGCTTGTCGCCGAAGGACGCGCGCGAGCCGATGGTGCTCGTCATGCTGAACGGCGCCCACCACGGCGTCGAGTTCACGGTTCCAGGCGCCGACAACCGCTGGAAGCTCGTGATCACCACGGTCGATCGCGAGGAGCAGGACGAGACCCGGGCCTCGGGCGAGACGGTGACGCTGGCCGGCCGCTCGCTGGTGGTGTGGGAGCAACTCGCGTGACGGCGGCGACGGACGCATCGTCGGCGGGCGAGCGCCCGCTGACGATGACCTATCGCCTGCAGTTCGGCGAGGCCCTCGGCTTCGACGCGGCGATCGACCTCCTGCCGCATCTCGATCGGCTCGGCGCCAGCCACCTCTATGCCTCGCCCATCACCCGGGCGCGGCCGGGCTCGACGCACGGCTACGACGTGGTCGATCCGACGGTGGTTTCCCCGACGCTGGGGGGACGGGAGGGGCTCGAGCGTCTCGTCGAGAAGCTCCACGCCCGCGGCATGGGGCTCATCATCGACATCGTGCCGAACCATATGGCGGCGCACCCCGACAATGCCGCCTGGATGGAGACGCTGGAACTCGGTCGGGAGGCGCCCTCGGCGGCGGTGTTCGACTTCGACTGGTTGTCACCGCAGATCGATCTGCCCCGGCTGGAGGCCGACTTCGCCACGTGCCTCGCGACGGGCAGCCTGACCCTGCGGCTCGAGGCGTCGCGGGGGCGCGTGCTGCTCGTCCACCACGATACGCGCCTGCCGCTGCGGCCGCGCACCGTCGCGACCCTGATCGGGGAAGCGGCGAACGGCGACGACGACGGCGACCTGCGGGACGCCGCCAGCGCGTGGGGGAGACTGGACGGCAACGCTGCGGACGCGGCGACGGTCGAGATGACGCGGGCCCGGCTCGGCGTGGCGCTCGCCGCCGCGCCTGACGCGGCCGGTCGCATCGAGCGCCGCCTCGCCGCTCTCGCCGAGAGGGAGCAACCGCGCCTGCTCGCTCTGCTCGACGACCAGCACTGGCGCGTCGACGACTGGCGCTCGCGCAGCGAGGCGATCGGCTACCGCCGCTTCTTCGAGATCGACGACCTCGTCGGCGTGCGCGTCGAGGACCCGGCGGTCTTCGATCTCATGCACGCCCTGCCGATCGATCTCGTCCGCAGCGGGCTCGTCGACGGCCTTCGCGTCGATCACATCGACGGCCTCGCCGACCCCGCCGCCTACGCCGCCACCCTGCGGCGCGCCGTCGGCAACCGTGCCACCGTGCACGTCGAGAAGATCCTCATCGGCGACGAGGCCCTCCGCCCCTGGCCGGTCGACGGCACCACCGGCTACGAGACGCTCAACTGGATCAACGGCCTGTTCGTCGATCGCGCCGGCTACGACGCCCTGTTGAGTGCGGCGCGCGAGGACGTGCCCGACCTCGCCGACCCGGCCCGCGTCTATTGGGCGAAGCGCGAGATGCTCGACCGGGCCTTCCGGCCCGACCTGCTGCGCCTCGCCGCGCTCTCTGCCACGGCGCTGGGCGATGGCGGCGACAGCGACGCTGCCGCACTCGAGGACGGTATCGCCGCGCTCGCCTGCGCCTTCCCGGTCTATCGGAGCTACCTCGCCGGCGACCGCCCCGCCGACGGACCGGATCTCGCGCTCGTCAACACGGCGCTCGAGGCGGCCCGGCTTGCGGTGCCCGGCCATGAGGCGGCGATCGAGCGCATCGCGCGATTGCTTGCGATCGGCAAGGGCGAGGCGGCGAGCGCCTTCCGCGTCCGCTTCCAGCAGTTCACCGGTGCCCTGATGGCGAAGGGCTACGAGGACACCGAGCTTTATCGCAGCGTCGCCCTCGCTTCGGCGAACGAAGTCGGCGGCGAGATCGTCGCCCCGTCGCTGTCGCCGGCGGACGCACACGCCCACTTCGCCGCCCGCCAGCGGACCTGGCCGCGCGCGCTGACGCCGCTGTCGACGCACGACACCAAGCGCAGCGGCGACGTGCGTGCCCGCATCGATGTCCTCACCGAAGATCCCGAAGCGTGGCTCGCGGCCGTCGAGCGCTGGCGGGCGATGACGGCCGCGTTCGTCACCGACGGCATCGACGGGCCGATGCCCGACCGGCTTGACCAGTCGATCATCTTCCAGGCGCTCGCCGGGGCCTGGCCGATCGACAGCGAGCGGCTCGAAGGCTTCGTCACCAAGGCGCTCCGGGAAGCCAAGCGCCGCAGCGACTGGATCGAGCCGAACGAAGGCTACGAGACCGCGGCCGTGGCCTATGCGAGGGCCCTCGTCGACGATCCGGAGACCGAGGCCTTCCGCGCCGACTTCGGCGGCTTCGTCGCGCCGCTGGTGCGGGCGGGTCGGGCGAACAGCCTCGCCCAGACCGTCATCCAGATGACGGCGCCGGGCGTCCCCGACGTCTTCCGGGGGACCGAGCGCTTCGACCTGTCGCTGGTCGATCCCGACAACCGCCGCCCGATCGACTGGGGGCGCCTCTCCGCCGCCGACATCGAGGCGGCGCCGGACGATATCCGCGAGGACGACGAGGGCCTCGGCAAGATCGCCGCGATCGCCGCCCTCGGCGCGCTGCGTCGCGAACGACCGACCCTGTTTGAGGCGGGCGACTATGTGCCGGTGGCGGCGACCCGTGACGGTGACGCCAGCGGCGCCGTCCTGGCGTTTGCACGTGTGAGCGGCGAGGAGGCGGTACTCACCGTCGCGGCGCTGCGCCGCCGTGCGGCGGAGAACGGCCTGCTGGCGGCGACCACGCTCGAGCTTCCCGAACACCTGCAGGGATCGTGGCGGCACGTCGGTGGTGAGGGCCCGCTGGTGCTCGGCGCGCGCACGCCGCTGTCGTCGCTGCTCTCGCCGGGGCGACCGGCCACCGTCCTCCTGCGGCACTGACGGCGTGCGACACGCTGCGCCGTCCGATGACGGAACCGCCGCGGGCATCGTTGGTTGAGATGCCGACCTAACCTCTTGCCGACCTTTTCCCGGGAGCCGAGATGAACCACGAAGCCGCCCGCGACACCGCCCTTACGCCGGAGCCGCCGATGGCCTATGGCGCGCACCTGACGGACGGGGGCTGCGGTTTCTGCGTCTGGGCCCCCGACCACGCCGCTGTCTCCGTCGTCGTCGACGGGCGGCGCCATCCGCTGCAGCGCGGACCGGACGGCACCCATTCCGGCACGGTCGCGGGCATCGTCGCCGGTGCCCGCTACGGCTTCGCCTTCGGCGAGAGCGACAAGGTCCTGGCCGATCCGGCGTCGCGGTCGCAGCCGGACGGCCCGCACGGCCTCAGCGCCGTGATCGATCCCACCACCTTCGCCTGGACCGACGCCGCCTGGCGCGGCGTCGACCTGCCCGGCCAGGTCATCATGGAGGTGCACGTCGGCACCTTCACGGAGCCCGGCACGTGGGCGGCGGCGGCGGAGCGGCTGCCGGAGCTCGCCGATATCGGCGTCACCGTCATCGAGATGATGCCGGTGAACGATTTCCCCGGCCGCTTCGGCTGGGGCTACGACGGCGTCGGCCTATATGCGCCGGTCGCCCTCTACGGCGAGCCGGACGATCTGCGCCGCTTCGTCGACCGGGCGCATGCCCTCGGCCTCGGGGTGATCCTCGACGTCGTCTACAACCACCTCGGCCCCGACGGGAACTTCCTGCCGCAGTTCGGCAAGTCGATCTTTCACGATCGCCGCAACGACTGGGGCGACGTCCTCAACTTCGACGAGGGCGAGGTGGCGGCGATCCGCCGCTTCTTCATCGACAACGCCGCCTACTGGGTCCGCGAGTTCCACTTCGACGGCCTGCGCCTCGACGCGACGCAGGAGATCCACGACACCTCGCCCGTCCACGTCATCGCGGAGATCGCGGCGGCGGCCCGCACCGCGGCGGGCGACCGCTCGATCATCCTCGTCGCCGAGAACGAGCCCCAGGACAGCCGTCTCCTCGCCCCGACGGACGCCGGCGGCTGCGGCCTCGACGCCCTGTGGAACGACGACTTCCACCACGCGGCCCACGTCGCCCTGACCGGCCGGCGCGAGGCCTACTATTCCGACTACGACGGCAGCGCCCGCGAGATCGCCGACAGCCTCGCCTTCGGCTTCCTGATGCAGGGCCAGCGCTCGTCCTGGCAGAAGAACCCGCGCGGAACGCCGGTGCTGCGCACCGAGCCGATGCGGCTCGTCAGCTTCCTAGAAAACCATGACCAGGTGGCCAATTCCGGCGATGGCCGGCGCATCTCGGCGATGGCGCAGCCGGCCAGGCTGCGGGCGCTGACGGCCGCCATGCTGCTCGGGCCGCAGACGCCGATGCTGTGGCAGGGACAGGAGTTCGCGGCGTCGACACCGTTCCTGTTCTTTGCCGACCATGGCGGGGCGGTGGGCGAGGGGGCCCGCAAGGGCCGGCGCGAGTTCCTGACGCAGTTCCCCTCGCTGATCGGCGCCGACCTCGACGACCCGGTCGCCGAGGATACCTTCCGACGCTGTGTCCTCGACTGGCGCGAGCGCGAACGCAACGTCCGCTCCGTCGCCCTTCACCGCGACCTGCTCCGGCTGCGCCGCGAGGACCCGGTGCTGCGGCTGCAGGGCGCGGCGGGCGTCTTCGCCTCGTCCGAGCGCGACCTTGCCGTCGTGCGCCTCCTCGGCGAGGACGCGGCGGACGACCGGCTGATCGTCGTCAATCTCGGGCCCGATGCGAAGCCGCCGGTCTCGATGCCGCTCATCGCCCCGCCCGACCGCGAGGGCTGGCGCCTGCTCTGGTCGAGCGAGGACCCCGCCTATGGCGGCGGCGGCACGCCGGCCGAGCCGTTTTCGGCGGACTGGCGCTTCCCCGGAAACTCCACCCTGCTGTTTGCCGGAGTAACGAGCCGATGATCGAAGACGTCCCGCGCTGGTGGCAGAGCGGCCTCATCTACCAGATCTATCCACGCTCCTTTCAGGACAGCGACGGCAACGGCATCGGCGACCTCGTCGGCATCCGCCAGCGCCTCGACTACCTGCAGGACCTCGGGGTCGACGCGATCTGGCTGTCGCCGATGTTCGTCTCGCCGATGAAGGACTTCGGCTACGACGTCGCCGATTACTGTGCGATCGATCCGCGCTTCGGCACGATGGAGGACTTCGAGGCGCTGCTGGCGGACGCCAAGGCCCGCGGCATCCGCATCATCCTCGACCTCGTGCCGAACCACACCTCCGACCAGCACGCCTGGTTCCAGGAGGCACGGTCGTCGCGGACGAGTCCGAAGCGCGACTGGTACCTCTGGTCCGACCCGGCGCCGAACGGCGGCCGGCCGAACAACTGGCTGTCGGAATTCGGCGGACCGGCGTGGGCCTTCGATGCGGCCACCGACCAGTATTACTACCACGCCTTCCTGCCGGAGCAGCCGGACCTCAACTGGCGCAATCCGGACGTCCGGGCGGCGATCTACGACGTCATGCGCTTCTGGCTCGGCAAGGGAGTCGGCGGCTTCCGCGTCGACGTCTTGTGGCACCTGCTGAAGGACGACGCGCGACGCGACAACCCGGCCAATCCGGGCTGGCACGAGGGCATGTCGCCGACGCAGCGGCTGCTGCCGATCTACACGACCGACCTGCCGGACATGCAGAGCATCGTGCGGGAGATGCGCGCCGTCGTCGACGAGTTCGACGAGCGGGTGCTGATCGGCGAGCTCTACCTGCCGATCGAGCGGCTGGTGCGCTACTACGGCGCGGAACTCGACGGTGCGCACCTGCCGTTCAACTTCGCCCTGATCGAGGCGCCGTGGCATGCCCGCGAGCTCGACCGCCTGATCCGCGACTACGAGGCGGCGGTGCCGCACGGCGGCTGGCCGAACTGGGTGCTCGGCAACCACGACAAGCCGCGCATCGCCGGCCGCGTCGGCATCGGCCAGGCGCGCGTCGCCGCCATGCTGCTGCTGACGCTGCGCGGCACGCCGACGCTCTACTACGGCGACGAGATCGGCATGCCGCAGGCGACCTTGTCGGTTGCGGAGGCCCGTGATCCGGTGGAGCGCAACGTCCCCGGCTTCGGCCTCGGTCGCGACGGCTGCCGCACGCCGATGCAGTGGGATAGCTCGCTCAATGCCGGCTTCACCACCGGCACCCCCTGGCTGCCCATCGCCACCGACGATCCCGCCGTCACCGTCGCCGCCCAGGCGGGCGACCCCGGCTCGATGCTGGCACTGCACAAGCGGCTGATCGACCACCGGCGACGTCATCCGGCGCTGTCGCTCGGCGGCTTCCATCCGCTCGCCGCCGACGGCGACATTCTCCTCTATCAGCGCGAGCACGGCGGCGAGCGCTTCCTGGTGGCGCTCAATCTCGGCCCGACAGAGGCCGACGTGGCGCTGGAAGCCTCGGTCCGGGCGCGCATCGCCATCGCCACCGAGCCGCAGCGGGAGGGCGAGAGCATCGCCGGAACCTTCACGCTCGGACCCGACGAGGGGCTCGTCCTCGAACTCGTCGACTGAGCGCCCCCCGCCACGGCGGCCGGCACGAACGAGAAGGGCGGGAGGCCATCGGCCTCCCGCCCTTTTTCATGGCGCCCGATCAGGGCCCGAAAGCCCGTCCGGTTCAGCCGAAGCGGCCGCTCGCGTGGGCGAGCAGGGTGTAGACCTTGCCCGTGTCGGAGGCGAGATAGCCGCGGCGGCGATCGTCGCCGTCGGACGCGCCGTCGAGATCGTCGAGCAGCCGGTCGAAGTCGTCGACGTACTGGTCGACGACGGCCCGGAACTCCTCGTTGCGGGCGTACTTGCGACGGATGTCGTCGAAGGTCTGCTGGCCGCGCATCGTATAGAGGCGGCGGGTGAAGACGCCCGCCTCGCCCCGCTCATAGCGCGCCCACAGGTCGGCGTAGGTCTCCTCGTCGATGGCGCGGGCGATGTCGCCCGGGACGCCGTCGAAGGTCGGCACCATCGGCGCACGCCCGGCGTCGCGATCCGCGACGACCGGCGGCGGCGCCTCGTCATCGGCCACCTCGTCCTCGAAGGGCGGATCGGAGGCGCGGCGCAGCAGGTCGGTGATCCAGCCGCGGCCGCCGGTCGGACGGTCGTCGTCCTCGTCCTCGCGCACGGGCGTCGTCAGCACCGGCCGCGGCGGCACCGGCTCCGGGGCGATCGGCGCGAGGCGGACGGGCTCGCGCGCCGGGCGGGCGGGGCGCGGCTCGTCGATCACGGCCGACGTGACGACCGCGGGACCGGTGATGCGGCCACCGTCCGGACCCGCCACGGCGAGCGCCGCGCTCTGGCGGGAGACGATGCCCGACAGCATCTCCAGCGCCTGCAACTGGCCGGAGACGGCCCGCCGCATCGCCTCGGTGCTCTCGCGCGCCTCCTCGGGCAGCTCGAACAGGCCACGGCGGATCTCCGCGCGGGTCGCCTCGAGTTCCTGGCGCATCTCGGTGGCGCCGCGCTCGAGCTGCTGGGCGAGCTCGCTGTAGCGCTCCGTGATCTCCGAGATCGCCCGCGTCGTCTCCTCGACGATGGTGATCTGGGCGAGACGGATCGCCTCGCGTGCCCGCTCGCCTTCGCGGTCGGCCGTCTCCTGCATGCCCTCGAGGCCGGAGCCGAGCGACCGCGTCGCCGACTCCGCACTCTCGGTGAGGGCGCGCGTCGCGGTCTCCGTCAGGTCCTCGATGCTGCGGGCGACGGTGTCCGTCGCCCCGTGCAGGGCGGCCGTCGCACCGGTCACCGAGTGCGTGATCGCCTCGGCGGTGTCGCGCGCCTTCGCCTCGGCCGCCGCGATCGCCTCGCCGACCTGGCCCGCGAAGGACCGCATCAGCGCCTCGATCGATTCGGTCTTGAAGAGCAGCGTCGAGGCGAGGTCGTCGATCGCCGCACGACGATCCTCCAGCGTGTGCTCGACGGCGCGGTTCGACGCTTCCAGCCGGCGGGTGGCATCGATCAGGGCGACGCGGCCGTTCTCCAGCGTCGCCTCGAGCTGGCGGTGGGTCCCCTCGATCTCCTGGGCGGCGTCACCGAGGACGCGGTTCTGCGCCTCGATGCGGTTGGCGACTGCGGTGAACTCCTTGAGCGACGTCGAGGCGACGGCGTCGAGGCGGCCGGTCTCCTCTGCCATCGCGGCGGCAGAGCGGGCGGCACCCTCGACGGCACGGCCGACGACATCGCCGAAGCTCGCGGCCTGGCGGCCAATCTCGCCTTCGACGCTGCCGAGGTCCTCGCCGGCGGTCGCGACCGCCTTTTCGAACGAACCGGTGACCATCCGCAGGTCGGAAAGCACGCGCTCGATCTGGCCCTGGGCGCGGGCGGTGGCGTCGGCGACGCTCGAGAGGGAGGCCTCGCCGGTCTCCGAGAGGGCGCGCGCCGCCTCGGCGGAGTGGGTCCGGATGCGTTCGACGAGGGCGTCGCCCTCGCTGCCGATCTCGCGTGCCACCACTTCGCGGGCATTGGCGATCTCGTCGCGGAAGCGCTCCGTAGACTGTCCGATCGCCTCGACGAGCACGCTGTCCTCGGCGTTGAGCAGGGCGGCGAGTTCGCCGGCGCGGGCGGCCAGCATCGTGTCGACGGAGTGCGACGACTGCGCCAGACGACGGGCGAGCTCCTCGAGCGCCGAGCCGACCACGGCCCGGGCGCGGCTCGTCTCGGAGGCCAGCACCTCGGCCGCCTCCCGCGAGCCGTCCTCGAGGGTGGTGCGCATGCGCTCGACCTCGGCGCCGATCAGCGTCGCCGCGCTCTCGGCGTCGCCGGTGACGGCGGCCCGGACGCGCTCGCTCTCGCTCGCCAGGAGCTCGGACGCCTCGCGCGATCCGTCCTGAAGGGCCGCGCGCATCCGCTCGACCTGATCGCCGATCGCCTCGGCCGCGGCGGAGGCGTCACCGGTGACGGCGTCATGGACCCGGCGGCTCTCCGCCGCCAGCATGTCGACCGCCGCGCGCGAGCCGTCCTGCAGGGCCGTGCGCATCAGCTCGACCTGGCCGCCGATCGCCGCGGCCGCAGCCTCGGCATCGCCGGTGACGGCCATGCGGACGTGGTGGCTGCGCGTCGCCAGCTCGTCGGCCGCCAGCTGGGCGCCTTCCGTGATGTTGGAGCGGACGCGCTCGCTCTCGGCCGCCAGCACGAGGGCGGCCGCCTGCATGTCGTTGGTGACGGTCGTGCGGACGCGCTCGCTCTCCACGGCCAGGATGGTGGCGGCGGTACGGGCCTCCTCGCCGACGAGGACGCGCAGACGGTCGCCTTCGCTGGCGAGGAGGGCGGCCGCTGCGCGGACGTCGTCGGTGACGCCGGTGCGCATGCGGTCGCCCTCGGAGCCGAGCAGGTCCGCGGCAACGCGAATGTCGTCGGTGACGGTAGCGCGCACGCGATCGCTCTCGGCGGCCAGGATGTCGGCAGCGGCGCGGACGTCGTCGCCGACGGTGGTGCGCACGCGCTCGCCCTCGACCGACAGGAGCTCGGTGGCGGCGCGAAGCTCGCCGACGACGCCGTGGCGGACCCGCTCGCCCTCGCTAACGAGGAGGCGGGCGGCGGCCTGGGTCTCCGCGGTGAGGGCGGTCCGCGTCTGCTCGCCGGCGATCGCCATCAGCTCGGCGGCGCTGCGCGCCTCATGGCCGACGGTGGTGCGCAGGCGCTCGCTCTCCGCGGCCATCGCCTCGACGGCGGCGTGCGCCTCGTCGGTGAGCGTCCGGCGCGCCCGGTCGGACTCGACCAGAAGGGCCTGGACGATCTCGCCGGCGGTGGTGACGAGGGTCCGGCGGGTCTCGTCGGCGCGGGCCGTCAGCGACTCCGTCATCGCGTTGAGCGTGCCCTCCAGCGTCGCCCGGGTGCGGTCGGTTTCGGTGCCGATGTTGCCGAGGACGTGGCTGACCGACGCCTCGGTGCGGTCGGCGCCCTCCGTCAGGGCGGCGATGATCGCCTCGGTGCGGTGGCGCAGCGTGCCTTCGAGCGCCACGGCGCGGGCTTCCACGGTGTCAGCCGTGGCGGCGAGCTCCTCGGCGAGGATCTGGCGGATGCGCTCGACGCGCTCGCCGAAGGTGCCGCTGATCGATTCGGCATGGCCGGCGAGCGTGGCGTTGACCCGCTCGAAGGTGGAGGTGAGCGTCGTCTCGAGGTCGGTGTGGCCGGAGGCGACCGCCTGCACGAAGTCGCGGGTGCGGGCGAGCAGCGTCTCGCTCAGCTCGCGGGCGCGGCTGTCGAGGGCGTCCTCGACCCGGCGCGTGCGCGTCTCGATGATCGAGACGACGGTGTCGCTCGCCGTCGACATGCGCGTTGCGAGCGTCTCGGTGCGGGCCTCGATCGCCGCGTCGAAGGCCTCCGCGCGCTCGGCGATGGCGCTGTCGAGGGCCTGGGTGCGGTCGGAGAAGGCGGTCTCCAGCGACGCCGTGCGGGCGCCGAGGATGCCGTCGAGGCGGCCGACGCCCTCGTCGACCGTGCGGTTGAGGGTGTCGATGCGGGTATCGACGAGGCGGGCGACGTCCGTCGAGAACTGGGCGATCGGCCGGCCGATCGCGTCGGTGCGCTCCGACAGCGTCTGCTCGAGGATGACGAGCCGGTCGGAGAGGATGCGGTCGAGTTCCTCGGTGCGCATGCCGAGCGTGGCGGTGAGCCCCTCGGCGCGCACGGTGATGAGCTCGCGCAGCGTCTCGACGTCGCGAGAGATCCGAGCGCCGACCTCGCCGGAGTGGGACGCCAGCGTCTCGGCCGCGGCGGTGGCCGCCGTGGTGATGTCCTCGGTGGCGCGGTGGCTGCGTTCGCCGATCAGGCGTGCCACCTCGGCACCGGCGGTGCCAAAGACGTGCGCGACGTCGGCGGTCTGACGCGACAGGGTCTGGCCGATGCCCTCGACCGCCTCGTCGACGGAGGAGCGGAAGAAGGTGCTGCGGCTCTCGAGGACGGCGGCGAGCGACAGCTCGCGGTCGCGCAGGGCCTCTTCCAAGGCCTGGGCGCGGCCGACCATCGCGTCTTCGATGCGGTGGCTCGCCTGCTCGAGGCGATCGGCGACCTCGATACCGTTCGTGCCGACGATCGCGCCGAGGCGGTCGGTGGTCTGCTCGAGGCGGCTCGACAGCGCGTCGGCGCGCAGCTGCAGGTCGAGCGAGATCGAATCGCCCGTGCCCTTCAGCACGTCGGAGATGCGGTCGACCTGGGTGGTGATGGCCAGGACCATCTCGTCGCCGCGCGAGGCCATCGCCTCCGACGTGCGCACCGACTGCGCCGTCACGGCGTCGTCGAGCGAGCGCAGGGCGTCGGTGAGGGTGTCGCGGACGTCGGTGGTGCGGGCGAGCACCGTCTCGGTGACGCGCGAGCCGGTGTCGTCGAGGGTGCGCTGCAGGGCGTCGACGCTCTCGCGAACCTCGCCGAGCTGGCGCGTCGTCACCTCTGTGGTGGAGCGGCCGACCTCGGTGATCAGCGCCTCGATCTCGGCGATGCGGTCGCGCACGAGCGTCGCAATCGAGGAGCCGGCGGCATCGATGGCGCTCTCGAAGCCGGCGACGCGGTCGCCGAGCGCCGCGGTGACGCGCTCGGTGCTCTCGCCGATCGAGCCTTCCAGCGTGGCGACGCGGCTCGCGAGCGCCTCCGTCACCGTCGCGCCGGCGCCGGCGAGGGCGTCGGTGAGGCCGGCCACCGTGCCGGTCAGCTGGTCGGTGACGCTGCGGCCGGTCTCGGCGAGGCTGCTCTCGATGCCGCCGACGCGCTCGGTGAGCGTCTCCGACAGGCGGCTGCCGGCGACCTCGATGGCGTCCTCGAGCGAGATCACCTGGGCAGACAGCGTGCGGGTGACGCGGTCGCCGGTGCCGGTGATGGAGGCCTCGAGGCCGCCGACGCGGTCGTCGAGGACGGCGATGACCGCCTGGCCTGCCGTGGTGATCGAGGTCTCGATGTCGGCGACGCGCGCGGTCAGCGCGTCGGTGACGCCGGAGCCGGCGGTGTGGATGGCGCTCTCGAGGCTGCCGACGCGGGTCTCGAGCGTCGAGACGACGATGTCGCCGGTGTTGGTGAGCGACGATTCGATCTCGGCGACGCGCACCGTCAGTGTGTCGGTGACGAAGGCGCCGGCGCTGCGGATCGAGCCTTCCAGCCCGCCGACGCGCTCGTCGAGGACGCTGACGACGGCACGGCTCGCCTCCGCCATCGTCGCCTCGATCGAGGCGACGCGGTCAGTGAGGCTGTCGGTGACGGAGGCACCGGCGTCGCGGATCGCTGTCTCGAGGCTGCCGACGCGGCCGTCGAGGGTGGAGACGACGACGTCGCAGGTTTTGGTGATGGTCGTTTCGATCTCGCCGACCCGCGCGGTGAGCGTCTCGGTGACGGCCGCACCCGCGTCGCGGATCGCCGTCTCGAGGCTGCCGACGCGGCCGTCGAGGGTGGAGACGACGACGTCGCAGGTGGTGGTGATCGTCGCCTCGATCTCGCCGACGCGCGCGGTGAGGGCGTCGGTGACGGAGGCACCGGCGCCGCGCAGCGCGCTCTCCAGCGCCTCGACGCGGCCTTCCATGCTGCCCACGACGGCCTCGCCGGTCGCCGAGAGGGACACTTCGACGTCCGCGGCGTGCGCCGAAAGCGCGTCGGTGACGCGCGTGCCGGCCGACAGGATCGACGATTCGAGCCCGATGACGCGCTCGGACAGCGAGGCGGTGATGCTGCCGGAGACGGCGGTGATCGCCTCCTCGAACTCGGCAGCGCGCACGGTCAGCGTGTCGTTGACGATCGAGCCGGCCGAGGTGATGGCGGTCTCGAGCGAGGTGACGCGGTCGCCGATGGTGTCGGTGAGCGAATGCGTGACGCTGGTGATCGACGTCTCGAGGGCGCCGACGCGGCCCGCGAGCATGTCGGCGGCCTCGGTGCTTGCGCGGTCGATGACCGCCTCGAGCCCGGCGATGCGCTCGCCGAGCGAGGTCGCGACGACCTCGGTGGTGGAGGTGATCTTCGCCTCGAGGCCGTTCGTCTGGGCGACGAGCGTGCCGGTGAGGGTGCTGCCGGCGTCGTCGATGGTGCGCTGCAGTTCGCCGACGCGGTCGGACAGCGTCGCCGCGACGCTGACGCCGGCGGAGGTGATCGCGCCCTCGAGGTTGATGATGCGGCCCTGCAGGTCGTCGATCAAGCGCTCGCCGGTCTCGGTGAAGCCGGCCTGCAACTCACCGACGCGGGCGGTGAGCTCGCCGGTGACGGCGGCGCCCGCCGAGGCGATCGTCGTGGTGACGCGCTCGCCGGTGTCGTTGAAGGTGCGGTCGAGCGCCGAGAGACGCTCGTCGATAGCGCCGACGATGCGGGCGCTCGTTTCGGTGAGCGAGCTGTCGATCTCGACGAGGCGCGTATCGAGCGTCGTCAGGATCTGGTCGGAGCGGCCGGTGACCGTGGCGATCAGGCGATCGGTCGAATCGCCCAGCGTCCCACCGATGGCGTCGATGCGGGTCTCGACCGTCTGGATGACGCTCTCGCCCGTCGTCGCCAGGCGCTCGGCGACTTCGTTGGCACGCACCACCAGCGTCTCGACGACGCCCTTGCCGGTGCGCTCGATCGAGCTGTCGACCTCATTGCCGACGGCGCGCAACTGCTCGCTGACGATCGTTGAGGCGGTGGTGAGGCGCTCGGCGACTTCGGCGCCCTGGCGGCCGATCAGGTCGGCGACGTCGCCCCCGGCCTTGCCGATGCCGTCATTGACGTGACGTGTCTCGGCGCGGATGCGCTCGACGAAGTCCTCGCCGCGGCTGGTGAGCGTGTCGTTCAGGTTATCGCTCGCCGAGGTCATCGAGAAGGCGATCTTGGAGGCGCGCTCGTCCACCATCGTGGTGAAGCGGGCCGCCGCCGCGTCGATGTCGACGGTGAGCCGCTCGCTGGTCGACTTCAGGTCGTCGGCGAGCGCCCGGTGGGCGCCGGAGATGGCGGCGCGCAGGCGTTCGGCGTTGTTGGTGACCGCCTCGCGTTCGTTGACGAGTTCGGAGATCAGGCCGCGGACCTTCAACTCGTTGTCGCCGAACGAGCGCTCGAGGGCGGAAACCTCGTTGTGGATCATCACCTCGAGCTCGCTCGCCCGGGCGAGAACGCGCTCGATGCCGTCACCCATGGCGGCGAGCTCGCGGCGCACCGTCTGGCCGGCAGCGACGACCGCCTCGGTACCGATGGTCTCGGGCGCGGAGAAGCGGCCGGCGGCATCGACCATCGCGGCGGCGGCGATGCGCATCTCCTGGCCGCGACGGGCGAAGCCGGCGAGCACGAAGGCGAGGATGACCGGCAGCAGCGCGGTGCCGATCAGGAAGACGGTCTCCGGGCGGGCGAGGAGGGCCGGCAGGTCCACCGGCGGCGTCAGGAGCGGGCCGAGGGTGCTCTGGGCGGCGAAGGCGCACAGCACCAGCCAAACCACGGAAAACAGGGCTGCGAGCCACGTCGGCAGGCTTGAGGCACGCTCCCGCACCGCGGCGGCGGCAGCGACGCGGCGGTCGTCGTTGGCGGCTGTTCGCGGGGGGGTGAGGGTGCGGCGCGGCTCGGCGGGCGGCAGCGGGGCGGCGAGGAGGGGCTCAACCGGGACCCCCGGCTCCTCGGGCTCGGCGGCCACGGGCAGGGGGTCGGCGGCGAGCGCCTCGGCGAGCGCCTGGGCGTGCACCTCCTCCGAGCTCTGCGGCGCGGGTTCCGACCCGAAATCGAGCTTCAACGCTTCCTCGACCGCGGAAAGCGCCACTTCCGCCGGATCTTTGGCGTGCTGATTCTGGATGGCCATGACCGATGTCGCCTCGCGCCGTACTCACTACCGTTCGACCGCCGATCACGCCCCGGTTGGGAGGAGACCGTCCGAACTCCGTCACTTCGAACCGCGGTTCATCCGCCCGCCGGCGGCACCGATAGCCACGATCCGACGCCGCCGAAGAGACGGCCAGCGTGGAGCGGATCGTAATGAATCGTTAGGAATTCCGAAACTCGCATCTCCCGCGGCCGCCCGGCAGGGTTAACGCCGGTCCCGCCGCGACCCTCCGGCGCAGGGCTGCGGCGGCCGGGCACCTGTGCCGCCGGTGCGCTTGACGCGCCCGGCCGAACCGCTATTCCCAGTCGGAGAAATCCCAAGCGCTCTCCGCTCCCCGCGGCGCACCGCCTCCTATCGAAGGCCCGGCATGCCGAAGATCACCTACATCACCCACGACGGCGTCAGCCACCCGGTCGAGGCGGACGTCGGTTCCACCGTCATGGAAAACGCCATCCGCAATTCCGTGCCCGGCATCGACGCCGAATGTGGCGGGGCTTTGGCGTGCGCCACCTGCCACGTCTATGTCGATCCGGCGTGGGTGGCGGTCACCGGCTCGCTGTCGCCGATGGAAGAGGACATGCTCGACTTCGCCTACGACGTGCAGCCGACCTCGCGGCTGTCGTGCCAGATCCGCGTCGAGCCGAAACTCGACGGGCTGGTCGTTCGGGTTCCGGAGCGCCAGGCCTGAGGCCGGTCGTTCCAGGGACCGGCGGTCCGGCGGCGGCGCCGATCAGCGAGCGTCGAGCCGCTTGACGAACCAGGCGATCAGCTTCTCCCACATGGCGTCCTTCTCGACCAGGTCCTCGCAATTGCGGTCGAGGTTGGGATTGTCGTTGATCTCAATGACGAAGACGCCGCGCTCGGTCTCCTTGAGGTCGACGCCGTAGAGGCCGTTGCCGATGAGGCGAGCCGCCTTCACCGCCGTCTCGACGACGGCGGGAGCGACCTCGTCGAGCGCGAACGCCTTGTACTTGCCCTGGTCGGGGGCCTTGTTGGCGTGGTGGTGGATCACCTGCCAGTGCTGCTTGGCCATCATGTACTGGCAGGCGAACAGCGGTTCGCCGTCGAGGACGCCGATGCGCCAGTCGAAGCTCGTCGGAACGAACTCCTGGGCGAGCACCAGGTCGGACTCGTCGAGCAGTGCCTCGAGCCGCTCCTTCAGCTCCTTCGGCGTATCGAGCTTGAAGACGCCGCGGCTGAACGAGCCGTCCGGGATCTTCAGCACCACCGGCCAGCCGAGTTCCTCCGCCAGACCGTCGGCCTGCTTGATGCTGTCGACGATCACCGTTTTCGGCGTCGGCACGCCGTTCGCCGACAGCAGTTCGGCAAGATAGACCTTGTTGGTGCAGCGGATCATCGAGACCGGATCGTCGATGACCGGCATGCCCTCCTGCACGGCTCGACGGGCGAAGCGGTAGGTGTGGTTGTCGATCGCCGTCGTCTCGCGGATGAACAGCGCGTCGAACTCCGCGAGGCGATCGAGATCCGTCTTCTCGATCGGCTCCACCTCGACGCCCATGCGCGCCGCCACCTTGGCGAGGTGTCGCAGCGAATAGGGCATCGACGGCGGCAGCGCCGCCTTCGGATCGAAGAGGATGGCGAGGGAGTAGCGCGCCGCCGTGCGCGCCTTCTTCGGCGGCTTCCAGGCGCGCTGGGTGTAGCGGTCGAGGGCGTCGACAAGGAAGCGCCGCTCGACCGGGCTGAGCTCGGGGATGGCGATGGTGCGGATTTTGTTGATCGAGCGCCACTCGCCGTGCTCGACCTTCACCTCGAGGATCGGCGCCCGGTACCAGTCGAACAGGTGTCGGCCGAACGCCTCGAAGCGCGCGTCGTCGACGCGGCCGAAGCAGACGAGGAGGCGGAAGTCGCCGGCGGGCGGCTCGTCGAGCGTCTTGATGACCTTGTTCAGCCGGTCCTCGAGCTCCGGCAGGGCGATCCGGTAGAGCGACTTCTTCGACAGCTCGATCATCGTCTCGACGGACGGCATGACGCGGTGGCCGCGTGCCTCCGCCAGCAGCGAGCAGTAGTAGCCGGCGCCCTGGTAGCTGTAGGAGCGGGCAAGGTTGATGACGGTGGGCTTGACCTCGCCGAACAGGCGAGGGCGGGTCAGGTAGTCCCGCACGGTCATGACCTTGTGCGGCGTGTCGGCATTCGCGAGATCGGCTGGCCGGTCGACCAGGATCAGCCACGTCATCGGGGGGCTCCGTCGGGGGCGGCCGACGCGGCGTCCGTCCGGACCCCAGCGCGGGGGTATCCGGGGGAGGCGCGTCCGGGAGGTTCGGGCGGATCAGGCTCGTGCATCGACCGTGGGCAGGCTCCTGGCGCCGCACCGAGGGGAACGGCGAGCCGCACGTCTTGCGGCAACTCTGTAGAACGTCACGAGAGGCCCCGGCGTTCCGCAAGGGCAGGTAGTTCATCCAGTCATACAAATCAACGGGACTTGGCGGCTGCTCGCCATCATTTGTCCTCCCCGGCAGCCGGCAAGTGGTTCATGTGAAGAGATGGGTTTTTTCGTGACCGAAAGCTGGCGGCCCTAAGAAGAGCGCCGCACCGGGAAAATCTGGCTCGCAGGCCGACGGTGGGGCAGCGGGCAGCGGTGGCACGCCCCGCCGCGGAGATGTCCGGCTATTGCCGCACCCGCTTCGTCGCGGTTCTCCCGGCGGCTCTCATGACTGCCGCGCAGCGGCCCTCGAGGGCGGCAGCATTGCCGCCCCGGACACCTATTCCGGCCCGCGCGCGTCGAGCCGCCGCCGCATCTTCAGGCAGGCGCAGCCGTCGGGGTAGTAGGCCTCGACGCGCCGGTAGATCGTGTAGCCGTAGCCCTCGTAGCGCGTCCGCAGGAAGGCGTTATCCTCGCGGATCTCGAGGAGCACCGTCGAGAGCCCGAGGCGTCGCGCGTTGTCCTCGAAATGGTGGAACAGCACCTCGCCGATGCCGCGTCCCTTGGCGGCGGCGTCGACGGCGAGCGAGTAGAAGCGCAGCCAGTCGCCACCGCGACGCTTCAGGCCGAGCGAATAGCCGAGCACCGCGCCGGCGCGGTCCGGCGCCTGCTCGTCCTCGACGAACACGAAGGCCTCGCAAGTGGGGCTCGCGACATTGGCGCGGAAGCGCGCCGGTGTCATCGGCGTGTAGAGGCGAGGATCGAAGGCGCGGCGTTCGAGGGTGACCAGCGCCGGGACGTCGGCGAGTGTGGCGCGACGGATGGGCATCGGGGTCTCCGCGGCGGGAACGATCACAGGCTGTGCGCGTTCGCGACCGGTCTAGCACGGCTCGCGGCTTCGTGACCGAGGCTCGTGGCGCCTTGTGGCATGGCGTGGGTTCGGGCCGACCCGCCGAGATTGCCGCGGTCCGCGGAAATGCGGTAGGGCTTTGGGAACGGTGGCCCGCGGGCCGGCCGGTGAACGAGGGAGTTCTGAGATGAAGATTTTGGCTGTTCCGGCTGTGGTCGCGCTGTTGGCGGTGGCCGGATGCAACACCGTGGAGCAGGACCGGGCGCTGGTCGGCGGCGGTCTCGGCGCGGCGACCGGTGCGGTTATCGGTGCGGCGACGGGCGGCGGCGCGGGTGCCGCGATCGCCGGCGCGGCGATCGGCGGCGTCACTGGCGCGGCCATCGGTGCTGCGACGGCGCCGCGCGGCTATTGCCGTGCGGTCAACAGGAACGGCCGTCCGCGCTTCGACGCCAACGGCAACCCGCTGTGGGTGCCCTGCTAAGCTGCGAGCACGCCTGATCGGTGAACGTCCGATCGGTGGTCTTCGAGACGGGGAGCGTCCCACGACGCTCCCCGTCGTCGTTTGCGACCCGCGGCTGACGGCAGCGCGTCGCGCAAATGCCGCAACCATCGATGAGGCTGCCGGCGGACATCGTGCGGGGAAACGGGCGCGGCATGCAGGCACCGTGGCATGACAGGACGGGACGGTTCTCTCCCCTGAAGGCGGTGACGCTCGCCGGCCTCGTGCTGCCCGGCCTGATCGCGGCGGCGACGCTCATCCTCGCCGACGCTCCGGCCCCCGGCGCCGGGCTTCCGGCCGTCGGACCGAACATGGGCGGCCCGAACATCGGCCCGGCGGGCATCGGCGGCGAGGCGGCGCGGCCGCTCACCGATGCGATCCATTCGACCGGCGACTGGGCGGTGCGCTTCCTGCTGCTGTCGCTCGCGATCACGCCGGCGATGCGCAGCCTGCGCTGGCCGCGGGCGCTGATCGTGCGGCGGATGATCGGCGTCGCCGCCTTCGCCTACGTCGCCGTGCACTTCCTGCTCTACGTCGTCGACCAGCAGTTCGATCTCATGAAGGTCGCGACCGAGATCGTACTGCGCATCTACCTGACGATCGGCTTCGTCGGCGTCGTCGGCCTCGCCGTGCTGGCGGCCACCTCTACCGACGCGGCGGTGCGCCGGTTGGGCGCGCCGGCCTGGCAGCGACTGCACCGCATCGCCTACGTCCTCGCCGTGCTGGCGCTGCTGCACTTCTTCATGCAGTCCAAGATCGACGTCTCGCAACCAACTCTAATGTCAGGTTTTCTGATATGGCTGATGGGGTGGCGCGTGATCGTCTCGCTGCGCCGGCGGACCGGCCGCGAGCCGCTGCCGAGCGTGGTCGACCTGTTGGCACTCGCTATCGCCGCGGCCGTGCTGACGGTCGCCACCGAGGCGCTCTGGTACGCAGTTGCGACCGGCGTGGACCCGTGGCGGGTGATCCGCTCCAACCTCGACTTCGGCTTTTCGATCCGCCCGGTGTGGTGGGTGCTCGCCGCCGGCCTCGCCGTCGCGGCGGCCGCGTGGTGGCGCGGCCGCACGGCGCCGAAACGCACCCAGCGGCCGCCGCGAGCCGCGCCGGCCGGCTAGCTCAGCCGGCGAGGAAGGGGAAGACGGCGGCGTCGAACTCCGCCCGCCGCTCGATGTTGGAGACGTGCGCCGCCTCGAGCCGCACCAGCTTCGAGCCCGGGATCGCGGCGTGGATCGCCTCGCCGAGCGCCGGCGGCGTCGCCGGGTCCTCGGTGCCGACGACGACGATGGCAGGCGTCGTGATCCGACCGATGTCGGCGCGCAGGTCGGCGTCGCGCACGGCGGCGCAGCAGCCGGCATAGCCCTGCGGCGGCACCTTCAGCATCACCGCCTTGCAGGCCGCCACCGTGTCCGGATGGCTCCCCCGGAAGGCGGCGGTGAACCAGCGCTCCAGCACCGCGTCGGCGAGGACGCCGAGGCCCTTCTCCGTCACCGTGGCGATGCGGGCGTTCCAGTTTTCCACGCTCGGGATCATCGCGCCGGTGTTGCAGATCGCCACGCGCGTCAGCCGCTCCGGCGCGTTGACCGCCAGCCACTGGGCGACGAGCCCCCCCTTCGACAGCCCGCAGACGGCGGCCTTGTCGATCTTCAGCGCGTCGAGCAGCGCCAGCGCGTCGCGGCCGAGGCAGTCGATGGTGTAGGCGCCGGCCGGTGCCGAGGAGCCGCCGTGGCCGCGGCTGTCGTAGCGCAGCACGCGGAAGTGGCGCAGTGCCGCCGGCATGTTGCCGTCCCACATGGTGAGATCGCCGCCGAGCGAGTTCGAAAACAGCAGCACCGGCTTCCCGGCCTCGCCGTCGAGGCGGTAGTGGATCGTCTGTCCGTCGTCGGTGGTGATCGTCGGCATGGGGCGTCCTCGGTGCGGGTCGACGGTGCAGGTGGTCCGTGCAGGGGGCCGGTGCAAGGCATCGTCGGTGCAATTGTGAGTCGGCATGGGGTGGGCGAAGGCGGTCTCGGGTGCGGTCGGTCGTCAGCCGCTCGCGGGCCCGTTGCCGCGCCGCCATTCGGCGCGCGCGGCGGCGATGAAGGCGTCGCTCGCGCCGAGATAGCCCTCCGGCTCGAACAGCGCGGCGAGACCGTCGGCGCCGAGCGTCGCGACGATCTCGGCGTTGTCCGCGAGCACGGCGTGCAGCGTCGCTCCCTCCGCGACGGCGCGCTTCGTCGCCGCCTCGACGCGGTGGTGGGCCGGCATCCGCCCGAGCGTCGGGGCGAGCGCCATCATCACCCGCTCGGCCAGCACGAGGCCCTGGGTGCGGTCGAGATTTTCGCGCATGCGGGCGGCATCGACCTCGAGGCCCTCGGCGATCGTGCGGACGTGCGCCGCGGCGGCGGCCGTCAGCCGGAAGGCCTGCGGCAGCGCCACCCACTCGGTGTGCCAGCCGCCGATCGCCCGCTCGTGCTCGGAGATCATCGCCTGCAGCGCCAGCGGCACCAGCGCCTGCGCCTGTCTCGCGGCGGCGAGCGCCAGCGTCGCGCCGACGGGATTGCGCTTGTGCGGCATCGTCGAGGAGCCGCCCTTGCCGGGCGCCGCCGGTTCGAACGCCTCGCCCACCTCCGTCTGCATCATGAGCGCCACGTCGAGGGCGATCTTGCCGAGGGCGCCGGCGGTGAGCCCCAGAGCGCAGGCGATGCGGGCGATGCGCGAGCGGTCGCCGTGCCAGGGCAGCGGCGGCAGCGGCAGGCCGAGTTCCAGCGCCAGCCGTTCGGCGACGGCCAGTCCCTTTCCGCCGAGCGAGGCGAGGGTGCCGGCGGCACCGCCGAACTGCACGGCGAGCGCCGTGGCGCGGACGTGGGCGAGTTCCGCCCGCGCCGCCGTGATGCCGGACAGCCATCCGGCCGCCTTCAGGCCAAAGCTCACCGGCAGCGCGTGCTGCAGGAAGGTGCGGCCGGCCATCACCGTCGCGGCATGGCGCTCCGCCAGCGCGTCGAGCGCGTCGCCGATGGCGGTCAGTTCAGCGACCAAAAGGTTGAGACCGCTGCGGGCCTGCAGCATGAAGCCGGTGTCGATGGCATCCTGGCTGGTGGCGCCCCAATGGACGAAGCGGCCGGCGTCACCGCCGACGGCCGCCGTCAGCGCCTTCACCATCGGGATCGCGAGGTTGCCGCCGTCGGCGGCGGCCCGGCCGATCGCCGCTAGGTCGAAGCGCCCGGCGTCGCACGCCGCCGTGATCGCCTCGGCGGCCTCGGGGGGGACGACGCCGGTGGTGGCCTCGGCCCGGGCGAGCGCTGCCTCGAAGTCGAGCATCGCCTGCAGGCGGGCGCGGTCGTCGAACAGCCGCGCCATCGCCGGCGTGGCGAACAGCGCGCCCAGCAGCGTGCCGTCGCCGCGATCATCCCCGTCGGAAGCCTCGATCATGCCCGTCCTCCGACCGTTCTCGTAGGGCGCGCGCGCCCGGCTGCGCAAGACGAAAGCCTTAGCCGACTTCCCGGCCGGCGGCGGATCGCTATGGTGGCACAACGGCGGAGGCACCCGCCGGCCGAGACGCGGGACCACCGCGGAGCCAGAGGAGACGCCGTGAAGCTCTATTCCGCGCCGCTCAGCCTGTTCGCCCGCAAGGTGGAGATCGCGCTCGCCGAGAAGGGCCTCGCCTTCGAGCGGGTGATGGCGCCGTTCACCCAATCGGAGGGCTACCGGCCAAAGCTTCCTGAGGTGCTGGCGGCCAACCCCAAGGGCCAGGTGCCGGTGCTCGAGGACGCCGGGCTGGTGCTGTTCGATTCGACGCTGATCTTCGAGTACCTCGAGGATGCCTACCCGACCCCGCCGCTCTATCCGGCGGCGCCGCGCGAGAAGGCCCTCTGCCGCCTCCACGAGCTCTATGCCGACGAGATCATGCTCGTGCCCTTGCGGGCGCTGATGTACCGGACCGGCCCGCGCGCGACCGATCCCGAACGGCGGGCCCGCATGCGCGAGGAGGGGCTCAGGGCCGAGCCACTGATCGCCGATCACTATGGCGAGATCGAGCGGCGGCTCGGCGACCAGGATTTCCTGTGCGGGTCGGCGTTCAGCGTCGCCGACATCGCCGTCTTCATGATGGTGCTCTATTCGCTGCGCCTCGCCGGCCCGCCGATCGCCGGCCACCCGCGGCTCGCCGCCTGGTACCGGCGCGTCGCCGCACGGCCGTCGGTGGTGCCCGTGGTCGAGGAGATCGCCGCCGCCGACCGCGCGCTGTCCTTTCCCGTCGACGAGCCCTGAGCCGCGTCAGCGGGGCATTTGAACGCCGCCGGGCGGGCGTGTAGTCAAAGGGGTGTCGGTGGCCCATCTATCGACGCCACCGCACCTCGCCGAAACGGAACGTCGATGACCACCGCGAAGCCGCTGCCGACCTCGATCGACGAGACCGAGGCCTTCCTCGCCGGCGAGGCCTACGTCGCCGACCGCTCGCTCGCCACCGTGCTGTTCCTGGCGCTGCGCATGAACCGGCCGCTGTTCCTGGAGGGCGAGGCCGGCGTCGGCAAGACCGAGATTGCCAAGGTTCTCGCCCACGGCCTCGGCCGCAAGCTGATCCGGCTGCAGTGCTACGAGGGCCTCGACGTCGCGAGCGCCGTCTACGAGTGGAACTACGCCGCCCAGATGGTGGAGATCCGCCTCGCCGAGGCCACCGGCGAGACCGACCGCGAGCGTCTCGCCGGTGACGTCTTCTCCGAGCGCTTCCTGGTGCGCCGGCCGATCCTGCAGGCGCTGGAGCCCGATGCCGCCGGCCCGCCGGTGCTGCTGATCGACGAGCTCGACCGTGCCGACGAGGCCTTCGAGGCGTTCCTCTTGGAAGTGCTCGCCGACGGGCAAGTGACGATCCCCGAGCTCGGCACCGTCCGCGCCGCCGCGCCGCCGATCGTCGTCATCACCACGAACCGCACCCGCGAGATCCACGACGCGCTGAAGCGGCGCTGCCTCTACCACTGGGTCGACTATCCCGACGCTGCCCGCGAGCTCGCCATCGTCCGCCTGAAGGTGCCGGGCGCGGCGGAGCGGCTGTCGCGCGAGATCGTCGCCTTCGTGCAGCGCCTGCGCGCCGACGACAACCTGTTCAAGGCCCCCGGCGTCGCCGAGACGATCGACTGGGCGACGGCGCTCGCCGAACTCGACCAGGCGGCGCTCGACCCGGATGTCGTCTCCGACACCCTCGGAGTGCTGCTCAAGTACCAGGACGACGTGGCGCGCATCCGCGGCAGCCGGACGGTGCAGATCGTCGAGGAGATCCGCCGGCAGGCGAGCGCCGCGGCGTGAGGCGGGTCGCGCGCGGAGACGCCCGGTGACGGGCGAGGCGCTCTCGGCGCTGGACGGCGGCCGGCTCGCCGACAACGTCGTGCTGTTCGCTCGCGCGCTCCGCAAGGCCGGCATGCGGGTCGGGCCGGCGGCGGTGATCGACGCCATCCGCGCCGTCGAGGTCGCCGGCATCACCCGCCGCGACGACCTCTACTGGACGCTCAACGCCGTCTTCGTCACCCGCCACGATCAGCAGGTGGTGTTCGACGCCGCCTTCCACGCCTTCTGGCGGGCGCGCGGGCTGGTCGACAAGATGATCGCGATGCTGTCGCCGGTCGCACCGCCGCGGCCTGCCGCGGAGGAGCCGCGCGCCGCCCAGCGCCGCGTCGCCGAGGCATTGGCGGCGACCCGGCGCGAGCGGCCGCAGCAGGAGAAGCCGCGCGTCGAGGTCGATGCGACGTTGACCGTTTCCGGCAAGGAAGTGCTACAACGCCGTGATTTTGCTCAGATGTCGGCTGCCGAGATCAACGCCGCCATCGCCGCCGTGCGCACGCTGGCGGTCGAGCTCGAGCACGTCGAGACGCGGCGGCTGGTGGCGGCCAACCGCGGCCGCATGGTCGATCCGCGCCGCACGCTGCGCCAGTCGCTGCGCGGCGGCGGTGGTGCGATCCGGCTCGCCTTCCGCCGTCGCCAGGAAGCGCTGCCGCCGATCGTGGCGCTGATCGACATCTCCGGCTCGATGAGCCAGTACACCCGCGTCTTCCTGCACTTCATGCATGCGCTCGCCGAGACGCGCGGCCACGTCTCGACCTTCGTGTTCGGCACGCGGCTGACGAACGTCACCCGCCAGCTCGCCCGAAAGGACCCGGACGAGGCGCTGGCGGCGCTCACTGGCCACGTCTCCGACTGGTCGGGCGGCACCCGCATCGCCACCGCGCTGCGCGCCTTCAACCGCGACTGGTCGCGGCGCGTCCTGCACGGCGGGCCGATCGTGCTGCTCGTCACCGACGGGCTCGAGCGCGATTCGGACGAAGACCTGACGCGCGAGATGGACCGCCTGCACCGCTCCTGCCGGCGGCTGATCTGGCTGAACCCGCTTCTGCGCTTCGAGGGCTTCGAGCCGCGGGCGCGCGGCATCCGCGAGATGCTGCCGCATGTCGACGAGTTCCGCCCCGTCCACTCGCTCGATGCGGTGGCCGACCTCTGCCGGGCGCTCGGCCGGGCAGGGGCGTCCGGCCCGACCGACCCGCGCGCCTGGCTCGCCGGATCGGTGCCGGCCCGTCCGTCGCGGTTGACAAGCCCGCCCTCGCGGACCCAAGAGAGCCGCGCCGGCTAAGGGCGGCACGAGAGACGGTGGCGGCCAGGTCCGCCGCCGCGATGAGACGAGGAGCCTCTATGTCGGAAGCCGACCAGTTCGGAGAGAGCTTCGACTTCCCGCCGTTCGAGGGGCAGCCGAAGGTCTATCTGATCGCCTCCTCGCAGCGCACCGGCAGCCACTATCTCTGCCATCTGTTCTTCTCGACCGGCCGGCTCGGCAGCCCGTTCGAGTATTTCCACCGCCGCAACTTCAAGACGTTCCGCAAGCGCTTCGCCACCAAGCGGCCCGAGCCGACGATGCGCAAGCTGATGGAGATGCGCACCAGCCCGAACGGCTGGTTCGGCATCAAGGCGCACTGGGGCCAGTTCTCCAACCGCGAGGACCTCGGCTTCGAATCGTCGCTCGTGCCGGTCGACCGCTACGTCTATCTGAAGCGGCGCGACCAGGTGCTGCAGGCGATCTCGCGCTCGATCGCCGTCCAGACCCAGCAGTGGATGAGCCACTACGAGAAGGCCGGCGAGCCGGTCTACACCTTCGCCGACATCGACGAGCACCTGCGCTCGGTGCGTGCCGGCTACGAGAAGTGGGAGCGCTACTTTGCGGCGAACGGCATCGAGCCGCTGACGATGTACTACGAGGACCTCTGCACCGACCCGGTCGGCGAGGTGCAGCGGGCGCTCGCCTTCTTCGGCGAGCCGACCGACGTCGAGGAATTGAAGTCCTTCACCCAGCGCCAGGCGACCGACCTCAACCACGCCTGGAAGCAGCGCTACCTCGACGATCTGGAAAAGGCCGGCCGCGAACTGGTCTGAACGCCAGACCAGTTCGATGGCTACCGGTAGTCAGGCCATCACCCGCGCGGTGCGCGGGTCGTAAAACGGCTCCAGCGCGATCGTCGCCGGCACCTTCACCGAGGCGACGTCGAGCTCGTAGGTGCCGGTCGTCAGCCAGGCGTCGTCGATGCCGTCGGCGTGGCGGACGTAGCCGTAGCCGAGGTTCTTGCCCACCGTGTAGCCGTAGCCGCCGCTCGATAGGTAACCCACCGGCACGCCGTTCCGGTAGATCGTCTCGCGGCCGAGCAGAACCACGTCGGGATCGTCGACCGAGAAGCCGACGAAGCGCTTCGGCAGCGGCCGTCCCTGCTTCTCCACCAGCGCGTCGCGGCCGAGGAAGGGCACGTTGCTCTTCAGCTTCACCGACCAGCCGAGGCCGGCCTCGTAGGGCGTGTGGTCGGGCGAGATGTCGGCGCCCCAGACGCGGTAGCCCTTTTCCAGCCGGAGCGAATCCATCGCCCGGTAGCCGGCGTTGGCGATGCCGTGGGCGGCGCCCGCCGCCATCAGCGCGTCGTAGACGGCCGCCATGTGCTCGCGCGGCATGTGCAGCTCGTAGCCGAGCTCGCCGACGAAGGTGAGCCGCAGCGCCCTCACCGTCGCGTCGCCGATCGAAAGTTCCTGGTGGGTGTAGAAGGGCAAGGCGGCGTTGGAGACGTCGGCATCCGTGACGGCGGCGAGCACGTCGCGCGCCCGCGGCCCCATCAGCGCCAGCACGCCGTTCCTCTCGGTGATGTCCTCGAACGTCACGCGAGCCCCGTCCGGCACCGAGCGCTTCAGCACATCGACGTCGTGGGTGCGGAAGCCGGTGCCGATGACGACGTAGTAGGCCTCGGCTGAGACCCGGGCGAGCACGAGGTCGGCCTCTATGCCGCCGCGGGTGTTGAGCAGCGTCGTGTAGATGAGCTTGCCCGGCGCGCGGCGGACGTCGTTGGCGCACGCCCACGACAGAACCGCCTCGGCGTCCGGCCCGGTCACCATCAGCTTGGCGAACGAGGTCTGGTCGAACAGGCCGACGCGCTCGCGCACCGCCCTGTGCTCCTCGCCGACGTGGGGGAACCAGTTCTGCCGGCCGAACGAGTAGCGATCGACCGGCTCGACGCCGGCGGGCGCGAACCAGTTCGGCCGCTCCCAGCCGAGCTTGGAGCCGAAGCAGGCGCCGGACGCCTTCAGCCGCTCGTAGATCGGCGAGGTGAGGGCGGGGCGGGCCGAGGCGTATTCCTCGAACGGCCAGACGATGGTGTAGTGCTTGCCGTACATCTCCAGCGTGCGGTTGCGCACCCAGGTGTCGTCCTCCTGCACCCGCGAGAAGCGGCGGATGTCGACGGGCCAGAGGTCGAGCGGCGGGTCGCCGGTCAGCACCCACTCGGCGAGCGCCCAGCCGGCGCCGCCGCCGGAAGCGATGCCGAAGGCGTTGAAGCCGGCGCCGACGAAGAAGTTCTTCACCTCCGGCGCCTCGCCGAGGATGAAGTTGCCGTCGGGCGTAAAGCTTTCAGGCCCGTTGAGGAGCTGGCGGATGCCGGCGCTGCCGAGCGACGGGCAGCGGGCGAGGGCCTGCTCGGTGATCTGCTCGAAGTGCTCCCAGTTCGAGCCGAGCAGCGAGAAGTGGAAGCCCTTCGGGATGCCGTCGACCGCCCACGGGATCGGGTTCGGCTCGTAGCCGCCCATGATGAGGCCGCCGACGTCCTCCTTGAAGTAGATCAGCCGGTCGGGGTCGCGCAGTGTCGGCAGGTTCGCCGGCACGCCGAACGGCTCGGAGATCAGGTACTGGTGCTCGACCGAGCAGAGCGGCACGTTGACGCCGGCAAGCCGGCCGACCTCGCGCGCCCACTGGCCGGCGCAGTTCACCACCTTCTCGCAACTGATCCGGACGGCGTCGGTGACGACGGCGGTGACGCGGCCGTCCTTCACCTCGATGGCGGTGACGGCGGTGTCCTCGAGGATGCGGACGCCGCGCATGCGGGCGCCCTTCGCCAGCGCCTGGGTGATGTCGGACGGGTTCGCCTGGCCGTCGGTCGGCAGGAAGGCGGCGCCGACGAGGTCGCTCTCGTCCATCAGCGGCCAGAGGTCCTTCGCCTCCGACGGCGTCAGGAGGTGCATCTCGAGGCCAAAGGAGCGGGCGGTCGTCGCCTGCCGCCGGATCTCGATCATCCGTTCGGGATTGCAGGCGAGGCGCAGCCCGCCGTTTCGCTTCCAGCCGGTCGCCTGGCCAGTCTCCGCCTCCAGGGTGTCGTAGAGCTCGACCGAGTGCTTCAGGAGCCGCGTGACGTTCGCCGACGAGCGCAGCTGCCCGACGAGGCCGGCGGCGTGGAAGGTCGAGCCGGAGGTGAGCTTGGCGCGCTCGAGGAGCACCACATCCTTCGCGCCGGCCTTGGCGAGGTGGTAGGCGGTGCTGCAGCCGACGATGCCGCCACCGATGACGACGATCTCGGCGTGGCTCGGGAGGGGAGCGGTCATCAGGTCTCCGTGGCGGTGAAGTCGGCCCACGCGCGCTCGAAGCGGCCGAGATAGTCCTCGGTGTAGGCGACGTAGTCGAAGTCGAGGGTGGAGTGGTGCTCCGACACGCCGCCCCAGAGCGCCTCGCGGAGCAGCGAGGCGCAGCGCATGGCGCGGAAGGAGCGGTCGAGGGCGGCGTCCGGCGCCCGGCCGAAATAGGCATCGAGCAGCCAGGCGTCGTCCTCGGCCGAGAAGCCGTTGTTGGATGAAAGGTTGGCGAGGTCGAACAGCGGGCTGTCGAAGCCGGCGTAGTCCCAGTCGATCAGCCAGAGCCGCTCGCCGTCGTCCATCAGGTTGCCGGGCAAAAGGTCGTTGTGGCCGAAGACGATGCGGACCGGTCCGACCGCCAGCTCCAGCCGCTCGGCGATGCCGTCGAGACGGGGCAGGGCGGGGACGAGGCGGCTCTCGGCGTCCCGTAGGGCGCCGGCGTAGCCGCGGATGACCTGGAACGGCCAGAAGATCAGCGACGGCCCGCGCAGGTACTTCGGCACGTCGGCGTGGCAGCGGCGGATCAGCTCGACGATGCGGCCGCGGTTTGCCGGCGCGCGCACCATCTCCGGATCGAAGGTGACGCCGTCGATGTGCCGCGTCACGAGAACGCCCGGCTCGGCGTGCACCACCTCCGGCGACAGGCCCGCGGCGTGGGCGGCGCGGGCGGCGGACAGCTCGTTGAAGCGCATCACCCCGTGCACGGGGATGTCGTCGCCGAGGCGGGCGACGAAGCGGCCCTTCACCCGGTCGGTGACGACGAAGTTGCGGTTGGTGATGCCGCCGCCAAGCGGCACGATCTCCACCGGCCCGCTCCAGCAGGACAGCCGCGCGACGCGGTCGAAGGCGCTTGCTTCGCTCATCGGGTCCACGGCTCCGCGAGAACCGGACGGCGCGTCAGTCCAGCCACGATTTCCACAGGGCTTCGTTGCGGACCATCCAGTCGTCGACCACCGCATCGATGTCGACGCCGTCGACTTCGACCCGGCCGATCAGCGCCCCCATCTCGTCGTTGGAAATGCGAAAGGCCTCGATCGCCCCGGCCGCTTCCGGCCAGCGTTCCGGCAGATCGGCGGCGCCGACCTTCCAGATCGGGCCGGAGGGCTTGCCGCAGTCGTAGCGACGGTCCGCGTAGCACCCCTCGAAGAACGGCGGGAACGCCACCCACTCGCCGTCGAAGCGCGTCGGCGCCCAGTGCGGCGCGTAGATCCACAACATCACCGGCTGCCGCTTGGCGACCGCCGCCTGCAGCGTGGCGTAGAGATCGGCCTCCGTGTCGGCGTGCGGGACCTCGAAGTCGAGGCCGAGGGCCTCCACCCGCTCCTCGTCGAACCCGCCCCAGGTTACCGGTCCCCCGAGATAGCGGCCCTTCGGTGCCGTCTCCGGCACGGCGAACATCGACGCGCACGCCTTCAGTGACCGCCAGTCGGGCAGCCCGGGACAGCGTTCCACGACGTAGCTCGGATACCACCACTCCTCCCGCGCGATCATGCCGGTCTCGCCGAACAAGCGGACCTCGCCGTCGGCGACGGCCTCCTCGAGGGCCGCCATGCCGGCGGTCGACCAGAATTCCATGGCGACGTCGATCCGGCCTGCCGCGAGCTGCTTGAGCTGGTCCATGTAGTTGACGTCGACATATTCGATCCGGAAGCCGGCCCGGGTGAGGATCGCCCCCATCAGGCGCGTGCTGATCCGCTGCCCCGTCCAGTCGTTGACGGCGAAACGGATCGGCCGGTCCGCCGCGGCCGCCGCGGCCGGCGGGCCGAACAGGCCGGCGAGCGCCAGCACGAGCCCGATCACCAGCAATCCCGCGACCGCCACTGCGCGGTGGCCGCCGGGTGTCACGCGACCCGCGTGTCCCGCCTCGCGGCGCGGCACCACCCGCCGGTGCGCCGACAGCCGATTCCCCGGCGACATCGTCCCCTCTTCCGCGCTACCCCTGGCGCAAATGTGACCCCCGGAAGAGGATGCCGAGTGAACTTCGGTGTGGCAAGCTCCATTCCCACATAAAAATCCACAATTCCCACACTGATCCCGCAGAAGGTAGCCGCCGTTGCCTCCGGACTCCACGCACGGTGTCGGACTCGATGGCCGGCTGAGCGCCCGCCAGGCGGAGATCTTGCGCCTCGTGCGCGGCCTAGGACGGCTCGCCATCGCCGATCTCGCGGGCCATCTCGCCGTCTCGGAGGAGACCGTGCGGCGCGACGTGCGGCCGATGGCGGCGGCAGGCGTGGTCCGCAAGCTGCACGGCGCCGTCGTCGTCGCGGCCGCCAGCACCGAGCCGCCGCTGTCCTATCGCCTGCAGGAGAACGTCGAGGCGAAGCTGCGCATCGCCGCCGCGGCGGCGGCCGAGATCGAGGACGGCGATTCGGTGATGCTCGACACCGGCTCGACGACGATCTTCGTCGCCCGCGCCCTGGCGCGGCGGCAGCGGCTCATCGTCGTGACGAACTCGACCGAGGTGGCGCGGGTGCTTTCGCAGACGGACGGTTCGCGCGTCTTCCTCGCCGGCGGCGAGATCCGCAGCGACGATGCCGCCGTCTTCGGGCCGCAGACGGCGACGTTCGTCGCCCAGTTCGTTGCTCGCACCGCCATTCTGTCGATCGGCGGCATCGACCCGCTGCACGGCCTCACCGACTATCACGTCGGCGAGGCGGAGTTCTCGCGGGCCGTCATCCCGCAGGTCGACCGCGTCATCGTCGTTGCCGACAGCACCAAGTTCCAGCGCCGCGGCTTCGCGCGGGTCTGCGGCTTCGAGGAGATCGACATGCTGATCACCGACGTGACCCCGCCCGCGGATGCCGCTGCCCGCCTGGCCGAGGCCGGCGTCACCGTCGTCGTCGCGGACTGAGCTTGTCGCCTCAGTACGGGACAAGGGCGCGGTAGAGGTGCCACGTCGCGTGCCCGAGCACCGGCAGGACGACGATCAGGCCGATGAACAGCGGGATCGAGCCGGCGACCAGCGCGCCCGCCACGATCAGTCCCCAGATCGCCAGCGGGACGGGGTTGGTGGCGACGGCGCTGAGCGAGGTCCGGATCGCGGTTCCCACGCCGACGTCGCGGTCGAGCAGCATCGGGAAGGAGACGATGCTGATCGACAGCACCAGCACCGCGAACAGGAAGCCGACGCCGCAGCCGATGACGATGAGCGCCCAGCCGGCCGGCGTTTCGAGAACGGTGCGCGCGAAGGCCCCGACCGAGGCGGGCGGAAGTGGGCCGAGCGTCAGCGCGTAGACGAGCTGGGCGGCGGCGAGCCAGGCGAGGAAGATCGCCAGCAGGATGAGGCCCATCAGAGCGATCGCCGCGGAGGCGGGCGAGCGGACGACCCCGAAGGCGTCGGCCCATCCGACCACCGCCCCCTGCTCGCGCCGCCGGCTCATCTCGTAGAGCCCGATGGCGGCGAGCGGGCCGAGGAGGGCGAAGCCTGCGGCGAGCGGGAACACCAGGGCCAGAAAGTCGGTGTGCAGCAGTGCCCGGGCGAGAATCAGCCCGATCACCGGGTAGACGAGGCTGATGAAGATGACGTCCGTGCGGTAGGCGCGGAAGTCTTCCCAGCCGTTCCTCAGCGCCGCCTTGAGGTCCTCGGTGCCGATGGAGCGGATGGCGGGGACGTCGGAGCCGGCCGCGTCGCCGCGGTAGACGGTGCGACCGACCACCTCGGCCGCGCCGGCCGCCTGCTTCACCTGATCGGCACTCCATTCGATCGGATTCCGGATGGGCATGTCCGCTCCTCCTGTATCGGGAACAGCCGTGGCTTTGTCGGCCGCCCAGCCGGCCCGAAGGCCCGACGAGTCGCGGCGATCCAGTGGTCGATTGGTACGCGCCGATTGTGGCAGTATGTCGCTGCTGGTCGACACGACACCGTGTGAGGAGCACCTGACACCGCTGCGTTGCCGTGCCGGCGCCGGCCTCCGAACCACCGCCCGCGGTGGTTCACGCTTCGATTGTTCCGGCGGCCGTGGTAGTCGCGTCGGCCGTCCATACGAGCGTATGAGGGAGCCGACCGCCATGCCCCAGCCGAAAAACCGCTACGGCCGCACGGCGGCCCGCACCCACACGACCCTCGGCCTCGCCCGCCGCCCGTCGACGACGACGGTCGACGTCCACTGTCACATCCTCGTGCCGGAGGCGGCGAGGTTCGCCGGCCCGCACGTCGACCTCTCGAAGATCCCGCTCGCACGCTACGCCGACGCGCTGACGCGCGAGATCAACGTCCAGCAGGACGTCGACCGCACCCACGTCATGACCGACGTTGACGCGCGGCTCGCCGAGATGGACGCCACCGGCATAGACATCCAGGTCGTCGCGCCGCTGCCGCCGCAGTGCTACTTCACGGTCGACACGACGATCGCGGAGACGGCGCACCGCATGGTGAACGAAGGCGTCGCCGCCTTCGTCGCCAGGCGCCCCGACCGCTTCGCCGGCCTCGGCGCGGTCACGCTACAGGAGCCGGAGCTCGCCGTCGCAGAGCTCGAGACGGTGATGAAGCTCGGCCTGAAGGGCGTGCAGATCCTCACCAACGTCGGCGGCGAGGAACTGTCCGACCCGCGCTTCGAGCCGTTCTTCGCCGCCGCCGAGCGCCTCGGCGCCTTCGTCATGCTGCACCCGCTCGGCTTCACCGAGGGCCAGCGGCTGACCAGGCTCTATCTCAACAACGTCATCGGCAACCCGCTCGAGACGACGCTCGCCGTCCACAACCTGATCATGAATGGCACGCTGGCGAAGTTCCCGGAGCTGAAGGTGCTCGCCGTTCACGGTGGCGGCTATCTCGCGAGCTATTCCGGCCGCATCGACCACGCCTGGGGCGCCCGCGAGGACGCCCGCGCCGGCCTGCCGTTGCCGCCGACGCACTATCTCCGGCAGGTCTTTCTCGACACGGTGGTATTCTCCGTCCACCAGCTCGAGTACCTGATCGAGGTGTTCGGCGCCGACCGCATCCTGATGGGCACCGACTACCCCTTCGACATGGCCGAATCCGACCCGGTCGGCCACGTCGCCGCGGTCGAATGGCTCGAGGAGCGCGACTTCGAAGCGATCTGCGGCGGCAACGCGGTGCGTGCGCTGGGACTGTGAGGGGGACGGCGTTTTTTCCCTTCTCCCGGCTGAGCCGGGAGAAGGTGGCGCGAAGCGCCGGATGAGGGCGCGCGGCGCGAGCCGCGCGGGCAGCAATCACCTTGACGACGCGGGTTCCGCGTCGCTTCGCGACGCAGCCCTCATCCGCCCTTCGGGCACCTTCTCCCACCTGGTGGTGGGAGAAGGGGATCCCTCGCCACCGCCGCACGCCGCCGGCGCCCTCCCCGGACCGCTTTGCGGTTCGACCCTCCCGCAGGGGGAGGGTGAGTGCCCGCCTTTTGCGTCGGTAAAGCCGCCCTCAGTACTCGACGATGCCGTCCAGGGCGTAGTGCTTCACCGTCTTGCGGTTGGCGATGAGCTCGTCGATCGTCGGCTCGCCCTTCATGGCGCGGGCGATGGCGAGCTTCGTCGCCTCGTAGTTGGTGCGGTAGAGGTCAACCTTGTCGAGGTTCGGGTCGCTCGCGCAGCGCGGGTCGAGCCAGACCATGATGATCAGGCAGATGTCGTCGACCTCGCCCTTCGGCAGCACGCCGTCGATGACGCAGTCGAGCACCGCGTCGCCGATCGCGCCCTGCACGACGCCGCCGAGGAGCTCGACGTAAGCCGCGCTGTCGATCGTCACCTTGGTCGTCATCATCGTCGCCGGGCGAACGAGCTGATTGAGATCACGGATCACGAACATCCGCGTGTGGCCTACCGCCTGGCCCATCATCGCGGCGAAGGCGTGCCCGGCCGGGCCCTTCACCGAGCCGATCAGCACCTCCGGCATCGCGTCCGTCGCCTGACCCTCGGTGGCGAGCACCGTCGCCTCGCCCGTGCGGAACCAGATCTCGCTCATGTCGTCCTCCAGCCGTGTTGAACCCCCGCGGCGATAGCACTGCCGTGGCGCGACCGTCCAGCCGGGACGGCGGATCTCGCCGCTCGGAGACTGGCCGTCGGCGCCTTCCCCGGCTATGTGTGGCACCCGCGCGGGCTGGGCGTCCGTGCGCCACCCTACCTGTGCGCCGTCCGGCGCAGCGCTTCGCGGGAGAGCCCGATGCCAAAGACCGCCCTGATCACCGGCGCAACTTCCGGATTCGGCGAGGCGACGGCCCGCAAGTTCGTGGAGAATGGCTGGAAGGTGATCGTCACCGGCCGCCGCGCCGACCGCCTCGCGACGCTGGTCGAGGCGCTCGGCGGGCCGTCGGTCGCTCACGGCGCGAGCTTCGACATCCGCGACGAGGCGGCGATGAACGCGGCCCTCGACGTCCTGCCGGAGGCCTTCCGCGGCGTCGACCTGCTGATCAACAACGCCGGCCTCGCCCTCGGCACGGCGCCGGCACCGGAGAGCAGGCTCGACGACTGGAAGACGATGATCGACACCAACGTCACAGCGCTGGTGACAATGACGAAGCGGATGCTGCCGACGCTGATGGAGCGCAAGGGCGCCATCATCAATATCTCGTCGACCGCCGCGCTCTACCCCTACGCCGGCGGCAACGTCTACGGCGCCTCGAAAGCGTTCGTGAAGCACTTCTCCTACAACCTGCGCTGCGACGTCGTCGGCTCCGGGATGCGCGTCACCTCCGTCGAGCCGGGGCTGTGCGAGAGCGAGTTCACACTGGTGCGCACCGGCGGCAACCAGGCCGCCTACGACGCCCTCTACAAGGGCGCCGAGGCGATCCAGCCCGAGGACATCGCCGAGACCCTGTTCTGGATCGCGATGCTGCCGCCGCACGTCAACATCAACGCCGTCGAACTGATGCCGGTCAGCCAGACCTGGGCCGGCTTCAACATCCACCGCAAGCCGGCCTGAACAGGCCTCGGCGCGTCTCCGGTCGCTCATCAAAAAATCGAGGAAACCCCATGAAATTGCTGCGTTACGGCCCCGCGGGCCAGGAGAAGCCCGGTATCCTCGACGCCGACGGCCGCCTGCGCGACCTGTCCGCCCACGTCGCCGACATCGACGGTGCGGCGCTCGCCCCGGCCAGCCTGGCGAAGATCGCCGCGCTCGACGTCGCGTCGCTGCCGCTCGTCGACGGCACGCCGCGCGTCGGCGCCTGCGTCGGCAAGGTCGGCAAGTTCCTGTGCATCGGCCTCAACTACGCCGACCACGCCGCCGAGACGGGCGCGAAGCTGCCGCCCGAGCCGGTGCTGTTCATGAAGGCGACCTCCTGCATCATCGGCCCGAACGACGACGTCGTGCTGCCGCGCACGTCGGCGAAGAGCGACTGGGAGGTCGAACTCGGCGTCGTCATCGGAAAGCGCGCCAAGTACGTCACCGAGGCCGAGGCGCTTGACCACGTCGCCGGCTACTGCGTCGTCAACGACGTCTCGGAACGGTCCTTCCAGACGGAGCGTGCCGGCCAGTGGACGAAGGGCAAGTCGTGCGACACCTTCGGCCCGATCGGCCCGTGGGTGGTGACGCGGGACGAGGTCGCCGACCCGCAGGACCTGAAGCTCTGGTGCCACGTCAACGGCAAGCCGATGCAGAACGGCTCGACGAAGACGATGCACTTCGGCGTCAAGCACGTCATCTCCTACCTGTCGCAGTTCTTCACGCTGGAGCCGGGCGACGTCATCGCCACCGGCACGCCGCCCGGCGTCGGCCTCGGCATGAAGCCGCCGGTGTTCCTGAAGGCCGGCGACGTCATGGAGCTCGGCGTCGAGGGCCTCGGCACCCAGCGCCAGCGCGTGCTGGCAGACTGAGGCGCGGCGGCGCGTGAGCGATCTCTCCGACCGCGCGCTGCTCAGGGCGCTGTTCGACGCGGCGCTCGCCGCCTCGCTGCCGGACGGCCGCTTCGCCGGCCTGCTGCCGGCACGGCCGAAGGGCCGGACCATCGTGCTCGCCGCCGGCAAGGGCGCGGCGCGGATGGCGGTGGCCTTTGAAGCGGCGATCCTCGAGGCGGGTTGGGACGGCCCGCTGGAAGGTCTCGCCGTCACCCGCTACGGCCACGCCGTGCCGACCCGCCATGTCGAGGTGGTCGAGGCGGCCCATCCGGTGCCGGACGCGGCCGGCCTCGCCGCGGCCGGCCGGATGCTGGAGATCGCACGGGGAGCAGGACCGGACGACCTCGTCGTGTTCCTGATCTCCGGCGGCGCCTCGGCGCTCCTGTCGCTGCCGGCCGACGGCATCTCGCTCGACGACAAGCGGGCGATCACCACGGCGCTGCTGAAGTCCGGTGCTGCGATCGACGAGATGAACGCCGTGCGCAAGGCGCTGTCGGCGATCAAGGGCGGCCGCCTCGCCGCCGCGGCGGCTCAAGCGACGCGCGTCACCTATCTGATCTCCGACGTGCCGGGCGACGATCCGAGCGTGATCGGCTCGGGGCCGTCGATCCCTGAACCCGCGACGACCGACCGCGCGTTCGCGATCCTGTCGCGCTACGGCATCGACGTGCCGCCGCACGTCGCGGCGGCGATGCGGCTGAACGTGCCGGCCGATGTCGCGCCCGGCGCGGTCCACATGCTGGCGACGCCGAAGACGGCGCTCGACGCCGCGGCCGAGAGGGCCCGCGCGCTCGGCCTGACGCCGCTCGTGCTCGGCGACGCCATCGAGGGCAACGCGGCGGAGGTCGGCACCGTCATGGCCGGCATCGCCAAGTCCGCGGCGGCGCACGGCGAGCCGGTCGCACGGCCGTGCGTGCTCCTCTCGGGCGGCGAGACGACGGTGATCGTCCGCGGCAAGGGCCGGGGCGGGCGCAACGCCGAGTTCCTGCTGTCGCTGGCGATCCACCTCGGCGGCGTGACGGGCGTCTCGGCGATCGCCTGCGACACCGACGGCATCGACGGCTCGGAGGACAACGCCGGCGCCTGGATCGACGCCGACGTGCTGGCGCAAGCGAAGGCCGCCGGCATCGACGCGCTCGCGCGTCTCGCCGACAACGACGCCTACACGGTATTCGCGGCCCTCGGCCGGCTGGTGGTGACCGGCCCGACCTTCACCAACGTCAACGATTTCCGCGCGATCGTTGTGCGCTGATCAGCGGACGGCGCGCGTGGCCTTCTCCGCCGCGTAAAGCGCGCGGAAGCGGGCGAGGCGGGGGTTGTAGAGCGCCGGCGCGCCGGCATCGGGCGTGAAGGTGCGGCGGATCGGCGGGCGGGTGCAGATCTCCGCCTCGCTGCCGGCGCCGGCGGCGAGCATGCCGAGGCGGGCGGCGCCGAAGGCGGCCCCGAGCTCGGCACCGCTCGGCAGGTCGAGCGGCACCTGCAGCACGTCGGCGATCATCTGCGTCCAGAAGGCCGAGCGCGAGCCACCACCGACGAGCAGGCAGCTCGTGAGCGGCAGGCTCGCCGCGTTGAAGACGTCGAGCCCGTCGGCGAAGCCGAAGGCGACGCCCTCGAGCACGGCGTAGGCCATCGCGTCCGCCCCGTGCTCGGCGCGCAGGCCCTGGAACATGCCGGTCGCGCCGGCGTCGTTGTAGGGGGTGCGCTCGCCGGTGAGGTAGGGCAGGAACAAGGGCGCGTGCTCGCGGCGGCCGCGGTCGGCGGCGAACGCCTCGGCCTTGGCGACGAGGCCACCGATGTCGTCGGCATGGCCGGTGACCGCGGCGACCCAGGAGAGCGCGGAGGCGGCGGCGAGCACCACCGCCATGCCGTGCCAGCGGCCGGGGAGCGCATGGCAGAAGGCGTGCAGCGTCCGCTCCGGCAGCGCCGCGAGGCGGTCGGTGACGGAGAACAGCACGCCGGAGGTGCCGAGCGACAGGAAGCCCTCGCCGGTACGCACCGCTCCGATGCCGACGGCGGAGGCCGCGTTGTCGCCGCCGCCGCCGGCGACCGGGATGCGGCGCCCGGAAAGGCCCCAGCCGGCGGCGAGATCGGCGGACAAATCGGCCGAGATTTCAGAGCCTTCGACGAGCGAGGGCATGTGCGAACGGTCGAGGCCGCAGGCGGCGAGCAGCGTGTCGTCCCAGGCGCGCTTGCCGACGTCGAGCCACAGCGTGCCGGCGGCGTCCGACATCTCGGAGACGGCGGCGCCCGTAAGCCTCAGACGAACATAGTCTTTCGGCAGCAGCACGAGGCGGGTCTTCGCGAACACGTCCGGCTCATGCTCGGCCACCCAGACGAGCTTCGGGGCGGTGAAGCCGGGCATCGGGATGTTGGCGGCCCGCGTCGTGAAGTCCGGCACGCGGCGGAGCAGCTCGGCGCACTGCGGCTCGGAGCGGCCGTCGTTCCAGATGATTGCCGGACGCAGCACCCGGTGGTCGCCATCGAGCAGCACCGCGCCGTGCATCTGGCCGGAGAGGCCGATGGCTTTCAGGCCGGCAAACGCCTCCGGTGCCGCCTTGCGGACCGCGGCGACGGCGCCGAGCGTCGCCTGCCACCAGTCCTCGGGGTCCTGCTCCGACCACAGGGGCTTCGGCCGCGACACGGTGAGCGGCAGCGACGCCTCCGCCAACACGGCCTGCGACGGGTCGAGGAGCACGGCCTTCACCGACGAGGTGCCGACGTCGATGCCGAGGAAGCTGGTCATGGCAGTGGGTTCCGGAAGGACGGGACGGCGAAGGCGGCTGGCGAACGGAACGGCCGGTGTCAGATCGCCCGGCCGGCGTCGTCGAACAGGTACACGCGGGCGGGGTCGATGGCGACGGTGAGCGGCACGCCCTTGTCGATGACGTGGCGGCCGGGGGCGAGGATCGTCAGCGTGTCGCCGTCGGGCGTCTGGGCGTAGACCTGCGAGGCGCCGCCGAGGTTCTCGGCGAACTCGCCGGCGAGCGACAGCGCCGTGCCGCCCTGGCCGCCGCCGAGCGCCATGTGCTCGGGCCGCAGCCCCGCCCGCACCTTGCCGCCCCGGGAGACGCGGGGTGCCGCATGGGTCGGGATCGTCGCCGCGCCGCCGACGAAGGCGGGGTGGGAGAGCGTCAGGGTGTGGTCGGTGCCGTCGGTCACCGTCGCCTCGAGGAAGTTCATCTTCGGCGAGCCGATGAAGCCGGCGACGAAGGTGTTCGCCGGCCGCTCGTAGAGGTCGGTCGGGGTGCCGATCTGCTCGACCTTGCCGGCGCGCAGCACGACGATGCGGTCGGCGAGCGTCATCGCCTCGATCTGGTCGTGGGTGACGTAGACCATCGTCACGCCGAGGTCGCGGTGCAGCCGGGCGATCTCGACCCGCATCTGGCTGCGGAGTTCCGCGTCGAGGTTCGACAAGGGCTCGTCGAACAGGAAGAGCTTGGGGTCGCGCACGATGGCGCGGCCGATGGCGACGCGCTGGCGCTGGCCGCCGGAGAGCTGGCGCGGCTTGCGGTCGAGCAGCTGTTCGATCTGCAGGATGCGGGCGGCGTTGGCGACGCGCTTCTCGATCTCCGGCTTCGGCGTCTTCGCCATCACGAGGCCGAAGGCCATGTTCTCCTTGACGCTCATGTGCGGGTAGAGCGCGTAGGACTGGAACACCATCGCCACCTGGCGGGCGGCCGGCTCGACGTGGGTGACGAGGTGGCCGTCGATCGAGATGTTGCCGTCGGTGACCTCCTCGAGGCCGGCGATCATGCGCAAGAGCGTCGACTTCCCACAGCCGGACGGGCCGACGAAGACGACGAACTCGCCCTTTTCCGCCGACAGGCTGACGCGGTCGATGACGAGGTGGTCGCCGTAGCGCTTGACGACGTCGTCGATCTTCAGAAACGCCATTACGCGGCTCCCGCCATGCCTTGTCCCGTCGTCGCCATCAGCGCGCGGGCGTCCCGTTCGATGCGATTGCGGACCTCGAAGAGGTCGAGATAGGTGCGGTAGGAGCGCTCGTGCGCCGCCTGCCAGGCCGGATCGGCGGGGTGCACCGTCTGCCGCGGCGCCATCCGCTCGACGGCGCCGAAGAGGTCGGGCGCGAGGCCGCCGCCGACCGCTGCCACCATCGCGGTGCCGAGCAGCACCGGCTCGGCGGTGTCGCTGGTGACGAGTTCGGCGCCGAGCGCGTCGCGGTAGAGCCGCATCATCAAGGGGTTCTTGATGTGGCCGCCGGCGAGCGTGACGCGGGAGATCGCGTAGCCGTGGCGGTTCAGGTGGTCGACGATGTGGCGGGCCTGCAAGGCGAGCGCCCGGGCGGTGGCGTAGTAGTGTTCGTGGAAGGCACGCCGGCTCGTCTCCTCGCCGATGCCGGTGACGAGCGCGCGGACGCTGCCGTCGCCGAGCGGCGCGCGGTTGCCGAGCCAGTCGGGCACGATGTGGCGGCGGGCGGCGAAGGCCGGGCCTTCCGCATCGAGCAGCGCCAGGATCGCGGCGGCGGTGTCGCGGTGGTGCTCGCCCGAGGCCTTGCCCGGGCTGCCGGGGTGGTGGTCGAGGACGGCGTCGAGCGCCGCGCCCGACAGGCTCTGCCCGGCCTCGTGCATCCAGAAGCCGGGGAAGACGGCGTCGCGGAACGGCCCCCAGACGCCGGAGATCTGCCGCTCGTCCGCCGCCCACGCCATGTGCGAGCTGGACGTGCCGGCGATCATCGCCAGCACCGTGTTCATCGCCCGGGCATAGCCGCGGCCGATGACGCCGAGCGCCCCGGCCTCGGCGTCGATCAGGCCGACGGCGACGGGCGTGCCTGCCGCGAGCCCGGTCTCCGCTGCCGCCTGCGCCGAGACGTGGCCGTGCAGGGCGCCCACCGGCGACGGCGGCTCGTCGAGGCGGCCGAGTTTCAAGAGGTCGGCGACGCCGAGGTCGGCGAGAAGGTCGCGCCGCCACGGGTCGGGGTCGTTCGGCAGGTAGGGCCACTTGGCGGCGAGGCCGCAGAGCGAGTGGCGGTCGGTGCCCGTGAGGCGGAGCGCCAGCTCGTCGCAGAGGTCGCGGGCGGCGGTGAGGCGCGCCCACACCGCCGGCCGGTGCCGCTTCAGCCACAGGAGCTTTGGCAGGTTGATCTCCGGCGAGACGCTGCCGCCGACGTAAGCGAGCCAGCGGTCGCCGGTGGCGCCGATCTCCTCCGCCTCCGCCTCGCCGCGGTGGTCCATCCAGCAGACCACGTCGGCGTCGCCGTCGAGCGGGCGCTCGCCGTCCGCCCGCAGCGCGAGCGAGGAGGTGGCGTCGAAGGCCACCGCCGCGACGCGGCGCGCCGCCTCCGGCTCGGCGGCGAGGCAGGCGCGGATCGCCGCCGTCGTCGCCGCCCAGATCTCGTCCATGCGGTAGACGGCGTGGTGTTCGAGCGGCTTCAGCAGGGTGAACGGCGCGGTGGCGGTGGCGAGGCACGCGCCATCGGCGCCGAACAGACCGGCGCGCGCCGACAGGGTGCCGACGTCGACGGCGAGAAGCGTGGCGTCGGGGGAGGGGGGCGTCGTCACAGCAGCGCCCGCGCCACGGCCTCGTCGGTGACGAGGTGGTTGACGTAGCGGGCGGCGAGCGCGCCGCGGATGACGGCGACCTTGTGGATGCCACCGGAGGCGAGGATCGTCGTCGGAATTGAGCGCAGATCGGCGAGCGGCAGCGCCATGACGCGCTGGTTCAAGGGGTGGTCGACGGGATTGCCGTCGGCGTCGAAATAGGTGGCGAGCATGTCGCCAACCGCGCCGGCCTGCTTCAGGCCCTCGGCGTTCTCGGCGACGATCTGGGTGGCGGCGAGGTTGGAGCGCGGCGAGAGGTCACCGCAGGAGACCAGCGCGATGTCGACCTCGCGGGCCCGGCGCATGACGTCGGCGAGGCCATAGTGGGTGAGCAGCGTCGCACGGCTCTCGACGCTCGGGCAGTAGACGGGGGCCGCCATGTAGTGGCACTCGGCTTCCAGCATGCGCGTCAGCTCGGTCGAGACCTCGAAGGTGTTGGTGCCGGAGCCGCGGGTGAGGCCACCCATCAGGGCGACCACCCACAGCCCCGAGGCTTTCCGCGGCGGCAGCCGGCGCACGGTGGCCGAGAGCGTCCGTCCCCAGCCGACACCGATCGACTGCTTGCCGACGATCAGCCGGTCGAGCAGCGCCGCCGCCGCCTCGCCGATCACCCGCTGCTGGTCGTCCTCGCCGACCGACGGCACGACCACCGCCTCGGTCAGACCATAGCGCGCCTTCAGCGCCTCCTCCAAGGCGACGCAGTCGGCGAGCGGCATGCGCACCTCGATGCGCACCGAGCCGTCGGCGCGGGCCTGGCCGACGATGCGGTTGACCTTGAGGCGCGTCAGCCCGAGCCGGTCGGCGATCTCCTGCTGGGTGAGGCCGCCGACATAATAGTACCAGGTGACCCGCGCCCGCACGCGCTCGGCATCGAGATCGTCGAGGCGGAGGAAGGCGCCGTCGCCGGGCAGCGTCACGAGGGGCTCCGCCACTTCCTCAGCCCCTCGCGAATGCGGGCTTCAGGACCGCCACGGAGCGACGGACGACGTCGAGCACCGAGGCGTCGTCGCGCTCGAACGGGTAGAACACCTCGAGGAACACCGGCTTGTCGGCGTGGCCGGTGCGGTCGAGCAGCGCCACCGCGGCGGCCGGCTCGACCATGCCGGCTTCTGTGAAGTCCCAGTGGCGGTCGTAGAGGCCGTCGGTCTGCTGGATGTGGAGCATGCCGATGTCGTCCCCGAGCGCCTCCAGCCATGGTTCCATCCGCGCTCGGTCACGTCCATAGAGCGGCGCGAAGGTGGCGTGGCCCCAGTCGACGCAGTAGTACCACGGCACGGCCGAGCCGCGCACGTCCGCCATCATCCGTTCGGCCTGGGCGATCGTCGACGGCCACTCGCGGCGCATCGGCGTCGGCTCGACATAGAGCTCCGTCAGTCCGTGCCCCTTCGCGACCTCGGCGAGGCGGTTCATGCGGGCGAGAAGGTCGGCGTAGTCGGCCGCGTCGATCGCATCCGCCTCGTGGGCGTCCGGGCGCGAGGCGATGGCGCCGAGCGGTCCTCCGACCGAGGGGATGCCGGCGAGCGCCGCGAACCGGTAGGCGCGCCCGAGCCAGGCTTCCGCCACGTCGCGCACCGCCGGATCGGGGTGGAGGAGCTGGTTATAGGTGTAGTGGGCGAGGCCGATGAAGGCGCTGTGCACGGTGACGTCGTGCGCCGTCGTCGCCTCGCGGATCGCCGCCGCCTGACGGTCGAGCAGGGCGTCCGGCCACTTCGGGTCGACGAGGTCGAAGGAGAGCTGCACGAGCCCGAGGCCGAGGTCCTCGCGCACCAGCCGCGCCCATAGCGCCGGCGTCACCCAGCGCTTGACGCAGAACGACAGATTGACGCCGAAGCGCTCGCTCATCGCAGTCCCCCGCATGTCTTATTTCGTGGCGCCCATCGTCAGCCCGCGCACCATGTGGCGGGAGACGAGGAGCGCGAAGATCGTTACCGGCAGCACGATGACAGTGCCGGTCGCCATGATCTTCCCCCACGGCAGCTCGTAGCCCGACATGAAGCTCGTCGCCGCCACCGGCGCGGTCTGCACGGCGCGGCGCGTCAGCACCAGCGCGTAGAGGAGCTCGTTCCACGAGAAGATGAAGGAGAAGATCGCCGACACCGCGATGCCGGGCACGCCGAGCGGCAGGTAGATGCGCCAGAAGATCAGGAACTGGCTGGCACCATCGAGGCGCGCCGCCTGTTCGAGCTCGCTCGGGATCGAGCGGAATTGGTCGGTGCAGATCCACACGACGATCGGCAGGTTGAAGGTGAGGTAGATGAGGATCAGGACGAGGTGGGTGTCGAGCAGGCCGAGCGTCTGGGCGAGCAGGTAGACGGGCAGGGCCAGCACGATCGGGCTGATCATGCGGTTGGAGATGAACCAGAACCACAGGTCCGACTTGCCGCGGAACTCGAAGCGGGCGAGCGCATAGGCCGCCGGCGCGCCGAGCACGATGGCGAGCAGTGTCGTCGAGGTGGCGATGATGAGGGAGTGCATCACCGACGAGATGATCTTCGGGTCCTCGAAGATCTCGCGGTAGTGGTCGAGCGTCGGGGTGAACAGCCAGACCGGCGGCGAGGCCAAGAGGTCGGACTGGTCCTTCAGGCTGCTCGTCACCATCCAGAAGAACGGGAACAGCGTGAAGGCCAGCACGAGGATGAGCCCGACGAAGTGGATGACACGGCCGAAGCGCATCGACATCACTGGATCTCCCGGTAGAAGACGCGGATGTAGAGGCGGCTCAGCATGATCGTCAGGATCAACAGCAGGATCGCCTGCGCCGAGGCGGTGCCCATGTCGAAGACGCGGAAGCCGACGCGCTGGATGTAGATCGAGATGAGCTCGGTCGCCGTGCCCGGGCCGCCGCGCGTCATCGTGAAGATCATGTCGAATAGCTTCAGCACGTCGGCCGAGCGCAGGATCAGGACGGCGGTGAGGCCGGGCAGCAGGTAGGGCAGCTGCACGTGGCGCAGCAGTGCCACCTTGCTCGAGGTCTCGAGCCGCGCCGCCTCCTCGACCTCCACCGGCACCATCGACAGGCCGGCGAGGAAGATCAGCGCGCAGAACGGCGTCCACTGCCAGATGTCCATGATGGCGATCGCCGCGAACGCGCCGTTGGTGGTGGCGAGCCAGTCGAAGCCGGGGATGCCGAACCAGCCGAGCATCTGGTTGGCGACGCCGAAGTTGCCGTTGAAGACGAGGCGGCCGATCAGGCCGACGACGGCGTAGGTGGTGGCGAGCGGCACCACCAGCGAGACGCGGGCGAGCGTGCGCACCAGGCCGAGGCCGGGCTTGTGCAGAAGCAGCGCAATGACGATGCCGAGGAAGATCTGGAACGGCATCACCGTCAGGAAGAAGCGGAACGTGAGGCCCAGCGTGTCCCAGAAGGTCTGGTCGGAGAGGACCTTCTGGTAGTTCTCGATGCCAATGAAGGGGAAGCCGTCGCGCGGCCGCGTGATGTTGTAGCGGCGGAACGAGGTGACGAGCGCGAAGATCGTCGGGTAGATGCCGATGACGAGCAGCGCCAGCACGGCCGGCGCCAGGAACAGCGCCGGCGTCCAGCGGCCGTAGCCGGGGTTGAGCCGGCCGGCGGGCTTCGACGGGGTCGGCGAGGCGGCGCTCATTCGAGGTTCGTGTGGTTGGCACGCATCGCCTCTGGCGTGACGCCGAGACGGTCGCGCAGCTTCAGGATCATCACCTCGAAGAGAATGTACTGCGCGCCCTCGTAGAGCGAGCCCATCGGCAGGACGGAGGTGGCCGGGCCGGTATCGTCGGCCATCGTCTGGGCGGGAACAGGGAGGACGAAGTCGGCCCGCTTTGCCGCCTCGCCGTCGGCTTGCGCGGTGATGACGAGGGACTTCGCCCCGGCGTCCTTCGCCACCCCCATCAGGGCGAGCACGGTGGAGAATTCGCCCGGTCCAGCGGAGACGATCAGGAGATCGCCGGGGCCGACCGGCGGGGTCGTCATGTCGCCGACCATCGCGGCCGACTTGCCGAGATGGAAGAGCCGCATGGCGAAGCCCTTGATCTGCAGGCCTTCGCGCCCGACGCCGTAGAGCGCGATGCGCTCGGCCGACGCGATCGCGGCGACGGCGCGGTCGACGGCGGTCTCGTCGAGGCGGGAGAAGACGCGGGCGAGGTCGTCGAGGGCCCGGTGATAGAGCGATGTCATCGCAGCGCTCCGTCGGCGCGAGGAAGATTCGGGGCGCGAGAGTTTCGACCGATCGGGAAAAGCGGGCGGGGGCCGCGAGCCGGCCACCCGCCCGAGACGTCCGGCCGCCGCGTCGAGACGGCGGCCGGTCGCGAGCCTTGCGTCAGAGGGTTACTGCAGCAGCTTCTTGCTGCCGTCGTAGTAACCGTCCTGCTTCAGGATCTCTTCCATGCGGGTGCCGATCTCCTTGGCACCGTCGGAGATCGAGGTCTCGCCGAGCTGCATCTTGGTGCCCCACTCGGCGACGACTTCCGAGATCGCCGGCCACGACGGGAAGCGCGGACGGAACTCCGGCACGCCCTTCTGCCAGGAGGCGACCATCGGATCGACGAACTTGTAGGTCGCCTTGATGTCCGGCTCCTCGTAGATCGCCATGCGGCCGGAGACGCCGCCGGCTTCGACGTAGTCGCGCGCGATGTCTTCCGACGTCGCCCACTGGATGAACAGCCACGACGCCTTCTGCTGCTCCTCGGTGCCCTGGGCGGCCACCGCGAGCGAGAAGCCGCCGAGGGCCGGCAGGCGGCCGGCCGGGCCTTCCGGCTCCGGCGCGACGGCGAGGCAGTCGACGATCTTCGAGGTCGCCGGGTCGTTCAGCGTCGAATAGAACGCCGACCACTCGGTGATCATCGCCACCTGGCCCTGCGCCAGCGCGTTCACGGCTTCCGCGTGGTCGAAGGAGACGATGCCGGGCGGCATGTACTTCGCCAGATCCTGGCGGAACTGCAGGCCGGCCTGACTCTCGGGGCTGTTGAGGTTGGACTTGAAGTCCTTGTCCAGCAGCGAGCCGCCGAACGGCCACAGGAAGCGCATGAAACTGTCGGCCGACTGGGTCTCGCCGCGGCGCGACTGCAGGGCGTAGGCGTACTGGTTCTTCGAGGCGTCCGTGAGCTTCGGCCCATAGACGGTCATCACCTCGTCCCAGGTCGCCGGCGGCTTGTCGAAGCCGGCGTCCTTCAGCATGCACGAGTTGTAGAAGAGCAGGCCGGAGTAGTTGTCGAAGGGCAGGCCGTAGGTCACGCCGCCCCACGAGCCGAAGGCATCGAGGAGGAGCGGGAAGAAGCCCTTCAGGTTCAGGTTCGGGTCGGTGATCGCGGCGTCGCCGGTGAACTTGTCGATCGGCAAAATCCAGCCGTTCTCGGCGAACTCACCGATCCAGACGAGATCGACGAGGGCCACCGTCAGGTCGCCGCCGGAGGTGAAGTTCAAGACCTCCTTCTCGCGCGTGCTCTCGTAGGGGACGATCTCGTAGTTCACCTTGATGCCGGTCTGCTTCTCGAACTCCGGCAACAGCTTGATGATCGCCCGGTAGCCGGGGCGGTCGAGGAAGATCACGTTGATCTCGGTGCCCTTATAGGGCGCGGCCGCCGTCTCGAGCGACCAGTCGGCGGCGAACGCCCCCGAGGGGCCCGCGGCCACCGCGACGGAAAGCGCCACCGCGCTCGCCGCTGTCAGCAAGAATGTCCTCACCTCTGCCTCCTCCGTCGTTTCTGTCGCGTGTTGGTTCCGGCCCGAGCGGGACCGGCCTCGAGGTGCGCCGCCACGGGCGGCGGCGCATCGATCAGCGTGTCGGGTAGATCAGGCTCTTCACCACGCCGGGCGCGTTCTCCGCGTGGCGGCGGAACGCCTCCGGTGCCTCCTCCAGTCCGACCTCGTGCGTCACCATCGTCTTCACGTCCAGCTTGCCGGTGGCGACGAGCTCGATGGCGCGCGGATAGACCTCGCCCATCCGGCGCGAGAACTTGATCTTCAGGCCGCGCCGCCGCGCCTCGGCGGCGGGCAGCGTGTAGACGTCGCCGTCGGGGATGCCGACGAGGACGACGCGGCCGCCGATGCGGGCGGCGAGGACGGCGTCGCGGAAGCCGTCCGGCGAGTTCGTCGCCTCGATGACGAGCGTGCAGCCCTCGTTGTGGGTCCACGCGCGGATGTCGGCGACGCCTTCGCCGACCTGCGCGGCGCCCAGCGTCTTCGCCATCGCGCGGCGGTGGGGCAGGGGGTCTACGGCCAGCACCTCGCCGGCGCCCGCAACCTTCAGCACCTGCAGGATGAGGAGGCCGATCGGCCCGCAGCCGAGCACGGCGACGCGCTCGAGCAGGCGCGGCTTGGCGAGGTCGACGGCGTGGATGGCGACGCCGAGCGGCTCGAGCATCACCGCTTCGAGCGGGCTCATGGTCTCCGGCAGCGGCACGATCTGCGACTTCGGCACCCAGATGCGGTCGGTCATGGCGCCGTCGAAGGGCGGCGCGCCGATGAACTTGACGTTCGGGCAGAGATTGGGGTGGCCGGCGCGGCAGTGCTCGCAGACGCCGCACGCCTTGTTCGGGTCGACCGCGACGAGGGCGCCGCGCGACAGGCCGAGCTCGGTGACGTCTTCCGACAGGTAGCCGCCGAACTCGTGGCCCGGCACGAACGGCTCGCGGATCACCGCCGAGCCGATGCCGCCGTCCTTGTAGTAGTGCAGGTCGCTGCCGCACAGGCCGACCGCCGCCACGTCGAGCAGCGTCTCGCCCTCGCGACCCTCGCGCAGATTGAACGGAGCGACACGGGCATCATGCGGCCCGTGCAGGAACAACGCGCGGCTCATTCGGTCGCTTCCACCCTAGCGGGCGCGAGGCCCGTCTGATTGGGGTGGACGATACAGATGTAATTTTGGGGTTTCAAGTGTTGATGCGGCGGGGTGAGCGTCTGCAGACGCGTCCACCGCTTGTTGCTGGTAAGGGAAGCGCATACCATTTGGAGGAGTGAACGGGGGTCCGATGGCAACGGTCGAAAAGATCACGATCGCACTGACGGCGGAGCAGGCGGGCTTCGTGCGAAGCGCGGTCGAGGCCGGCGAGTACGCCTCCACCAGCGAGGCGATCCGCGAGGCCGTGCGCGAGTGGAAGGAGCGGCGCGACCTCCTCGGCTACACGGTCGAGGAGCTGCGCTCCCTGGTGCAAGAGGGGCTCGACAGCGGGCCGAGCGCCCGCCTGTCGATGGCCGACGTGAAGGCCGAGGCCCGTCGCCGGCTTGAGACGGGCAAGCGCGGCGGCTGACCGGTGCTGCCGATCATCCGCACCGATCGGGCCGATGAGGACCTCATCGACAGCTGGGTCGGCATCGCGATCGACGATCCCGCCGCCGCCGACCGCGTGCTCGACGCGATCGAGCGCCGCTGGCGGCAGCTCTCGCTTTAACCGTACTCAGGCGTCGCGCGAGAGGACATCGCCCCCGGTCTCCGCAGCCTCGTCGCCGGCCAGTACCTGACGCTCTACCGTGTCGCCGCCGACGGCATCCTGATCATCCGCGTGCTGCACGGGCGGCGGAAGGTCGATGGAGACGACGTGGCGTGAGGGAAAATTCGGAGTCATTCCAGGCCTTGTGCCTGGAACCCAATTCCTCTCCGAGCGGGTGGCCCCGACGTCATGCCGACGCAACTGCTGCGGCCGCTGCATGGGTTCCAGGCACAAGGCCGGGAAAGACGACGGAGAGGTTGGCGGGGGTTCTTGGCGACGTTCGGCTCGAGCGAGCGCCGCGCGTTCCCCCTCCCCCCTCGTGGGGGAGGTGGCCGGCGGAGCCGGTCGGAGG
>CAMDHY010000017.1 GCA_945898215.1 Pseudoxanthobacter soli DSM 19599 | reverse complement strand
GCCGCGGCCGGTCACGGCACCGGGCCCGCCGCGGCGGGCGACGACGCCGAGTGTCCGCCCGTTCGGCGATCACGCCCGAGCACGTCCGAGTGAGCATAGGCAGTGAGCGATGGCGGCTGTGGACAAGCGGTGCGGCATGGCGGGCGCGGCCCGGAACTTGCGACTAGAGCGGCCTTCGCGCCGCCGCCGGTCTCGGCTAGGCTCGCGACAGGCGACGAGGCCGCCCTGCGGGACGGCGGGGAAATAGCAGGGGCCGTGCAGCGGCCGGAGAGATGGGGAGCGTTTCGACATGACGTCAAAGCTGACCGGGCTGACCCGCCGCGCCGCACTGCTCGCGGCCGGCCTTCTCGCGACGGTGGCCGTTGCCGGCGCGCCGGCGGAGGCCGCCGAGAAGCCGATCAAGGTGGCGGCGATCTATACCGTGCCGGTCGAACAGCAGTGGGTGAGCCGCATCCACCAGGCGCTGAAGGAGGCGGAGGCGCGCGGCGACGTCACCTACACGTTCTCCGAGAACGTCGCCAACACCGACTATGAGCGCGTCATGCGCCAGTATGCGAGCGAGGGGGCGAACCTCGTCGTCGGCGAGGTGTTCGGCGTCGAGCGCGCCGCCCGCAAGGTGGCGGCCGACTTCCCCAACACCGCCTTCCTGATGGGCTCGTCGTTCGGGCCGTCGGAGCCGAACTTCTCGGTGTTCGACAACTTCATCCAGGAGCCGTCCTACCTCACCGGCATGATCGCCGGCGCGAGCACGAAGTCGAACGTCATCGGCATGGTCGGCGGCTACCCGATCCCCGAGGTGAACCGGCTGATGAACGCCTTCATGGAGGGGGCGCTGTCAGTCAACCCGAACGCCAAGTTCATGGTGACGTTCATCAATTCCTGGTACGACCCGCCGAAGGCGAAGGAAGCGGCCTTCGCCATGATCGATAAGGGCGCCGACGTCATGTACGCCGAGCGCTTCGGCGTCTCCGACGCCGCCAAGGAGCGCAAGGTCTTCGCCATCGGCAACGTCATCGACACGGCGCCGGACTATCCGGGCACGGTGATCGCCTCGGCGCTCTGGCACATGGAGCCGACCATCGACCGCGCCGTCAAGGCGGTGCTCGACGGCGAGTTCGAGCCGGAGGACTACGGCAAGTATTCCTTCGTCCAGTACGGCGGCGGCTCGCTCGTCTTCGACGAAAAGATCGTCTCCCCGGAGATCGCCAAGAAGGTCGACGACCAGTTCAACGAGATCAAGAGCGGCCTGTTCCGGGTGAACATCAACGACAGCGAGCCGAAGCCGACGATGTGAGGGGGCCTCGCGCGGATACGTGTCCCTCCCCTGCCAGGGGGAAGGACAGACCGCGCAGCGGTCAGGGTGGGGCCTGTCAATCCGAACTCATGCTGACATTGGGATTGACGGGCCCCCACCTGCCGCGCCTGCGGCGCGGCTGTCCTCCCCCCTGGCAGGGGGAGGACGAACCTGCTGCCAGCGCTTGCGGCCTTGGCTGATGCGCGACGTCCGGGGCGCTCGTTGGACGATTCATCCGTGACGACAGCGACAACGACCCGCCCCTGGCCCGACCGCATCGCGCGGTGGGAACCAGCGCCGCTGCCGGCGCTCGCCGCCTCGGAGCGGTGGCCGTGGTATGTCGTGGCGACGACGTGCATCGGCGCGTTCCTCGGGCAGCTCGATGCGAGCATCGTGCAGCTCGCGCTGCCGACGCTGGAGCGCGCCTTCGACGCGCGGCTCGGGACGGTGAGCTGGGTCGCCATCGGCTACCAGCTCGCCTTCGCCGCGGCCCTGCCGATCTTCGCCCGCCTCGCCGACATCGCCGGGCGGAAGATCCTCTACATCCTCGGCTTCGCCCTGTTCGCCATCGGCTCGGCCGGCTGCGCGCTGGCGCCGGACCTCGCGACGCTGATCACCTGCCGGCTGCTCCTCGGCATCGCCGGCGCGCTCGCCGGGGCGAACAGCCTCGTCATCCTGGTGCGCAGCGCCGGACCCGAGCGGCGGGCGACGGCGATGGGGGTGTTCGCCGCCGCCCAGGCGATCGGCGTCTGCCTCGGCCCCGTCCTCGGTGGTCTGCTGCTCGACCTCTTCGACTGGCGGGCGGTGTTCTGGGTGGGCGTGCCGATCGCCGCCGTCGGCGCCGTCGCCGCCTTGCTGGTGGTGCCGAAATCCGGGCCACCGGGCGAAGGCGGGCTCGACGGCTGGGGGGCGCTGCTGCTGATCCCGGCACTCGCCGCACTCCTGCTCGCCATCACCCAGGCCGACCGCTGGGGGCTCGGCTCCGCCGCCTTCGTCGGGTGCATGGTCGCCGTGCCGGTGCTGCTCGCGGCGTTCGTCTGGCGCGAGCGTCGCGCCCGCCACCCGCTGATCAAGCTCGAGCTCGTCCGCACCCCCGCCTTCGCCGGCGGCATGGTGGCGACCGCCTCCGCCTATGCCGTGCTTTACGGGATGTTCTTCCTGATGTCGTTCGCGCTGGTGCGCGGCTTCGGCGCCTCGCCGCTGGAGGCGGGGCTGCGCCTCGTCGTCATCCCGCTGGCGCTGGCGCTGGTGGCGCCGTTCAGCGGCCGCATCGGCACGCGCTTCGGCGAGCGACGCACCCTCGTCGTGGCGATGACGACGGCGGCGGCGGCGATCCTCGTGCTCGCCTCGGCGATCACGCCGGGCGATGTCGACCTCGCGGTCCGGGTCGTGGCGCTCGCGGTCTTTGGCGGCGCGCTCGGGCTGTTCATCGCCCCCAACAACAACCTGACGCTGAAGGCGGCGCCGGAGCACCTCACCGGCTCGGCGGGTGGCCTCCTCAACCTGATGCGGATGATCGGCTGCGGCGTCGGCATCGCGTTTGCCTCGGCCGTGCTGTCGTGGCGGCTCGGCCATGGCGACGGCAGCGCCACGACGGTGGGCGTCGACGAGGCGGTGCTGCTGTCGGCCGTGGCGGGCAGCCTGCTGGTGCCGGCTGCCTTCGCCCTCATCGCCGCCGCGGCGGCGCTGCTGCACCGGCGCGACGAGAAGCCAGCCGCCGAGCCGGCCGCGGGAGCGCAGCGATGACCGTTCCCGTGCTCGCCATCGACGGCGTGACGAAGCGGTTCGGGCCGCTCGTCGCCAATGACGCGATCTCCCTCGACCTCGGCCGTGGCGAGGTGCTGGCGCTGCTCGGCGAGAACGGCGCCGGCAAGACGACGCTGATGTCGATTTTGTTCGGACACTATGTCGCCGACGAAGGCGAGGTGCGCGTCGCCGGACCCGACGGGGCGATGGCGGCGCTGCCGCCGGGCTCGCCGAAGGCGGCGATCGCCGCCGGCATCGGCATGGTCCACCAGCACTTCGCGCTCGCCGATGCGCTGACCGTCCTCGACAACGTCATGCTCGGCACCGAGCCGCTGTGGCGGCCGTGGCGGGACACCGGCCTGGCCCGGGCGAAGCTCGAAAGGCTGATGGCGGAGTGTGGGTTGACCGTCGATCTGTCGTCGCGCACCGGCGCGCTGTCGGTCGGCGAGCGGCAGCGGGTGGAGATCCTGAAGGCGCTCTACCGCGACGCCCGCATCCTCGTGCTCGACGAGCCGACCGCGGTACTGACGCCGCAGGAGGCGGAGGGGCTGTTTTCCACGCTGAAGGTGCTGACGGCGCGGGGGCTGGCGGTGATCTTCATCAGCCACAAGCTCGGCGAGGTGCTGGCGGTGGCCGACCGCGTCGCCGTGCTGCGCCAGGGCCGCAAGGTCTATGAAGCCGAGAACCGCGGCCTCGACCGGGCGGGGCTCGCCGAGGCGATGGTCGGCCGGCCGCTGACGCCGCCGGCCCGCCCGCCGGGCACGCCGGGGCGGCCGGTGCTGCAGCTCGTGGGCGTCTCGGTCGCCGGCCGCGGCGGCCGTGCGGGGCTGGCGGAGGCGAACCTTTCCGTGCGTGCCGGCGAGATCGTCGGCGTCGCCGGCGTCTCGGGCAACGGCCAGGAGGCGCTCGCGAACGTCATCTCCGGGCTCGTCGCGCCGGTGGCGGGGACCGTGACGGTCGACGGCGTGGCACTCTCCGCCGACCCCCGCGCGGCGGTGGCCGCGGGCGTCGGCCGCATTCCCGAGGACCGCCACCGCGACGGCGTGGTCGGCGACATGAGCGTCGAGGAGAACCTCGTGCTCGAGGACCTGCGCGGGCCGGCGACGCAGCGCCGTGGCATCCTGCAGTTCCGCGCCATCCGCCGCCGCGCGGTGGCGGCGATCGAGGCCTACGACGTGCGCTGCCCCGGGCCGACGGCGCGGGTGCGGCTCCTCTCCGGCGGCAACATGCAGAAGCTGGTGCTCGCCCGCGCCCTCATCCCGGAGCCGAAGCTGGTGCTCGCCGCCCAGCCCTCCCGCGGCCTCGACGTCGGCGCGACAGGGGCGGTGCACGCCCGCCTGATCGAGGCCCGCGGCCGCGGCGCGGCGGTGCTGCTGATCACCGAGGACCTCGACGAGTTGCTGGCGCTGTCCGACCGCGTCGTCGTGCTCTTCCACGGCCGGCTGACCGAGGCCGGCGAAAACCGCGACCTCGACATCCGCCGCATCGGCCTGATGATGGCGGGGCAGGAGGGGACGGCATGATCCGCCTCGAGCCGCGCACCCGCATCTCGCCGGCGCTGGCGCTGGGCGTGCCGGTGGCGGCGGTGGTGGTGGCGCTGCTGCTCGCCGCGGTGCCGCTCGCCTTCGCCGGGGTACCGGTCGGCACGGCGTTCGTGTTGATGGCGCAGGGGGCGGCGGGGTCGGTCTATGCCTTGACCGAGACGCTGACGCGGGCGACGCCCTTGATCTTTACCGGCCTCGCCGCCGCCGTCGCTTTCCGGGCGCGGCTGTGGAACATCGGCGCCGAGGGGCAGCTCTATGCCGGGGCGCTCGCGACGGTGGCGATCGGCGCCGGCGCCGTGACGCTGCCGCCGGCGCTCATGATCCCGCTCGTCGCCATCGCCGGGGCGGCGGCGGGTGCGGTGATGATGCTGGTGCCGACGCTGCTGAAGACCCGCTTCGGCGTCGACGAGGTGGTGACGACGTTGCTCTCGAACTTCATCGTCATCCTGTTCGTCTCGATGATGCTCGACGGGGCGCTGAAGGACCCGATGGGCGGCGGCTGGCCGCAGTCGGCGCCGGTGCTGCCGGAGGCAGAGCTGCCGCGGCTCGTTGCCCAAACGCGGCTGCACGCCGGGCTCATCGCGGCGCTCGCCGCTGCCGTGCTGATCTGGGCGTTCGACCGCTTCACGGTGTGGGGCTTCGAGGCCCGCGCGGTCGGCCTCAACCCGGCCGGCGCGCGCTTTGCCGGCATAAGGGTGAACGCCACCTTCGTGCGGGTGGCGATCCTGTCGGGGGCGCTCGCCGGGCTCGCCGGCGTGTCGGAGGTGGCCGGGCTGAAGGGCAACCTCACCCAGGACCTGTCGCCGGGCTTCGGCTACACCGGCATCGTCGTGGCGATGCTCGCCATGCTGCATCCCCTCGGCGTCGTCGTGGCGGCGGTGTTCATGGCCGGCGTCTTCGTCGGCGCCGACACGATGGGGCGCACGCTCGGCGTTTCCAGCTACATCGCCAACCTCATCGTGGCGCTGTCGCTGCTGACGATGCTGGTGGGGCAGCTGTTCCTGCAGTGGAAGATCGGCTGGCGCGGACGGCCGGCAGGAGGCCGGGCATGATCGAGGCCCTCGACATGCTGGCGACGGTGGCCTTCTGGATCGCGGCGCTCCGGATCGCGACGCCGCTGATCTTCGGCGTCATCGGCGAGCTCGTCTGCGAGCGGGCCGGCGTCCTCAACCTCGGCATCGAGGGGATCATGACGGCCGGCGCCATGGCGGGCTGGATGAGCGTCTATTTCGGCGCCGATCTCTGGACCGGCGTCGCGGTGGCGGCACTGGTCGGCGCGTCCCTCGGGCTGCTGCACGCGCTTCTGACCGTGGTGCTCGGGCGCTCCCAGCACGTCACCGGCATCGGCATCACGCTGTTCGCCTCGTCGGGGAGCTATTTCGTCTACCGGATGATGCTGCCGGACGTGTCGTCGCCGCCGCGGATCGAGCCGTTCCAGCCGGTCGGCTGGGCGTGGCTGGAGGCGATCCCGTTCATCGGGCCGATCCTCGCCGGCCAGACGGTGCTGACCTTCCTGGCGCTGGGGCTCGCCGCCCTGGTGTCGTTCGTGCTGTGGAAGACGCCGGCGGGGCTGGCGGTGCGGGCGGTCGGCGAGAACCCGGCGGCGGCGGAGGCGCAGGGCATCGACCCGACGCGGGTGCGCATCCTCGCGGTCGTCGCCGGCTCGGCGATCATGGCGATCGGCGGGGCCTTCCTGACGATGTCGGCCTTCAACGCCTTCTTCTTCGAGATGATCGCCGGGCGCGGCTGGATCGCGCTCGCCCTCGTCGTCTTCGGCTCGTGGATGCCGGGCAAGGCGGTGCTCGGCGCCATCCTGTTCGGCGCCTTCGACGCCTTCCAGGTGCGACTGCAGCAGGCGATGGGCGGCGCCATCCCGCACCAGATCTTCCTGATGCTGCCCTACGTCCTGTCGATCGTGGCGCTCGTCGTGGTGTCGCGGCGCGCGGCCGTGCCGAAGGCGCTGATGATCCCGTATGTGAAGGGGCAGCGGTGATGCGCGCCCCGGTGATGCGCCCCTCGAGGAGTTGTCCATGCTCGACCTGATCGTCCGCCGTGCCAACCTGCCCGACGGGCGCACCGGCATCGACATCGCCGTCAAGGACGGCAAGATCGTCGAGGTTGTGACGGCGATCGCCGCGACGGCCGCCCGCGAGATCGACGCCACCGGCCGGCTCGTCACGCCGCCCTTCATCGACATCCACTTCCACATGGATGCGACGCTGTCGCTCGGGCTGCCGCGGCTCAACACCTCCGGCACGCTGCTCGAAGGCATCGCGCTGTGGGGCGAGCTGAAGCCGATCCTGACCCAGGAGGCGGTGCTCGAGCGGGCACTGCGCTATTGCGACCTCGCGGTCTCCCAGGGGCTCCTCGCCGTGCGCACCCACGTCGACGTCTGCGACGACCGGCTGCTCGCGGTGGAGGCGCTGCTGGAGGCGAAGAAGCGCGTCGCCCCCTATCTCGATTTGCAGCTCGTCGCCTTCCCGCAGGACGGCTACTACCGCTCGCCCACGGCAGTCGCGAACCTCGAACGGTCGCTCGACATGGGCGTCGACGTGGTCGGCGGCATCCCGCATTTCGAGCGGACGATGGCGGACGGTTCGGCCTCGGTGCGGGCGCTCTGCGAGATCGCCGAGAAGCGCGGGCTCCTGGTCGACATGCACTGCGACGAGAGCGACGACCCGTGGTCGCGCCACATCGAGGCGCTGACGGCGGAGACGGTGCGGCTCGGGATGCAGGGCCGCGTCACCGGCTCGCACCTCACCTCCATGCACTCATTCGACAACTACTACGCCTCGAAGCTCATCGCCCTGATGGCCGAGGCGAACATGCGGGTGATCTCCAACCCCCTGATCAACATCACCATCCAGGGCCGCCACGACACCTATCCGAAGCGCCGCGGCATGACGCGGGTGCCGGAACTCAAAGCCGCCGGCCTCACCGTCGCCTTCGGCCACGACTGCGTGATGGACCCCTGGTACTCGCTCGGCCAGGGCGACATGCTGGAGGTCGCCCACATGGGGCTGCACGTCGCGCAGCTGACCGGCCTCGACGCCATGCGCGGCTGCTTCGAGAGCGTCACCACCAACCCGGCAACGATCTTCGGCCTCGAGGGTTACGGGCTCGACGCCGGCTGCAACGCCGACTTCGTGGTGCTCGACGCCCGCGACCCGATCGAGGCGATCCGCCTGAAGCCGCCGCGGCTCGCCGTGGTGCGGCGCGGCAAGGTGATCGCCGAGGCGACGCCGCGCGTCTCGACGCTGTCGATCGAGGGCCGGCCGGCGCGGGTGGCGGCGGCGGAATACGCGCCACGGCTCGGCGGCTGAGGTCTCGCCACCGCCGGGCGGCGTCTGCCGCATCCCGTGCTTTGGTGTAGGATCGCCGCCGGGGTTACACGAAGCGGCCTGTGAGAGCCGCGGCGGGGGCGGCATGGCACTCTTCGATCAAACGCGGCGCGACGCGCTCACCCTCCTCAGCCGGGCGGGCGCCGCCGCCCTCGCCGCGACCGCGCTGCCGTCCGCAGTGGCCCGCGCCGCCGGCCCTGCCGCCCGCCTGACGGCGGGTTTCATCTATATCGGGCCGCGGCTCGACTGGGGCTGGAACGAGAGCTTTGCCCGGGCCGCCGGCGCGCTGCGCGGCGTGCCGGGGGTGCGGGTCGTCCACGCCGGCTACCTGCCGGAGAGCACCGACTATGCCGGCGGCGCCGACGACGCCGAGACGCGCGCCTACGCGGCGGCGCTCGACGGCCTCGTCGCCGAAGGCGCCGGCCTCGTCGTCTCAACCTCGTTCGACCACGACCCGTTTCTGCTGGCGGCCGCGCAGAAGCACCCCGAGGTGCTGTTCCGCCAGGCCACCGCGCTCGGCAAGCCGGACTTTCCTTCCAATCTCGGCAGCCAGAACGCGCTGATCAACCAGGGCCACTACGTCAACGGGGTCGCGGCCGGGCTGTGCACGGTGACGAACCAGATCGGCTTCGCCGCCGGCATGCCGTTCTCGCCGGTGCTGCTGAACATCAACTCGTTCATGCTCGGCGTGCGCCAGACCAACCCGGACGCCACCGTGCGGGTGATCTTCACCGGCGGCTGGGAGGACGCGGTGCACGATTCAGCCGCGGTCAACGAACTGGTCGATGCCGGCTGCGACGTCATCGGCAGCCACCTCGATGCGCCGCGCGTCGCCATCGAGACGGCGGAGCACCGCGGCGTCAAGGTGTGCGGCCACGCCTTCGACCAGAACCCGCTCGCGCCGAACGGCTACATCACCGGCGCCGACTACCACTGGACGGGGATGTTCCAGGGCTTCGTTGAGGCGATGGAGGCGGGGCGGCCGCTGCCGAACTTCCTCACCGGCGGCTACGACCAGGACTTCGTGCGCTCGAGCCCGTTCGGCGCCGGGGCGAACGCCGAGGCGATCGCCGCCGCCACCACGGCGATGCAGGCGATGCACGGCAACGACGCGATCTTCGTCGGCCCGATCCGCGACAACACCGGCAAGGTGGTGGTGCCGGCCGGCACGACGCTTGAGCCTTATGCCGACGAACTGCAGCGCACGGACTGGCTTATCGAGGGCGTCATCGGCTCGGTGAGCTGAGGGCGCCGCCCGGGCGCCCTCCCCAGCCCGCGGCTCACGCGGCGTCGAGGACGCCGCGGCGGATCTGGTCTTCCTCGATCGATTCGAACAAGGCGCGGAAGTTGCCCTCGCCGAAGCCGTCGTCGCCCTTGCGCTCGATGAACTCGAAGAAGATCGGCCCGAGCACCGTGCCGGAGAAGATCTGCAGGAGCACCGGCGTGCGGCCGCCGCCCTCCACCGCCTCGCCGTCGATGAGGATGCCGAGTTCGGCGAGGGTTGCGAGCGGCTCGCCGTGGCCGGGCAGGCGCGCGTCGACCTTGCCGTAGTAGGTGGCGGGCGGAGCGGGCATGAAGGGCAGGCCCGCCGCGCGCAGCGCCGTGACGGTGGCGACGATGTCGCGGCTGCCGCAGGCGACGTGCTGGATGCCCTCGCCGCGGTAGAGCGTCAGGAATTCCTCGATCTGGCTGCGGTCGTCGACGGACTCGTTGATCGGGATGCGGATCTTGCCGCACGGGCTCGTCAGCGCCCGCGACACGAGGCCGGTGAGCTTGCCCTCGATGTTGAAGAAGCGGATGTCGCGGAAGTCGAACAGGCGGCGGTAGAAGTCCGCCCACAGGTCCATGCGGCCGCGCACGACGTTGTGGGTGAGGTGGTCGATGTAGGCGAGGCCGACGCCGGCGGGGGCCGGATCGGCGCCGTCGATCGGCTCGAACTCGGTCATCCAGCCATCGCCGTCCTGGGGCAGGAAGTAGATCACCGAGCCGCCGATGCCGGCGATCGCCGGGGCGTCGAGCGCCAGCGCGCCGCGGTCGCGCGGGGCGGGCTCGGCGCCGAGGCTGAGCGCCCGGGCGTGGGCGAAGGCGGGATCGACCATGCGCCAGCCCATGCCGACGGCGCACGGCCCGTGCTCGGCGAGGAAGCGGGCGGCATAGGAGCCGGGCTCGGCGTTGGTGAGATAGACGACGCCGCCCTGGCGCCAGGCGGTGACGGCGCGGCTGCGGTGGCGGGCGACCGCCGTGAAGCCCATCTGTCGCATCAGGTCTTCCAGCGCCGCCGGGTCCGGATGGGCGAACTCGACGAAGGCGAAGCCGTCGGTGCCGGCGGGGTTCGCGGCCGAGATCGTGGCCGGCGGGGCGTCGTGCGGAAACGGACCCATGATGCTCTCCTTCGGGCGAATGGCGAGGAGAGAGCCTAAGCGCACCGGCCCGCGCGGCGGCGCGCATTCGGGACTGGTGATGAGCGCATTGATGCGCGAAACTGCGCACGGATAAGCCGGAGCGTGCGCGAGATGAAGTACGACGCCTTCGATGTGCGGATTCTCGAGCGGCTGCAGCGCGACGCCGGCGAGGACCGGCAGGCGCTCGCCGACGCCGTCGGGCTGTCGGCCTCGCAGGTGGCGCGGCGGCGGCAGGCGCTGGAGGCGGTCGGCGTCATCCGCGGCTACCGCGCCGAACTCGACCCGCGGCTCGCCGGCGTGCCGGTTCTCGTCTTCATCACGGTCCGCCTGCGCGAGCACTCGCCGGAGAACCACGCCCGCTTCGCCGCCCTGCTGGATGCCCTGCCACAGGTGCTGGAGGCACACATGCTGACCGGCGACAGCGACTACGAGCTGAAGGTGCGGGTGCGCGACCTCGACGACCTCGCCGCCCTCGTCAACGACCACCTGCTCGCCCACGCCGCCGTCGACCGGGTGAAGTCGAACCTCGTGCTGAAGACGCTAAAGGAGAGCGCGGCGCTGCCGCTCGCGCCCTCCTGAGGCGGGGTCAGCCGCGCGTCAGAACTGCACGCCCTTCGTCAGCGCGCCGTCCACCACCAGGTTCGCGCCGGTGATGAAGCTCGCGGCCGGGCTCGCCAGGAACACGGTGGCGTTCGCCATCTCCTGCGGCGTGCCCATGCGGCCGGTCGGGTTGAGCGACAGCGCGTGCTTGAAGAAGTCCGGGTTGCCCTTCTCGATCTTCTCCCAGACGCCGCCAGGGAAGTAGGTGTTGCCCGGCGAGACGGTGTTCGCCCGGATGCCCTTGCCGGCGAGCTGGAAGGCGATGCCCTGGATGTAGTGGATGAGCGCCGCCTTGAAGGTGCCGTAGGGGCCGGCAGCGAAGTCGATCTCGCGGCCGGAGACGGACGAGATCGCCACGATCGACGGCGCCTTGCTCTTTTCGAGATACGGCAGTGCCGCCTCGACCATGCGCACCGTGCCGAGGAGGTCGGTCTCGAAGGCCTTCTTCCAGTTCTCCTCCTCCGGGCCGATGGCGAGCGCCGAGACGTTCGCCACGACGATGTCGATGCCGCCGGCCTCGCCCACCTGCTTCACCCAGGCAGCGAGCGCCGGGCCGTCGGCGACGTCCACCGCCTGGCCGGAGGCGTGCACGCCCTTGGCCGCGAGCGCCTTCACGGCATCGTCGACCTCGGCGGCGTTGCGCGAGCAGATGGCGACGTCGGCGCCCTCGTCGGCGAGCGTGTCGGCAATCGACCGCCCGATGCCCTTGGTGCCGCCGGAAACGATCGCCTTCAGGCCCTTCAGTCCGAGATCCATGGGGTTCCCCTCGTATGGTGACGGCCGACGGCGGCCTCGCGGCGAGTGTGGCATTGGGCGGGGGGGACGTCACGGGGGAACGGCAGTCGGCAGTCGGCAGTGGGCTGTGGGCAGTCGGCAGTCGGCAGTCGGATGGCTGTGGGGGAGTGGGCAGTGGGCACCTCCCTCTCCTGTAGTCATTCCCGGCCTTGTGCCGGGAACCCATGCAACGCCCGCCTCACCGTGCTCCCTCGCCAGGTTCTCCCCCGGGGAGACGAATGGGTTCCCGGCACAAGGCCGGGAATGACCTCGAGAGGGAGGGAAACGAAGGCACGACGACGGCTGGCGCGACAGCATGGGCGCGGTATGCTCGCCCCCGGAGCGCGGCGCGGAGGCCGCGGGGAACGGCGACTTGAGGGAGCGGCGGATGTCCTGGCTCGAGCACTCGATCATGGCGAAGCGCGGCGTGGCGAAGGGCGAGGCGCGCGCCCATCACACGCTGACCGAGGCCGAGCAGGGCGAGTACAAATACGTCTACGGCCCCTACGCGGCGCCGGTGCTGCGGGTGAAGCCCGGCGCGGTGGTGGCGGCCGAGACGCACGACGCCTTCCACGGCGCGGTGAAGACCGAGGCCGACCTGCCGACGAAGGTGCTGAACTTCCCCTACGTCAACCCGCAGAACGGGCCGATCTATGTGGAGGGCGCCGAAAAGGGCGACTGCCTCGCCGTCCACATCCAGAAGATCGTGCCGCGCGGGCCGCAGCCGGCCGGCACCACCTGCCTGATCCCCGAGTTCGGCGGCCTCACCGGCACCGGCGACACGGCGATGCTGAACAAGCCGCTGCCGGAGATCGTCAAGAAGGTGCACGTCGACCCCGTCACGGGCGTGAAGTGGAGCGACCGCATCACGCTGCCCTATGAGCCGTTCATCGGCACCATCGGCACCTCGCCGGAGATCGAGGCGATCGCCTCGATCGTCCCGGACTACTACGGCGGCAACATGGACCTGCCGGACATGGCGCCGGGCGCCATCGTCTACCTGCCGGTGAACACGCCGGGCGCGCTGCTCTTCCTCGGCGACTGCCACGCCGCCCAGGGCGACGGCGAGCTCTGCGGCGTCGCGATCGAGCACCCGACGGTGACGACGGTGCAGATCGACCTCATCAAGGGCTGGACCTTCCGCTGGCCGCGCCTGGAGAACGAGCGCTTCATCATGACCATCGGCTCCGGCCGCCCGATGGAAGACGCCGCCCGCATCGCCTACCGCGAACTCACCCGCTGGCTGGCCGCCGACTACGGCTTCGACGAGCTCGACGCTTATATGCTGCTGACGCAGGCCGGGCGGGTGCGGCTCGGGAACATGGTCGACCCGAAGTACACGATCGGGGCTTCGGTGCTGAAGGAGATCGTGGGGTAGGGCAGCTAGAGCATGATGCGCCGAAATTTAGCTCAAAGTTTCGAAGGTTAAAGTTGAGCAATCATCTTATAAGCGAGTACCGTTCGGAACTGGATCGGCTCAGAGCTGTATCTGGAAGCCGCCGTGAGAGCGTTTTGCGCGAGGCGTTTAAGGATTTACTTAAGCGTTGGGGGAAGATGCATGATCTTCAGTTTATAGCAGAACACGATATCTTCACTAAGTCGATGAATCGGATATACGTAGATGGTGCGCTTTTACATAGCCTTCGAGTTCCATTTGGTTACTGGGAGGCGAAGGATGAGAATGATGACCTAGATAAGGAGATTGCATCAAAATTTCGCAAAGGATACCCAAAAACCAATATTGTGTTTACCGATGACCGCATCGCTGTCCTATGGCAAGATGGCTCTGAGGTGATGCGCGCCGAAATGCAGGCGGGCGATGAAAGCCTTCTTCGGCTACTGAATCGCTTTTTTTCACATGAGCGCCAAGAGATTGCGGACTTCAATAAGGCTGTTAAGCAATTTGCCGCTGATCTACCTGATATTCTAAATGCCCTCCGCGATCTTGTCATGAAAACGTACTTGAGAAATCCTGTTTTTGCACAGGCTTCTATTGATTTCCTGGACCACGCCCGGAGTGCCATTAATCCCACTGTAAGTGCTGACGACGTGCGGGAGATGCTTATTCAGCACATTCTGACAGAGGATATCTTTGCAAAGGTATTTAATGATCCCGACTTTCACCGGAAAAATAACGTTGCCGCTGAGCTTTACAAGTTAGAAGATAAACTTTTTGCTCGCGGCGAGAAAGCGGCCCTTCTTCGTTCACTGGACCCGTACTATTCGGGCATTGCATCAACTGCTGCATTGATTCAAAGTCACTCTGAGAAGCAAGGTTTTTTGAAGGCTCTCTACGAGGACTTTTACAAGGCATATAATCCAAAAGCTGCCGACCGCCTTGGAGTTGTCTATACGCCGGGTGAGGTGGTTCGCTTCATGATTCGGTCAACTGACTGGCTTTGCGAGAGGCATTTCGGTAAAAAAAGCTATTCGATCGAGGCGTTGATATTCTCGATCCAGCGACAGGCACTGGCACCTTTATTGTTGAACTTCTAGAGCATTTTCGAGGGGACTTAAACAATTTCAGGGAGAAGTACAAAACAGAACTGCATGCAAATGAGATTGCAATATTGCCGTATTACGTAGCAAACCTAAATATTGAAGCAACACACCAAGCTATTACCGGATCATTTAGTGAATATACTAGCTTATGTCTCGTAGATACCCTGGATAACATTAAGGCACTTGGAATTTATGCCGGCCATCAGTTTGATCTGCTTGGGAGTCTCAGCGACGAAAATATTGAGCGCATCAGTCGTCAGAATCGGCGAAAGATTAGCGTTATAATATGCAACCCCCCATATAATGCAAATCAGCAGTCTGAGAATGATGATAACAAGAATCGCGTCTACGAACATATCGATAGACGAATCAAAGATACCTACGTGAAACTGAGCAGTGCTCAGAAGACTAAGCTTTATGACATGTATGTTCGATTTTTACGATGGGCCTCAGATCGCCTTAGTGATGACGGAATAGTCGCATTTGTCAGCAACTCATCGTTCCTGCATAAGAACAGTTTTGATGGTGTTCGCGCCGCGCTTGCTAAAGAATTTAATGAGCTTTGGGTTATAGATCTTAAGGGCGACGCCAGATCTTCCGGTGATGCGAGGAAACGTCAGGGCGGGAATATTTTTGGTGACCAGATTAAAGTTGGAGTTGCTGTTTACATTTTAATAAGGAGATCGGATGCGGTCGGGTTTAAGATCTATTACGATGCAGTTGATGACTACGCCAAGTCTGATGATAAGATTGCATTCCTTAATACGCCGCTCGAACAACGTAGAATGACACAAATTCGCCCGTCCTCTGATTACACATGGCTAGATCAAGCTACAGAGGACACAGATTTACTTTTGCCACTGGCAAACAGGCAGACGAAATCTGCAAAAATAAAGTCTAAGGAGCGCGCGATCTTTAAATCATACTCGCTTGGAGTCTCTACAAATCGAGATGATTGGCTCTACGATCGGTCGATCGAGACTCTCGCGGAGAAGGCGTCGCTGTTAGTCAATACCTACAATACTGTTCCGTCCACGGCCGACTGGTACCCTGATACAATTAAATGGTCGCGCAATTTAAAGAGACGTCTCGCACAAAATCGCCGGGAGCCTTTTAGCCGAAGCAAGCTTGTATTAGCAAACTATCGCCCATTCTCGCCTCGATATCTATATAAGTCCGATTTATTTATAGACGAGCCCGGACTTGCTGACGAGTTTTTTCCGTCTGCTGGTGATAATATGGCCATTTGCTTCAGTGATGTTGGCTCTAGAACAAACTACTGCGCATTGGCAGTTCGGGGCATCTCTGATCTTCATTTTGGCGCCGCCGTTGATGCATATCAACAGGCGCCTCGCTACCGCTTCTTGCCAAACGGCGAGAGAATTGACAATATAACTGATTGGGCTTTAAATCGATTTATTGCAAAGTACGGACGAAAGAATGTAACGAAGGACACTATATTCTACTACATTTATGCAATACTCCATGATCCAATCTATCACCGTAAGTTTCAGTTAAATCTGAAGCGTGAATTCCCTCGAATCCCGTTCTATCCGGATTTCGAGATGTGGAGCTCCTGGGGGAACACTCTTCTGGAGATGCATTTGAATTATGCGGACGCTGATCCATGGCCAATCATTCGCGTCGACAATCCAACGAAGCGAGATGGTGATAGCCGGCCAAAGCCCATTCTGCGATCTCAGCCGGATTCTGGCCTTGTGGTCGTTGACTCAGATACGCGCATCGGCGGCATCCCTTCGGACGCTTGGAGATATCGCCTCGGAAATCGCTCCGCCATTGATTGGATCTTAGATCAACACAAAGAACGATCGCCCCGAGATCCCATCATAAAACAACGATTTAATTCGTATCGCTTGGATATTTATAAAGAATCAATGATTACTCTCATCGCAAAAATTGTTCGGATCAGTATTGATACCGTGACAATCGTAGATGCAATGGCGCGATTGAACGGCGGGCCAGATCTCGCTTGATCTTTGATCTCAGACCATCCTTGACCCCCACCCCTGCCCCGCCGACACTGCCCCCCGGTGACACTCGCGTCGGGGGTCTCACACGTGTTCGGGTATGGTCGGGGCCGCCGTGGGTGGGCCCTTGTCGCTTCGCGTGCGCGGGGGGCCGTCCGCTCCCTCCTCGCCGCGCTGCCCCTCGTCCTCGCCGCCTCGGCGGCGCTCGCGAACAATGCGCTGGTCGTGCAGAACCTCTGCGCCGAGACGATCTGGATCCAGCAGCAGAACATGAACCCGGCCGGCGGCGGGGTGAACAATCCGGTCGTCGTCGAGCTCGCGCCGAAGGCCTCGCACACCTATGCGATCTCCAACACGGTGGCGACGCCGTCGGTGGCGCTGTGGCCGAAGACCGGGTGCGACAGCACCGGCCAGAACTGCAAGACCGGCCAGCAGGCGGCGCCGTGCCCGCCCGAGGGCTGCACCTATCCGATCGCCTCGATGCCGGAGGTCACCTTCGTGCCGGGCACGAGCGGGCAGACCTTCATCGACGCCTCGATGGTCAACGGCTTCTCGCTGCCGGTCTCGATCGTGCCGAGCAAGAACTCCGGCCACACCAGCAACTGCACACCGGCCGTCTGCCCGACGATCACCGAGACGAGTTGCCCGACGACCGAGAACCTCTCCACCAACGGCGCCTTCCCGGCCTACAAGAGCGTCAACCTCCGGCTTTATGAGAGCGGCGCGTTCGTCGGCTGCATGGCGCCGTGCGCCTATCTCACCAAGGTCGAGGGGCTGCAGCCGACCGACGCGGCGGCGGCCGCCTATTGCTGCCAGGGCCCGGTCTACGGCCAGTCGGCCGCCTGCAAGGCCGGCCCGGTGGCGACGACGAAGTACGTGTCGCTGATCCACAAGGCCTGCGCCAGCGAGGTCTACGCCTACCCCTATGACGACGCCAACGGCACCCACAGCTGCATCGGCAGCGTCACCATCACGGCGACCTTCTGCCCGCCGGTGCCGAAATGACGGCGGGAGCGGCGGCGATGGGCCGGGGCGGACGGATGGAAAGCCCAGGCGCGGCGCGCGCCGTGGGCGGGCGGGGCGGTGAGATCGTGACGGCGGCGGGTCCGGCGGGCGCGGCGGGGCTTGCGCGCACGGTTGCGGCGTCGGCGGCGATGGCGGTCGCGACGGGACGCGGCACGGGTCGGGCGGTGCGGCCCGCGGCGGTGGCGGCGGTGCTGGTGGCGGTGCTGCTGGGGTCGCTGCTGGCGGCGCTCTCGGGGCTCGCCGCCCCGGTGCGGGCGGACGACCGGCTGGTGGTGCGCAACCTCTGTTCCTTCCCGGTCTGGATCGCCCAGGAGGGGCTGCCGGGCACGAAGGCGGTGGTGAAGCTCGCGCCGAAGGAGCGCAAGGGCCTCGCGGTGACGATCGGCGACGCCGTGATCCTGCCGACGCGGGTGTGGCCGAAGGCCGGCTGCGACAAGTCGGGCGAGAACTGCACGATCGGCGAACGGCGGTCGGCGAGCGTGAACTCCGCGCTGGAGGCGACGTGGTGCTCGGGCGAGGGCTGCCGCAGCTGGTTTTCGCTGGAGCTCAACGGCGGCTACACGCTGCCCGTCTCCGTCGAGCCGCGCGCGCCGGAGAACACGGTCGCCGGCTGCAGCCCGGCCGCCTGCCCGGCGCTGACGACGCAGGCCTGCCCGACGCGGGAGGACCTGTCGACCGACGGGGCGTTCCCCAAACTCGCCCGCGAGGACCTCAGGATGCGCGACCCGAAGAGCGGCGACGCGATCGGCTGCTTCTCGCCGTGCGGGAAACTGACCGCACCGACTCGCGTCGGCGGGCTCGGCTTCAGGCAGACCGACCGGGAGGCCGAGGCCTACTGCTGCACCGGCGCCTTCGCCGGCTCCGAGGCGTGCCGCGCCGGACCGGTCGACAAGACGCAGTATGCGAAGCTCGTCGACAAGGCCTGCGACGGCGAGGCCGACGCCTGGGCCTACGACCGCGCCCACGGCCTCCGCACCTGCACCGGCCCCGTGCGGCTCGTCTACACGGTGTGCCCGAAGGGGTAGCGGGGGGGGTGAGGCACGGACGGGGCCGCCACGCCCCTCATCCCTACCCCTACCCGTCCTCGCTTCCCCTCGTCACTCCCCCTCCGCAGTCATTCCCGGGCTTGTCCCGGGAACCCATGCCGGGCCCAAGGCGCTCTCAGGCCGAGCCGTAGGCGGTTCCGCGCCGCTTCGCGACGCGGCCCTCATCCGGCCTTCGGCCACCTTCTCCCAGCGCGCTGGGAGAAGGACCCGTGGCGGCCTCTCGCGCAATAGTCCCGCCGGTCCCGTTGGCACACCAGCGGCGACGATCACCTTCTCCCGCAACGCGGGAGAAGGTGGCCGAAGGCCGAATGAGGGCGGCGCGCGAAGCGCGCCGGGGGCTGGATGTTCAGCGCTCATACCCGCTCCGTGCCAGCGCCTTCTCCCATCCATGAGGCCCTCTTCGAAGGGTGGAGTGCCCGTCATTAGCGCGGCGCGGACAGCCGAGATGGGTTCCCGGCACAAGGCCGGGAATGACCCCTGAGGGAGGATCAAGCGCCGCGGATCAAACGCCGCCGGTGGCCCCCTCCCCCTCCGAACGGGTGAGGCGGATCGGCAACACCACGGGGTTGCCGCCCGGGCGCCATGCCCGCGCCGGGGGCTCGCCGCCTTTTGGCCGGATGGGGCGGTTTGTTTCGGCCCGACATTCATTTGCTCGGGAACGACACAGTCATGATCCGCACCACGCCGCCGCCGGTCCGCGACCCCGCCTCCCCCTTCACCAAGCTGACGCGGCGGGGGCTCGTGCTCGGCGCGGCCGCCTTTGTGGCCGGGTGCCAGACGATGCCGGGGGGAAGCCCGGCCGGGGGCCTCGTGGTCGCGAGCCGCGCACCCGGGGCGGCGAATGCGCGTCCTGGCGCCGGCGCGGTCAACCCGAACGCCCCCACCGGCGCCGACCTCGCCTACTACACCGCGATGTATGCCGCGCTGCCCTACGAGCGCTTCCCGGTGCCGGCGGTGGACGTGCGCAAGATCGACCGCCGCTTCCTGCGCCAGGAGGTGGCCGACCCGACCGGCGAGAGCCCGGGGACGCTCGTCGTCGACACCGCCGGACCGTTCCTCTACCTCGTGCGGGAGAACGGGCGGGCGCTGCGCTACGGCATCGGTGTCGGCAAGGACGGCTTCTCGTGGGCCGGGCGCGCCGACATCCCGCTGAAGCGCGAGTGGCCCACCTGGACGCCGCCGGCCGAGATGATCGCCCGCCGCCCCGAACTCGAGCCCTATCGCAACGGCATGGAGCCGGGGCTGGAAAACCCGCTGGGCGCGCGGGCGCTGTACCTGTTCTCCAACGGCCGCGACACGATCTACCGCATCCACGGCACCAACGAGCCGTGGTCGATCGGCAAGGCGCTGTCGTCGGGCTGTATCCGCCTGTTCAACCAGGACATCATCGACCTCTGCAACCGCGTGCCGCGCGGCAGCATCGTCGTCGTCAAGCCGCACGAGGGCTCAGCCTACGCCGTCTGACGCGGGCCGGGCGCCTCAGCCGGCGAGCGGCAGGCGGCGGGCGTCGTCGAACACCTCGGCGAGGACGGCGACGCCCTTGGCGATCTCCTCGACCCGCACGCCGGAGAAGCCGAGCACGAGGCCACGCTCGGCGACCGGCTCCAGGCAGAAGCGCGACAGCGGCACGACGGTCACCGCGCGGGCCCAGGCGCGGGCCGTCACGTCGGCCTCGTCGAAGCCGTCGCCGAGGCGGGCGACGGTGTGCAGGCCCGTCTCCGTCGGCACCACCTCGAGCGCGCCGGAAAGCCGCGCGCGGGCGGCGTCGAGAAGAGCGTCGTGGCGCTCGGAATAGAGCTTGCGCATGCGGCGGATGTGGGCGGCGAAGTGGCCCTCGTCCATGAAGTCGGCGAGCACCGCCTGCGGGTTCGACGGCACGCCGGGGGCGAACGCGCTCATCAGCTTCTCGAACACCGGCACCAGCCCCGGCGGCACCACCAGGTAGCCGAGGCGGAGCGCGGGAAACAGCGTCTTGGAGAAGGTGCCGACATAGATGACGCGGCCGGCGACGTCGATCGACTTCAAGGTCGGTGGCGGGCGGCCGCGGTGGCAGAACTCGCCGTCATAGTCGTCCTCGACGATCCAGGCATCCGTTGCGTCGGCGGCGGCGAGCAGAGCGAGCCGGCGGGCGAGGCTCATGGTGCAGCCGACCGGCTGCTGGTGCGCCGGCGTGACGAAAGCGAGGCGGAAGTCCGGCGCGCGGCGGACGCCCTCCTCGACGTTAAGCCCCTCCGCATCGACCGGCACCGGCACCAGGCGGGCGCCGGCGGCGGTGAAGCAGTTGCGCGCGCCGATGGCACCGGGGTTCTCGAACCAGACGGCGTCGCCGGCATCGAGCAACAGGTTGCCGACGAGCTGGAAGCCGTGCTGGGCGCCGTTGACGATAAAGACCTGACCGGCCTCGCAGGCGATCGCCCGGTTGGCACGCAGGTGGGCGGCGATCGCCCGGCGCAGCGGGCCGTAGCCGCGAACGTCGCCATAGCCCATGACGATGTCGCGGCGCGCCCGCCAGTGCTTGGCGACGTGGCGCGACCACAGCGCCATCGGGAAGGCGTCGAAGGCCGGCATCGCCGTGGTGAAGGCGCGCGGGGCGTGCACGAGGCGCTCGTCGAAGGCTTCCGACCGCTGTGCGATGACGCGCGACAGCCGCGGCTCGGCGGCCGCGGAGATGCCGGACGCGCGCGGCGGCGCCGGCGTGGCGGCGGACTGCGGGCGATGCTCGGCGAGCGCCTGGCTGACATAGGTGCCGGCGCCGGTGCGCGAGACGACGAGGCCCTCCTCCGTCAGCCGGGCGAAAGCCTCGATGACGGTGGTGCGCGAGACGCCGAGATCGTCGGCCACCGTTCGCGTCGCCGGCAGGCGGTCGCCGGCGCGCAGCGCCCCGTTCAGTACGAGGTCGCGGATGCCCAAGGCGAGTTGTGCCGACAGCGGCTTGTCGGCGCCGTGATCGAGCTTCAGCGACGACAGCAGCACGCCGCCCGTCTTCTTCACCATCACCGGTCCCCGCCGTCGATCGCCGCCGGCCGCGCCGCGCCACGGGCCCAGCCGGCAAAGCGGACTGGCAGATTATCGAAAATGGACCTTCCGCCTAGACCATTTCGGCGGTGTCTCATCGCTCCCACGACGAGGATCGGGCGGACCGCGACAGGTCTGCCGCGCACGGGACCGGGGCCCATGAAGATCAAGGCGATCGAGACTTTCGCGACGCGCGACGTCGCCTTCCTGCGCGTCACGGCGGAGGACGGGGCCGAAGGCTGGGGGCAGGTGTCGGCCTACAACGCCGACATCACCGCGCTGGTTGTACACCGGCAGGTGGCGCCATGGGCGATCGGGGCGGATGCTGACGACATCGCGGCATTGGTCGACCGCATCCCCGAGAAGGAGCTGAAGTTTCCCTGTTCCTATCTGTTCCGGGCGATGTGCGGGCTCGACACGGCGCTGTGGGACCTGAAGGGCAAGCGTGAGGGCAAGCCGGTGTGCGCGCTTCTCGGCGGCACGCCGGGGAAACTCCGCACCTATGCCTCCTCGATGAAGCGCGACATCTCGGCCGACGACGAGGCGGCGCGGTTCGTCCGTCTGCGCGATGCCCACGGCTTCGATGCCTTCAAGTTCCGCGTCGGCGCCGAGTTCGGCCACGACATCGACGAGTGGCCGGGGCGGACGGAGGCGATCGTGCCGACGGTGCGCAAGGCGCTGGGCGATGGTGCGACGCTGCTCGTCGACGGCAATTCCGGCTTCTCGCCCGCCCGCGCCATCGAGGTGGGGCATCTCCTGCAGGACAACGGCGTCGTCCACTTCGAGGAGCCGTGCCCGTGGTGGGAGCTCGAGCAGACCCGCGAGGTGCGCGAGGCGCTGTCGCTCGACGTCACCGGCGGCGAGCAGGACAACATGATTCCGACCTTCCGCCACATGATCGAGATGGGGGCGGTCGACGTCGTGCAGCCGGACGTCTGCTATCTCGGCGGCATGGTGCGGACGCTCAGGGTGTCGGCGATGGCGGCGGCGGCCGGCCTGCCGATCACGCCCCACGCGGCGAACCTGTCGATGGTGACGCTGTTCACCATGCACCTGCTGCGGACCATCCCGAATGCCGGGCCCTATCTCGAGTTCTCGATCGAGGAGGCGGACTACTATCCCTGGCAGTACGGCCTGTTCCGCAACGACCCCTACCGGGTCGAGGACGGCCGCGTGACGGTGACCGACGCGCCGGGCTGGGGCGTCGAGATCGAGCCGGCGTGGCTTGCGCGGTCGACCTACCAGAAGAGCGAGGTTTCCTGAGTTGAACGCGGATCTGCAGCGGCTCGCCGCCGAGGCGCTCGCGCGCGGCGGCCTCGACGGCCTGCCGGACGGGCACTTCATCGACGGCGCCTTCGTGGCCGCGCGGGCGGGGCACTCGTTCGAGAGCTTCGACCCGGGCACGGGTAGGCCCTTCGCCCGCTTCGCCGCCGGCGACGCCGACGACGTGGCGGACGCGGTCTCGGCGGCAGAGCGGGCACTCGCCGGGCCATGGGGGCGGATGAAGCCGGCCGAGCGCGGCCGCATCCTCACCGCCGCCGCCGCGCTCATCCGGGCGAACGCGCACCGGCTGGCGGTCGCCGAAAGCCTCGACGTCGGCAAGCCGGTGGGCGAGGCGCTCGGTGACGTGATGGGGGCGGCGCGGGCCTTCGAGTACTACGCCGGGGCGGCCGACAAGCTGGAAGGCGAGACGATCCCGCTCGGCCGCGACTACTTCGCCTTCACGGTGAACGAGCCGGTCGGCGTCACCGCCCACATCGTGCCGTGGAACTACCCGATCTCGACCACCGCCCGCAGCCTCGCGCCGGCGCTCGCCGCCGGCTGCACAGCGGTGGTGAAGCCGGCGGAGACGACGCCGGCGACGGCGCTGATGCTCGCAGCCCTTCTCGCCGAGGCGGGGCTGCCTCCAGGCGTCGTCAACGTCGTCACCGGCTTCGGCGGGGACGCCGGCGCGCCGCTCGTCGCCCATCCGGCGGTCAGGCACATCACTTTCACCGGGTCGGTGGCGACCGGGCAGCGGGTGATGAAGGCGGCGGCGGACCACGTCACCCGGCTGACGCTCGAGCTCGGCGGCAAGTCGCCGCTGGTGGTGCTGGCGGATGCCGACCTCGACGCGGCGCTGGAAGGCGTGCTCGGGGCGATCTACGAGAACGCCGGGCAGATCTGCTCGGCCGGCTCGCGCCTCGTCATCGAGCGGAGCGTCCATGCCGCGTTCGTCGACAAGCTGGTGGCGCGGGCGACGGCGCTGACGATCGGGCACGGGCTGCGCAATCCGCAGGTCGGGCCGGTCAATTCGGCGGCGCAGCTCGCCAAGGTCGAGGGGTTCGTCGCGGCGGCGAAGGCGCGCGGGCTCGCGGTCGCGACCGGTGGCCGGCGCACGAGCGATCCCGAGACGGGGCTCGGCTGGTTCTACGAGCCGACCGTGTTCGACGATCTCGCCGCCGACGATCCGATTGTGCAGGAGGAGATCTTCGGCCCGGTGCTCGCCGTGCAGGTGGTCGACGGCTTCGAGGCGGCGGTGGCGGCGGCGAACGGCACGCAGTACGGCCTCGTCGCCGGCATCTACACGCGCGATCTGTCGAAGGCGCTCGCCTTCGCCCGCGACGTCGACGTGGGCCAGGTCTACGTCAACGAGTACTTCGCCGGCGGCATCGAGGTGCCGTTCGGCGGCAACCGCCTCTCCGGCTTCGGCCGCGAGAAGGGGCTGCAGGCGGTCGCGAGCTACTGCAAGCTGAAGAGTGTGGCGGTGCGGATCTAGGGTCGCGTCCTCCGCGCCGCTCGCGCGGCGCGCCCTCATCCGCCCTTCGGGCACCTTTTCCCACCTGGCGGTGGGAGAAGGAAAAGGGCCTGCCCCAATCCCCTTCTCCCAGCGGAGCTGGGAGAAGGTCCCGGCAGGGGGATGAGGGCTGCGCGCGCAGCGCGCGGAACCTTCCGCGCGGCTTCGCCACGCGGCCCTCATCCGCCCTTTGGGCACCTTCTCCCACCTTCGGCGGGAGAAGGGGGACTCTCGACCGTCTTGGCCGACGTGCTAACGATCGAGCCGCCTCCTGATCAGCGAGCCCCGCCCGTGTCCGACCTCTTCGCCGCCGACTTCAAGACGACCGCCTACTGGTGGGATCACGTTCCCCGTCCGGACCTGCCGCGGATCGCGCCGCTGGCGACGGCGGACGTGCTCGTCATCGGCTCGGGCTACACCGGCCTCAACGCGGCGCTGGAGACGGCCCGCGGCGGGCGCGCGACGGTGGTGATCGATGCGGAGGCCGCCGGCTTCGGCTGCTCGACGCGCAACGGCGGCCAGATCTCGACCAGCATCAAGTCGGACTTCGATGACCTGAAGGCCCGCTACGGCGAGAGCGAGCGCGCCTACGGCATCCTGAAGGAGGGCCGCAACGCGCTTTCCTGGATCGAGGACTTCGTCCGCCGCGAGGAAATCGCCTGCCATTTCGGCGTGGTCGGCCGCTTCCACGCCGCCCACAACGCCGTGCAGTACGAAAAGCTCGCCCGCTCGATCGGCCAGGAGCCGAAAGGTCTCGAAACCGAGGCCTATGCGGTGCCGCGCAGCGAGCAGCGCCGCGAGATCGGCACCGACGGCTATCACGGCGGCCTCGTCTATCCCCACCACGCCTCGATCGACCCGGGTCGATACCACCAGGGCCTGCTGGAGCGCTGCCTCGCGAGCGGCGTGACGGTGGTGCCGTTCTGCCCGGCGACCGGCATCCGCCGCGAGGCGGGCGGCTTCGAGGTGACGACGCCGAGGGGGACGATACGAACGCGCGAGCTGGTGGTCGCCACCAACGGCTACACCGGCGCGGTGACGCCGTGGCACCAGCGCCGCGTCATCCCGATCGGCAGCTACATCATCGCCACCGAGCTGCTCGACGAGGCGCTGGTGGCGCGGCTCATCCCGAACGACCGCATCCTCTCCGACACTCGCAAGGTGGTCTATTACTACCGGGCCTCGCCGGACCGCCGCCGCATCCTCTTCGGCGGCCGCGTCTCGGCGGCGGAGACCGATCCGCGCGTCAGCGGCCCCAGGCTGCACGCCGACATGGTGCGGCTGTTCCCGGAGCTCGCGAAGACGAAGATCAGCCATTCGTGGATGGGCTTCGTCGCCTACACCTTCGATACGCTCGCCCACACCGGCAAGCACGAGGGCGCCTGGTACGCCATGGGCTACTGCGGCTCCGGCGTGTCGATGGCGAGCTACATGGGCATGAAGATCGGCCAGAAGATCCTCGGCAAGGCGGAAGGAAAGACCGCGTTCGACGACCTGCCGTTCCCGACCCGGCCGCTCTACACTGGCAAGCCATGGTTCCTCGGCGCGGCGGTCGCCTGGTATCGCTGGCAGGACAAACTCAATATGTGAGGCCCCGGGGACGGCACGGTCCTTGCTGCGCGACGGGCTTGGTTCAGCCGCCCGCGCGCGACGAGCGCCCGGGCGCATGCCCGGAGTGCCCGCGCCATGTCACCCTTTGCCCGCATGTTGATCATCGCAGCCGCGCTCGCCGCCGGCGTCGCCCCGCCCGCCCTGTCCGATACGCCGGTGAAGTTCTCGCTCGACTGGAAGTTCGAGGGCCCGTCGGCGCCGTTCCTGGTGGCGCTGGAGAAGGGCTACTTCAAGGAAGAGGGGCTCGACGTCACCATCGATTCGGCCGGCGGCTCGCTCGAGCCGATCAACCGTGTCGCCGCCGGCACCTACGACATGGGCTTCGGCGACCTCAACGCCGTCATCAAGTTCCGCGATGCCAACCCGGGCGTCGACCTGAAGCCGGTGTTCATGGTCTACGACAAGCCGGCCTTCGCCGTCGTCGGCCGCAAGAGCCTCGGCATCACCGACGATCCGAAGAGCCTCGAGGGCAAGACGCTCGGCGCGCCGGCACCCGACGCAGCCTGGGACAAGTGGCCGATCTACAAGACGGTCAACGCCATCGACGACGGCGCCATCACGGTCGAGAACGTCGGCTTCCCCGTCCGCGAGCCGATGCTGGCGAAAGGCGACGTCGACGCGATCTTCGGCTTCTCGTTCTCCTCCTACATCAACCTCAAGGCCAACGGCGTGCCGGAGGAAGACATCGTCGTGCAGCTGATGGCCGACCACGGCGTCGACCTCTACGGCAATGCGATCCTGGTGAACCCCGCCTTCGCCGCCGCCAACCCGGAGGCGGTGAAGGGCTTCCTGCGCGCCTTCGTGAAGGGCCTGAAGGACACCATCGCCGACCCGGAGGCCGCGGTCGCCTACGTCATCGCCCGCAACGAGGTGGCGAAGCCTGCAACCGAACTGGAGCGCCTGAAGATGGCGCTCGCCGAGAACATCCTCACCGACGCCGTGAAGGCGAACGGCCTCGGCAAGGTCGACCCGGCCAGGCTCGCGGCGGCGATCGACCAGATCGGCCTCACCTACGCCTTCAAGGCGAAGCCCGACGCCGCGACGGTGTTCGACGCCTCCTTCCTGCCGGACGAGACGGTGCTGAAGGTCGAGTGACCGGCGGCGCGGGGAACGACGGGCGCGGGGGCCGCCGATGGCGTTCGTGACGCTCGACGGCGTGCGCCACGTCTACGGGCGCGGCGGCGTCGGCCTGCCGGCGGTCGAGGGGCTGAGCCTGTCGGTCAAGGAGGGCGAGTTCGCCGCCGTCGTCGGGCCGTCGGGCTGCGGCAAGTCCACGCTGATGAAGCTCGCGACCGGGCTGCAGTTCCCCGCCGCCGGCACCGTCACGGTCGGCGGCGAAAAGGTGTCGCGGCCGGTGAAGATCGCCGGCATGGCCTTCCAGGCACCGACGCTGCTGCCGTGGCGGACGACGCGCGAGAACCTCCTCCTGCCGCTCGAGATCGTCGAACCGCACCGGAGCCGCATCCGTCGCGACAAGGCCGCGTACATAGCCAAGGCCGAGCGGCTGCTCGCCTCGGTGGGACTCGCCGGCGCCGGCTCGAAGTTCCCATGGGAGCTTTCCGGCGGCATGCAGCAGCGCGCCTCGCTGTGCCGCGCGCTCATCCACGAGCCGAGGCTCCTGATGCTCGACGAGCCGTTCGGCGCGCTCGACGCCTTCACCCGCGAGGAGCTGTGGTGCGTCATCCGCGACCTGCACGCGGCAAGCGGCATCACGGTGATCCTCGTCACCCACGACCTGCGCGAGGCGGCCTTCCTCGCCGACCGAATCTTCGTGATGTCGGCGCGGCCCGGCCGCATCATCGCCGAGCGGGTGGTCGACTTCCCGCGGCCACGCGACCTCGAGGTGACCTACACGGCGCCCTTCCAGGACGTCGTCCACGAGCTGCGCGCACACATCGTGCGCGCCCGGCAGGCGGCGTGAGGAGGGCCCGGTGAGCGCCACCCTCTTCGTCCGCCTGGCGCCGTGGATCTTCACGATCGCCCTGCTCGTGCTCTGGGAAGCGGCGGTGCGGGTGCTCGCGATCCCCGTGTTCTTCCTGCCGCCGCCGACGGTGGTGGCCGGGGCCTTCGTCGAGTTCTGGCCGGCGATCTGGAAGAACTCGCTGTGGACGCTCTACACGACCGTCGTCGGCTTCCTGCTCGCCATCGGCTTCGGGCTGGCGCTGGGGCTCGCGGTCGGCTGGTCGCGCTTCGTCTATGCCGGCATCTACCCGATCCTGATCGGCTTCAACGCCGTGCCGAAGGTGGCGGTGGTGCCGATCCTGGTCTTGTGGTTCGGCATCGGCACGGTGCCGGCGGTGATCACCGCCTTCCTGATCTCGTTCTTCCCGATCGTCGTGAATGTCGCCACCGGCCTCGCCACCATCGAGCCGGAGCTGGAGGACGTCCTGAAGGCGCTCGGCGCCTCCAAGCTCGACATCATGCGGAAGGTGGGGATACCGCGCGCGCTTCCCTATTTCTTCGGCTCGCTGAAGGTGGCGATCACGCTCGCCTTCGTCGGCTCGGTGATCTCCGAGAGCGTCGCCTCCAATGTCGGCATCGGCAACATGATGCTGCAGGCGCAGGCGCAGTTCCAGGTGCCGCTCGTCTTCGCCGGCCTCGTCGTGCTGGCCGTTGAAGGCATCGCCATGTACGCGATCATGGCGTGGATCGAGCGGCGGATGACCGGCTGGGCGCACCGCTCCGGCCTCGCCCAGGGCTGAGGCGCTTCCAGCGCGCCTCGATGCGCTGCCGCTGCGGCACGACCTCCCGCGCCCTTCGCACCCTTCTTCGCAATGAGTTCACCCTCCGGCACGACGGCAGGGCCGCCGTGCTTGCGCCCGACCGTCCAGCGGACGTATGCCGAAGGGGTCGGCTGAAAACGGGCGGGAGGCGCGACGACATTGCCGCAAGCTGCTGCCCCCGGGCATGGTTTCGAGACGTCGGCACGCCGGCGCGCGGGAGGCGTCTAGTGGCCGCCGCGGGAAAGCTGCCGCCGCGGCCGAAACGGGGCTCGCGCGGGCGGCCGCTGATCTTCGCGGCGATCATCGGCGGGATCGTGCTGCTCGGCGGCGTCGCCGCCGCCTATCTCGAGGCGGTCGCCGTCTGGACCCGCGAGAACAACGACATCACCTCGATGGCCCACATGGCCGACGATCCGGACGACCCGGGCAGCGGCGAGCGGACGATGCAGTTGTCGAACTACGTCGTCGCCACCACGCAGATCGTCAAGCATGGCGCCACAGAGGGCGAGGCGGGCTGCATCGACCGCCTGGTCGACCGCATCGGCGTGCTGCTCGGCCCGAACGCCGCCACCAATCCGGCCATCCAGACGCTGTGCGAACAGAAGCAGACGACGGGACACATCGTCAACGAGAGCCCGCGGCTCGTGGTGCTGCGGCCGCGCTTCGACGCCCAGGGCAACCACATCGCCACCGAGGTGACGGTGGTGGAGACGGAGCCGCGGCCCGACGTGCTGGACGCCGCCCTGGCGCCGAGCGTCGTCGTCGCGCTGATCGCCGTGACGCTGGTCGCGGGGCTTGCCACCTACCTGATCACCGCGCGCAACCAGCGGCGCTACGCGGCACTGTGGGAGGCGGCGTCGATTGATGGCCTCACCGGCTGCCTGCGTCGGGAAGTCTTCCTCGCGACGCTGTCGGGGGCCGTCGCCGAGGCGCGCAGCGGCGGCGGGCGGCTCAGCGTGCTCGTCCTCGACCTCGACGACCTCAAGGCGATCAACGACCGCCATGGGCACGCCGGCGGCGACACCGCGATCCGCCTCGTCGCCGACGAGTTGCAGCGGGGCCTGCGGTCGAACGACCTGGTCGGCCGGCTCGGCGGCGACGAGTTCACCGCCCTGATGGCCGGCGCGCCCCTCGCCGAGGCGATCGCCGCCGCCGAGCGCGTGCGCTCGGCGATCGCCGCGGCGCGTGGCAGCGGGCCGGACGCCGGCGTCACGGTGACGGTGAGCATCGGCGTCGCGGAACTGACGGCGGGCGAGAGTGCGACGGCGCTGATGCAGCGCGCCGACGCGGCGCTCTATGCGGCGAAGGAAGCCGACCGCAACCGCGTCGCTCCCTCGCCGAGCTGAGCGAGCGGGCGCGGTCTCAGCCGAGTCCCTTCACCGGGTCCGGGTGGCCGTCGAGGCGCAGCTGGAAGAGGAAGTAGGTCGGCGAGCAGAAGCCGGTGCCGGCGGGAAGGCGCCCGACATTCGCCACGTCCGGCGGGAAGGCCTGGCAGAGGAAATCCTCGCGGCAGAAGCGGTCGCCGCCGCACGCCATGCGGTTGCCGCGCAGGACGCTGGCGGCGAGGCAGTCGGCGAAGTTGTTAGAGGCGACGCAGCGGTCGAAGGCCTTGCCGCCGGCGAGCGCGCAGACTTCGTTCGCCATGCGGCCACCGGCGAAGCCTTTGAATGCCTTGTCGGCGGCGTCGCACTGGCGATAGGCGAGGCCGCCGGGCGCGCCGCCGACAGGCGGGCGGCAGGTGTAGCCGGTCGGCGAAGCACGCTTGTCGAGCGACGAGAGCTGCCCCCCAGGCGTGAAGCGGTCGAGCCACGGCTCGTCGCCGGCGACGATGGCGCCTTCGAGGCACGGCAGTCCCGAGAAGACCTTCTCCGGCGGCGGCAGGCACTGGCCGAAGCGGACGCCGCTCCCCTCTTCCGTGGAGATTGCCGTGCAGGCGAGGCCGGCGGCGCACGACCACGTCGCGGCGAGGTCGGAACCGGCGACGTCGAGCGCGCACATCATGCCGGCGCCGGCAGGACCGTGGACCGGGCTTCCGCCGGTCCAGCCCGCCGGCGGGGCCGCCGACGGCGGGCGGAAGTGGCCGGGCGCCTCGCCGGTGGCGACCGCCTCCGCATAGGCGGCGCGCCGCGGCCGCTCGGCATAGGCGTGCGGGGAGACGCCGAGGGCGACGCGGTTGAGCGGCGAGGCCTCGCCGTCGTCTAGGCCGAAGACGTGGAAGCCGGCGGTGGCGCCGGCCTGGTGGCAGCCGGAGCAGGTCGCCTGGTCGAGGCGGGCGATCAGGCCGGCGGGCGAGCGCACCAGCGCGAGCATGGCGGCGGGGTCCGCGGGCAGCGCGCCGGCGAGGTCGGCGTCCGTGAGCACCTGCGCGTAGGGCCGGTTCGCGGCCCGCGCGCTGCCGTAGGTGGAGAAGGAGAAGACGCGGCGGGCGGCGAGATCGTCGGGCAGGGCAAACACGCCCTCGTCGATCGCCGCGACGTTCGCCCGGACGTAGTCGACAAGACGGGCCTTCAGGGCCGCGTCGGCGGCGATGCGCGCGATGTCGGGCGTGTTCTCGAGGGGTTTTTCCATCAGCGTCAGCGCGCCGTTGGCATCGTCGGTGGCGAAGATGCGCATGAGGTAGACCGCCTGGCCGCCGAACGTCGTCTCCATGCCGGATGGAAAGCGGACGATCTGGGCGTTGACCTCGATCTGCTTCAGCCCGAGCCGGGCGACGTCGAGAGGGCCGGCCGTGAGGAAGGCGGCGACGGCGTCCGGGCCTTCGATGGTCGCGTCAGGCAAGAAGGCGCGGGCGAAGGCAGCGCAGTCGCCCCAGGCCGAGACGGGCGCCTCGTAGACGACGTTGAGGGCGAACGGCATGCGCGAGGCATAGCGGGTCGCCGCCTTCCCGCCGGGCTGCTTTCGCTCGAAGGAATAGGCGAGCCGGTAGATCAGGCGGACCTCGCCGCAGCTCTCGCCGGGGCGGGTCAGCTCCGCAAAATCGCGGCGGTCGAGGCGGTTCAACACGGCGACGAGGCGGAAGCCGGCGAGCGGCGAGGCGAGCCAGCGGCGGTCGAGGACGCGGCCGACATTGCCGTCAGTGACCTCGAAGAGCGGCCGGCCGGTTGCCGCCATCTCGGCGCGGAGGGCGTCGACGTCAGCGGTGACGGTGTCGGCGAGGGTGCGGAAGGCCGGCGAGGCGGCGGTCAGCTCGGCGGTCGTCTTGGCCGCGGGCACGCCGAGGACGTCGCCGAGACCGAAGCCATCCGCCTCGAGGCGGGCGAGCGTCGCCGGGTCGAGCACGTCGAGGACCGGCTCGCCAGGGGTCAGGCGGACGGGCGCCGCCAGTGCCGGCAGCGCGGCGAGCGCGATGGCGGCGGCGAGGGCGAGGACGACGAGGAGATCGAAACGGGACGGCTTGGCGGGCATCGGGCGGACTCGGGAACGGCCGGAGACGGCGGCACCGGCCTCGCACACACCGGTTACGCCGTCTGTGCCGCGGATCACACGGCAGCCTGCGACGATGCCGGGTCCCAGAGCTCCGTCAAGCCGACCCGGTCGCGTCCGACCCGGTCACACCCAGGGGCGGTTCTCGGTGATGCGGCCCTCGTGGGCGGTGATCGACGTCGCCTTCTCGAGCGTCAGGCCGATGTCGTCGAGGCCGTTCATCATGCAGTGCTTGCGGAACGGGTCGATGTCGAAGTGGATGACGCCGCCGTCCGGACCGCGGATCTCCTGGGAGGCGAGGTCGATCGACAGCGTCGCGTTGGCGCCGCGCGAGGCGTCGTCCATCAGCTTCTCGAGCTCTTCCGGCGTCACGACGATCGGCAGCACGCCGTTCTTGAAGCAGTTGTTGTAGAAGATGTCGGCGAACGAGGTCGAGATGATGCAGCGGATGCCGTAGTCGAGCAGCGCCCACGGCGCGTGCTCGCGGCTCGAGCCGCAGCCGAAGTTCTCGCCGGCGACGAGCACCTGCGCCTTGCGGTAGGCCGGCTTGTTGAGGACGAAGTCCGGGTTCTCGGAGCCGTCGTCGTTGTAGCGCATCTCCGAGAACAGACCCGTGCCGAGACCGGTGCGCGCGATCGTCTTCAGGTACTGCTTGGGGATGATCATGTCGGTGTCGACGTTGATCAGCGGCAGCGGCGCGGCGACACCGGTGAGCTCGGTGAACTTCAGCATGGCGGACGGTCCTCAACGATCGGTCGCAAGCGGCCGGGACGGGCTCAGTCGGGCCGGCGTCCACGGCGTCTTCGTCAGCTGCTGTCTTGCGACGCGCCGGCGGGCGGGTCAAGCCGGTCGGCACCCCGGGACCCCGCGGGACGGCCCCTCCTGCATCCGTCGCATTGGCGGGCGGGCGCAAAGGTGCTAGCACCGTCGTCCGCCGCGGCCGCGGCGCGATCCCCGACCGGTAGCGTTCCATGTCCGTCGATCCCGCCGCGCCGAAGCCCGCCGTCATCGTCGTCTCCTCCCTCGTCGCACGCGGCGGCGTCGGCCTGCGCGCCACCGCCTTCTCGCTGGAGAGGCTCGGCTTTCCCGTCTGGCAGGTGCCGACGATCTTCCTGCCCTGGCACACCGGCCATAGCCCCTCGACCAAGATCGTGCCGTCGGACGACCTCTTCACCGCGGCGATGGCGGACCTCGCCGGCAGCCCGCACCTCGCCGAGGTGGGCGCGGTCGTCTCCGGCTACATCGGCGACGCGGCGCAGGCCGCCGCCATCGAGGCGCTGGTGACGGCGGTGAAGAAGGTCAACCCGAAGGCGGTGTACGTCTGCGACCCGGTGATCGGCGATGCCGAGGGGCTCTACGTCGCCGAGGCGACCGCCACGACGATCCGCGACCACCTGCTGCCGCTCGCCGACGCGGCGACGCCGAACCGCTTCGAGCTCGCCTGGCTGACGGGGATGGAGACCGACACGTCGGCCAAGGCGCTCGCCGCCGCTCGCGCCCTCGGCCCGGCGCGCACCTTCGTCACCTCGGCGCCGGCGCTGATGCGCGGCCAGATCGCCCTGATGCTCGCAGGTCCCGACGGCGCCTTCGTCGCCGAGCACCCGCTCCTCGACGGGCCGTCGAGCGGGCCGGGCGACCTCGTCAGCGGCCTCGTGACGGCGGCGCTCTTGTCGGGGGCGAGCTCGGAGGGGGTGCTGAAGCACGCCGCCGCCGGCACCTTCGAGGTGATCGCCGTCTCCGCCCGGGCGAAGGCCGACGAGATGATGCTCGTCGCCGCCCAGGACCGCTTCGTCCACCCGATGGCGCACATCCAGGTGCGGCGGATGGTGGAGGGAGCGGCCACGGCGCGATGAGTGGCTCTACTTTGAGTGGGTTTGTGGCCGGCGTCGACGGCTGCCCCGGCGGCTGGGCGGTGGTGCTGGCGCACCGCGACGGCGCCGTCCCGCCGCGGCTGATCCGCGTCGGCAGCTTCGGCGAGGTGCTCGCGCTGCCGGAGGCGCCGGAGATCGTCGCGGTCGACATGCCGATCGGGCTGCCGGACCGCGTCGGTGCGCGTGGCCGCGACACCGAGCGGGAGGTGCGCCCCTTGCTCGGAATGCGGCAGTCGTCGGTGTTCTCGGTGCCGTCGCGGGCGGCGGTGACGGAGAGCGGCGACGACTATCCGCTCGCCTGCCGGCTGGCGCGCGAGACGTCGGAGCCGCCGCGGGCGGTGGCCAAGCAGTGCTTCCACCTGTTCCCGAAGATCCGCGAGATCGACGCCCTGATGACGCCGGCGCTCGAGGCGCGCGTCTACGAGGTCCACCCCGAGGTGGCGTTCTGGCGGCTCAATGAAGGCCGGGCGATGAGCCTGCCGAAGAAGGTGAAGGGGTCGCCCAATCCCGCGGGGCTCGCCGAGCGCCAGGACCTGCTGGCGAAGCTCGGGTTTCCGCTGACGCTGTTCGCGGCGCCGAGGCCGCGCACCGTGGGCTGGGACGACGCCGTCGACGCTGCCGCGAGCGCGGCGATTGCGCTGCGCATCGCGCGGGGCGAGGCGCGGCCGTTCCCGGACCCGCCGCCGCGCGACGGCCGGGGATTGCGGATGGCGATCTGGGCATGAAGAACCGGAGCGGACGAGCCGCGCCGTTGAAATGTCTCGGACAGAGGTGACCGCCAGGCGGCCGCCGTCAGTACTGCGGCAGCAGGGTGCCGAGGCTCGACTGCACGCCGTCGGCGACGGCCGCGACGCCCTGGCCGACCTGGGTGCCGACAGCGGCGACGCCGGAGCCGACCTGCGACAGGCCCTCCGAGAAGCCGTCACCGAGGCTGGACAGCAGGTCGTCGCTCTCCTGCGGGCCGACGACGATCACCTTCGCCCCGACCTTGACCCGGTCATAGAGGTCGGTGACGTCGTCGTTGGTCATGCGGAAGCAGCCCGACGACACCGCCTGGCCGATCGTCCAGGGCTCGTTGGAGCCGTGGATGCGGTAGAGCGTGTTGCCGAGATAGAGCGCGCGGGCGCCGAGCGGATTGTCCGGGCCGCCGGGCATGTAGGACGGCAGGCCCGGCTGGCGCGCGCGCATCTCCTCCGGCGGCGTCCAGCCCGGCCACTCGGCCTTGCGGATGACGCGCTCTGTGCCGGACCAGCCGAAGCCCTCGCGGCCGACGCCGATGCCGTAGCGGATCGCCTCGCCACCCGGCTGCACGAGGTAGAGGAAGCGCCGGTTGGCGTCGATGATGATGGTGCCGGGCACCTCGCGCGTCTCCACCGAGACGAGCTGGCGACGATACTCCGGCGGGATCGTCCTGCTGCGGGCCGCGGTCGTCGGCTTCACCGTCACCCACTGACGGGTGCTGACGTCGAAGAACTTCGTCTCGGCGAGCGCCGGACCCGCGAGGAGCGTGCCGCAGGCGACCAGGGTGGACAACAGAGTGCGCATCGCAATTCCCCTTGACGCCGCGGTGCGTGTCAGACCGGCCCCGCCGCGAACCCTGCGCGATCGTGAACACACATGGTTACCAAACTCGATTGGCGCTGATGGGTTGCAGCCCAATCGGGCCGAATTGCGTCGTCGGTGCTGTGGGCGCAGCGTTTGCCTACTCGGCCGCGACCTCGGCGAGCGAGGCGGCGGCGGCGCGCGCCCGCCGCCGGCGGATCAGCGCGGCGTTGAGTTCGGCCCCGAGCAGCACCACGGCGGCGACGACATAGAGGAAGACGATCGCGATCATCACGTTCGCCAGCCCCGCATAGGTGGCGCTGTAGGAGGCGAAGACGCGGATGTAGGTGGCGAAGACGGTGCCGGCGACGAGCCAGGCGACGAGCGTGATGAGGATGCCGGGCAGGATGTCCTTGAGGTGCCGCCGCCCGGCCGGCAGCCACAGGTGGGCGGCGAGCAGCACGCCGAACAGAACGACCGCCGCCACCGTGAAGCGAAGCACGTGCACCGTCGCCGACATCGGCTCGATCAGCGGCGCGAAGCGCACCGCCGCCGCCCACAGCGACGGGCCGAGGACGACGAGGGTCGCCAGCACGACGAGGCCGATGGCACCGATCACCACGAAGGCGAGGCTCTGCAGCCGGCGCATGATGAAGTCGCGCGTCTCCTCGTCGCGATAGGCGCGGTTGAGGGCGAGGCGCAGCGCCTCGACGCCGTTCGAAGCGAACCACATGGCGATCACGAGGCCGATCGTCAGGGCGCCGGTGCGAGGCTTCATCAAGACTTCGTGCGCCTCGCGCGCGATCGGCCGGGCGACCTCGTCGGGCCAGGCGTCGAACACCAGTGCGCCGACTTCCTGGGCGAGGCTCTCCGACCCGATCCAGCCGGCGACGGCGGCGGCCACGATGATGAACGGGAACAGGGCGAGGATCGTCGACAGCGCAACATGGCTGGCGATCGCCCAGTTGTCGTCGCTCATGAAGTGCTCGAGCGCCTCGTAGAGCGCCTGCTTGCGCGTCACGCACCGCCTCCGCACTGCTGCCGGCCGCCGGCGACACCGTCCCGCCACCTTGGGCCGTCCCGCAGGACTGTCCATATGGGCCTGTCCACCGCCGCGCGGTAGCCGAAGTTCGCATTGCAGGCAACTCGACTCGCGCGCATCCTGCAGTGCAACATCAAATGGGTACCTTGCGGGAGGATGAAATGGCGGTCGCACGCGAACGCGCGAGCACGGCGGACTGGGCGGGGGTCGCCGACGATCCGCTCGCCCTCGCCGAGGCGGCGGTGGCGAGCCTCGACGGGCTGCGTCTCGCCGCCGTGGCGGCGGTGGCGGCGCGCGTCGGCGGCGCCGGTGGCCGCATCGACCCGGGTAAGCTCGAGGCCGAGCAGCGCGCCGCCCACGGCCTCGCCTGGCTCGTCACCTATGTCGAGAGCCTGCGCGAGCTTGCCGCCTGGGGACGGCGGCTCGAGGCCGAGGGCCGCTTCGGCACGGCCGAGCGGCTGATCGTCGCGATCGGCTTCGGCGAGTACCTGGCGCAGGTGTTCGGCGGGCTGCCGATGAGCCAGGGCGAGATCGTCCGCCTGTCGGATCTCGGCGTGCCGGCCGCCGCGGTGGCCGCCGCGCGCTCGGACGCCGTCGAGACGCTGATCGCCGAGGGCAACACCGCCGCGACGCGGCGGGCGCTGGTCGAGGCGGGGCTCGCCGGTGACGTCACCGGCGCCTTCGGCGACGGTGGACTCGACGAGACGATGACGGCGATCGGTGCCGAAATGCGCCGCTTCGCCGAGGCCGAGGTGACGCCGCTCGCCCACGACTGGCACCTCGCCAACGACTACATCCCGCTCGAGATCATCGCCCAGATGGCGGAGCTCGGCGTCTTCGGGCTGACGATCCCCGAGGAGTTCGGCGGCCTCGGCCTCGGCAAGGAGGCGATGTGCGTCGTCACCGAGGAGCTGTCGCGCGCCTATATCGGCGTCGGCTCGCTCGGCACGCGCTCGGAGATCGCCGCCGAGCTCATCCTGTGCGGCGGCACGCCGGCGCAGAAGGCGCACTGGCTGCCGAAGATCGCCTCAGGCGAGGTGCTGCCGACGGCGGTGTTCACCGAGCCCAACACCGGCTCCGACCTCGCCTCGCTGCGCACCCGCGCCGTCCGCGACGGCGACGTCTACAAGGTGTCCGGCAACAAGACGTGGATCACCCATCCCGTCCGCGCCGACCTGATGACGCTGCTCGTCCGCACCGACCCCTCCGAGCCCGGCTACAAGGGCCTCTCGATGCTGCTCGCCGAGAAGCCGCGCGGCTGCGACGACGAGCCGTTCCCGGCCGACGGCATGACCGGCGGCGAGATCGAGGTGCTCGGCTACCGCGGCATGAAGGAGTTCGAGATCGGCTTCGACGGCTTCACCGTGAAGGCGGAGAACCTTCTCGGCGGCGTCGAGGGCCAGGGCTTCAAGCAGCTGATGCAGACCTTCGAGGCGGCGCGCATCCAGACGGCGGCGCGCGCCGTCGGCGTCGCCCAGTCGGCCTTCGAGCTCGGCTGGCGCTATGCCGTGGACCGCCAGCAGTTCGGCAAGAGCCTGATCGCCTTCCCGCGCGTCGCCGACAAGCTCGCCCTGATGGCGGTCGAGACGATGATCGCCCGCCAGCTCACCTACTTCTCGGCGCGCGAGAAGGATTCCGGCCGGCGCTGCGACCTCGAGGCGGGCATGGCGAAGCTGCTCGGCGCCCGCATCGCCTGGGCGAACGCCGACAACGCCCTGCAGATCCACGGCGGCAACGGCTTCGCGCTGGAATACGCGATCTCCCGCGTGCTCTGCGACGCCCGCATCCTCAACATCTTTGAGGGCGCCGCCGAGATCCAGGCGCAGGTGATCGCGCGGCGGCTGCTCGAAGGCGGGAATTGAGCCAACCCACGGTGGTGTGAGCAGCGATCCGGCTCGCGTCCGCTAGGATGGGTGCCGGCTGGGCGATCGCGTTCCCCCGACGGAGACCGACCATGATTTTTCGCATCTGTGCGGCTGCGGCCGTGGGACTTGCCGCTGCAGTCTGCGCGTCTCCGCCACCGGCATCGGCGCAGGAGAGCGTCGCCGTCGAGATCGTCAACCAGTTCAACACGCTGTTCGGCAGGCACCCGCACACCCGCGCCAACCATGCGACGGGCGCCCTGTTCGAGGGCAAGTTCACGCCGGCGCCCGGCGCGAGCGACCTCAGCACGGCGCTGTTCCTCACCGGCGCGCCGACGCCGGTGACAGTGCGCTTCTCGAACGGCGGCGGCATCCCCGACGTCGCCGACCAGAACCCGGCGATCGGCGGCATCCGCGGCATGGCGGTGAAGTTCCAGCTCTCCGACGGCGGCGAGACGGATCTCGTGATGATCTCGGAGAACGGCTTCCCGGTCGCCACCGGCGAGGACTTCCTCGGCCTGCTCACCGCCGTCGGCGAGAGCGGCCCCGACGCGCCGAAGCCGATCGAGCAGTTCCTCGGCGCCCACCCGGCCGCACTCGCCTTCGTCACGGCGCCGAAGCCGATGCCGGTGTCGTTCGGCACGCTGCCCTATTTCGGCGTCAACGCCTTCCAGTTCACCAACGCCGCCGGCGAGGCCCGCTTCGGGCGCTGGCGCGTGGTGCCCCTGGACGGAGAGGCTTTCGTGAGCGACGCGGAGGCGGCGGCGCGCGAGCCGCACGCGCTCGCCGACACGCTGCGCTCCGCCGTCACTGAAGCGCCGGTCCGCTTCCGCCTGCAGGTGCAGGTGGCCGCCGACGGCGACCCGACGGGCGACGCCACCAAGGTCTGGCCCGAGGACCGCCCGATCGTCGATCTCGGCGAGATCGCCATCACCAAGGCACTCGATACCGCCGCGATCGAGAACCAGCTCCTGTACCTGCCGACCAACCTCACCGCCGGCATCGATATCTCCGACGACCCGCTGGTGGAGCTCCGCACGGAGGCCTACGCGGAATCGTTCGGGCGGCGCCAGGAGTAGCCGGAGCCGGGCAGGCAGACGCCCCCGCCTTGCCCCGCGCCGACGCGCGGGGCAATGTCCGGCGCATGGTCACCCTGCGCACCTCCTTCGAGACCGGTCACTCCCGAAAATTCCTCGTCGTCGTCGACGAGACGCCGGAGTGCGACCGTGCCCTCGTCTATGCCGCCAAGCGCGCCGAGCGCACCGGCGGCACCCTGACGATGCTCTATGTCATCAAGCCGGAAGAGTTCCAGCACTGGCTCGGCGTCGAGGACATCATGCGCGCCGAGGCGACGGCGGAGGCGGAGGCGACGCTCGCCCGCTCCCTCGACCGCGCCCGCGCGCTGGCGCCGCGCGTCAAGCCGGAGACGGTGGTGCGCGAGGGCAGCCCCGCCGACGAGATCGTCGCGCTGATCGCCGAGGACGCCGACATCGCCATCCTGGTGCTCGCCGCCGGCACCGAGAAGGAGGGGCCCGGGCCGCTCGTCTCCTCGCTCGCCGGCAAGCTTGCCGGCAGCTTTCCGATCCCGATCACCATCGTGCCAGGCACGCTCTCCGACCAGGACATCGTCGCGCTCGCCTGAACGGGGACGTCCGACCCGCGCGGGGCCACCCGCCACCCGGCCCTTGAAGCCTCCGGCAGAGGGATTACGTTGGTCTTGGCCCCCGTGCCGCGACGCCACCCGCGCCGCGGCGCTCGTGGCCGTCCCGGCGGATCACCCGCCGGGCCGCTCCGCCTCCCGCAGGGACCGGGCCTTGAACCAGGATTCCAGCATGTTCATCCAGACCGAGACGACCCCCAATCCGCAGACGCTGAAGTTCCTGCCCGGCCGCGCCGTCCTCGACGGCGAGCCGCGCGACTATCGCAACGCCGGCGCCGCACACGAATCCCCGCTCGCCGAGCGGCTGTTCTCGCTGCCCGATGTCGCCGGCGTCTTCCTCGGCTCCGACTTCGTCGCCGTCACCACCAGCCACGGCGAGTGGCAGCACCTGAAGCCGTCGGTGCTCGGCGCCATCATGGAGCACTACCAGTCCGGCGCGCCGGTGCTGGCCGGCGACGCTGCCGCGCCCACCGAGGACGCCGAGTTCTTCGACGAGGCCGACGCCGAGACGGTGGCCGTGGTCAAGGAACTGATCGACGAGCGCGTCCGCCCGGCGGTCGCCCAGGACGGCGGCGACATCACCTTCAAGGGCTTCCGCGACGGCATCGTCTATCTGTCGATGCGCGGCGCCTGCTCGGGCTGCCCGTCCTCGACGGCGACGCTCCGGCACGGCATCCAGAACCTCCTCCGGCATTACTTGCCGGAAGTGAAGGAAGTGCAGGCGCTCTGAGAGCCGACGACCGGCACGGGGGAACGGCAGGGGGACGGTTCTTGGGCAAGGGCAAGAAGGCGGCGAAGCGGGCCGACGACGACGAGGCCGTCGGCGACGAAGGCAACGGCGGCTACAAGGAGGCGCTCTACGAGCTGCATGTCGAGCTCGTGAAGCTGCACCGCCACATCATCGCCAACGGCGACAAGCTGCTGGTGCTGCTCGAGGGCCGCGACGGCGCCGGCAAGGACGGCACCATCAAGCGCATCATGGAGCACCTCTCGCCGCGCGAGAGCCGCGCCGTCGCGCTCGGCAAGCCGACCGAACGCGAGCAGACGCAGTGGTACTACCAGCGCTGGATCGAGCACCTGCCCGCCGGCCAGGAGTTCGTCTGCTTCAACCGCTCCTGGTACAACCGTGCCGGTGTCGAGCGCGTCATGGGCTTCTGCACGGAGGCCGAGGTCGAGGTGTTTTTCGGCCAGGTGCCGTTCTTCGAGCAGATGCTGGTGCAGTCTAACATCAAGCTGCTGAAGTATTACCTTGACATCGACAAGGACGAGCAGAAGCGCCGGCTCGAGGACCGCCGCCGCGACCCGCTGAAGCAGTGGAAGATCTCGCCGATCGACGACATGGCGCTGAAACACTGGGACGACTATTCGCGGGCGCGCGACGAGATGCTGGCGCGCACGCACACGCCGGTGGCGCCGTGGACGATCGTGCGGGCGAACGACAAGAAGCACGCCCGTCTGAACCTCATCCGCGACCTGCTCACCCGCTGCGACTACGAGGGCAAGCGGGCGAAGGTCGTGCTGCCCGACCCCAACTACGTCTATCCGTTCGCGCGGACGGCGGCGGAGGACGGCGTCGTGTCGGCCTGACGGCCCCGGTCGGGCGAGGCGGCGGGGCATGACGGCGATGGACGGCGGAGCGGCGCCCCACGACCCGGCAGGCGGTTTCGTCCGCCGGCTGCGCGACCGGGTGACGCGCTGGCTCGCGCCGCCACGGCTGCGCCTCGCCTCGGGGCTGGTGCTGTTCGCCTTCGCTCTCACCCACTTCCTCAACCACGCCCTCGGCATCTGGTCGGTCGGGCTGATGGAGGACGTGCAGGACTGGCGGACCGCCGTCTGGGGGTCGGCGCCCGGGACGGTTCTCCTCGTCGGCGCCTTCCTCGTCCACGTCGCCCTTGCCTTGTGGAAGACGGCGCGGCGGCGGACGCTCCGGATGCCGCCCACGGAGGCCGCCCAGCTCGTGCTGGGCCTCGCGATCCCGCTGCTGCTGGCCAAGCACGTCGCCGGCACCGCCGGCCTCGCGATGCTCGAGGGCGTCGAGGACAGCTATACCCACGTCCTGTCGCTGCAGTGGCCGGGCGAGGTGTTCCTGCAGACGCTGGCGATGCTGACGGTGTGGATTCACGGCTGCATCGGACTGCACTTCTGGCTGCGGCTCAGGCCCTGGTATGGGCGCTGGCGGGCGGTGCTGCTCGCCGCCGCCGTGGCCGTGCCGCTGCTCGCCGAATGGGGCTTCGTCGATGCGGCGCGGCGGCTGTGGATCCTCGGCCAGGACACCGGCACGTTGACGCCGGAGCAGCTGGCGACCGGCACGGCGGTGTATCAGGGCACGCTCGCGGCCTACGGCACGGTGCTGGCGGTGGCGCTCCTCGTCATGGCGGTGCGCCTGCTGCCGATCGGCCGGGCCCGCCGCCTCGCCGTCACCTATCCGGGCGACCGCGTGATCCGGGTGGCACCGGGCCCGTCGGTGCTGGAGATCAGCAGGATGAACGGCATTCCGCATGCCGCCGTGTGCGGCGGCCGGGCGCGCTGCTCGACCTGCCGCACGCGCGTCCTCGACGGCCTCGATGGACAGCCCGAGGCGGGAGCGCAGGAGCGCGCCGTGCTGGAGCGGATCGGCGCCGATCCGGGCGTGCGCCTCGCCTGCCAGCTTCGGCCCACCGCCGATCTTACCGTGCAGCCGCTGCTGCCGGCACGCGACACGCCGGGCACGGCGATCACCGCCGGCGGCCAGGACGCCTACCACTGGGGCGTCGAGCAGCCGGTGGCGGTGCTGTTCGTCGACCTGCGCGGCTTCACCAGCCTGTCGGAGCGGCGTCTCACCTACGACGTGGTCTTCATCCTCAACCGCTATCTCGACGCGATGGCGCGCGCCGTCCGGGCCGAGCGCGGCTATGTCGACAAGTTCATTGGCGACGGCGTCATGGCGATCTTCGGCATGACCGACGGCGCCACCGCCGGCTGCCGCTCGGCGCTCGCCGCCGCCGTGCGCATGCAGGACGCGATGGCCGAACTCAACCGCGATCTCGAGCCGCAGCTCGGCGCGCCCTTGAGGATCGGCATCGGCATCCACGTCGGCCCGGCGATCCTCGGGCGCGTCGGCGCGGCGGGGGGTGGCGCCACGGCCGGCATCACGGCGCTCGGCGACACCGTCAACACGGCGAGCCGGTTGGAGACGCTGACGAAGGAGTACGGCGCCGTGCTGGTGGTGTCGCACGCCGTCGTTCACGCCGCCGAGGTCGAACTCGCCGCGGCACGCGTCGAGGAGATCGCCGTGCGCGGCCGGCAGTCGAAGCTGAAGGTCTACGCGATCACCGACGTCGCCCCGCTCGCTGGCGCGCTCGCCGCGCCGGCCTGAGCGCCGCTCAGCCCGGCGGGGACCAGAGGCGGGCGAGGTCGAAGCGGTCGACGTCGGCGAGGAGCTCGACGAAACCGCGGGCGGCGTGGTCGAGCGAGGCTGCGCCCTTCTCGGCGGTGGCGACGGTGGCGTCGCCGACGGCGCCCTTCGGATTGAGATCCTGCGCCATCCAGCCGAAGGCGTGCGGGCCGTGGCCGCGCAGGTGGGCGAACTCCTGGATGAAGGAAGTCTGCGCCGAGCGGAACACTTCCGCCCGCTCCATCCGCACGAGCTCCGGCGCGAGATGCAGCATCAGCGACGTCTCGATGTCGCCGGCGTGGATGCCGTCGATGAACTCGTGCGCCGGGAAGACGTCGTCGGGCTGGCCGAAGCGGGCCCAGTGGGTCTGCACGGCGAGCATGTCGAAGCGCACCCTGAGCTCGCGGCAGACGATGTCGACGATCGGCACGTTGCCGCCGTGCGAGTTGACGATGACGAGCTTGCGGACGCCGGCGCGGGCGACGCTCTCGCCGATCTCGATCCACGCGCGGGTCACTGTTTCCCACGACAGCGTCAGCGTGCCTGGCGAGGCGATGTGCTCGTTCGACTTGCCGATCGCCTGCACCGGCAGGAAGGTCACCGGCAGGTCGGCCGGCAGCAGCTCCAGCACACGCGTGACCTGGCCCTCGGCGATCATCGTGTCGGTGGCGACCGGCAGGTGCGGGCCGTGCTGCTCGATCGCGGCGACCGGCAGCACGGCGATCCAGCGCGCCGTGTCGGGATCGCGGAAGTCGAGCGTTGTCATCTCCCGCCAGTGGCGGCGCGGCTGCATCAGAAGCTCTCCAGGAAGGCCTTCGCGGCCGCGCCGTGCTCGGCACGCAGCCGGCCGACATCGACGCCGACGGGCATGCCGTCCGTGACCTTCCACTCGCCGGCGATCATCACCCGGTCGGCCCGGTGGGCGCCGCAGAGCACGAGGGCGGCGAGCGGGTCGCCAGCCCCGGAGAAACGCAGTTCCTCGAGGGAATAGAGGGCGAGATCGGCCTGCTTGCCGACGGCCACAGCGCCGATGTCGTCGCGGCCGAGGCAGCGCGCCGAGCCCTCGGTCGCCCAGCGGAAGGCGTCGAAGTGGGTGACGGCGGCGGCATCATAGGTGAGCCGGCCGATCATCAGGGCGTGGCGGACGCCCTCGATGAGGTTGGAGTTGTCGTTGGAGGCGGAGCCGTCGACGCCGAGCCCGACCGGGGCGCCGGCGGCCTCGAGTTCCTTGGTGCGGCAGTTGCCGGAGGCGAGCACCATGTTCGAGGTCGGGCAGTGGCAGACGCCGACCTTGTGGCGGCCGAGGCGCTCCACCTCGGCGTCGTTGAAGTGGATGCCGTGGGCGAGCCAGACCTTGTCGTTGAGCCAGCCGAGCTCGCCCAGATAGTCGACCGGCCGCATGCCGTAGTGGTGCAGGCAGTAGGCGTTCTCGTCGTGGGTCTCGCCGAGGTGGGTGTGGAGCCGGCAGTTGCAGCGCTCCGCCATCGCCGCCGTCTCGACCATCAGCCGCCGCGTCACGTTGAAGGGCGCGCACGGGGCGAGCGCCACCTGCAGGAAGGCGCCCTCGGAGGGGTCGTGGTAGCGGGCGATCACCCGCTCGCAGTCGGCGAGGATGACGTCGTCGTCCTGGATCGCCTCCTTCACCGTCAGCCCGTCGCCACTCGGCGGCAGGCTGAGGGCGCCGCGCGTCAGCGTCATCCGCATGCCGATCGACGTCGCCTCCTCCGCCTGGATGTCCATGGCGTCCTCGAGGCCGGCGGGGAACAAGTACTGGTGGTCGGAGACGGTGGTGCAGCCCGACATCAGGAGCTCAGTCAGCGCGAGGCGCGTTGCGAGCCGGAACGGCTCCGGCTTGACGTTGCGCGCCCAGATCGGCATCAGCGCCTTCAGCCAGGGAAACAGCTCCTTGTTGATCGCCGCCGGATGGGCGCGCGTCAGCGTCTGGAACATGTGGTGGTGGGTATTGACGAGACCCGGCACGACGACGTGGCGGCCGGCGTCGAACGTCGCATCGACCGGCGCCGCCGGGCCGTGCGCACCGCGCGGCACCAGCTCGACGATGCGCTCGTCCTCGACGACGAGGCCGCGCTCGGCGCCCTCGGCCAGAACCGCCACGGGATCCCTGATCCAGAGCCGCATCCGCTTTCCCCTCAGCTCACTCGGCCGCGGCGGGCAGGCGCGCCGCCACCACTTCGACTTCCACCCTGAATTCCGCCCGCGTGAAGCCGCCGACGATGACGAGCGTCGAGGCGGGGCCCGGCAGCGCGCCGATGAAGCGGTCGCGCGCCCGCATGTAGGCCGGAAAGTCGGCCCGGTCGACGACGTAGGCGTTGATGCGGACGACGTCGGCGGCCCCGAGGCCGGCATCGGCCAGCACCGCGGCGATGTTGGCGAAACAGAGGTCAGCCTGCGCCTCGGTGTCGGCCGGCACGGTGTCGTCGGGTGCGATGCCGAGCTGTCCGGAGGTGAACAGGAGTTCCGCGCCCGCCGGCACGCCGACGGCGTGAGCGTAGTTCGCGAACGGCGCTCTGATCGTCGGCGGCGTGTGACGGCGCAGCATCGGGCGGGTCCGGGGAAGGAGGACGACGCCGGAGGCTAGAGCATTTGCAGCACGGAAGAAACCGCCGCGCCGCCCGGGGCGGGGGCCGGCGGCGAACCGCCGCCGCGCCCGCGGTCAGTGCGTGAACACGCCCGCCGAGAGGCCGTCGATGCCGGTGATGCCGACGCAGCCGTCGTCGCGGCCGTAGTGCTCGCACAGCACCACCGAGACGCCGTTCTTGCCCTTGCCCTTGCGGGCATCGAAGAAGGCCAGGAACCCGTCGCGGGGCAGCGAGAACGCCTTGCGGGCGACAGCCTCGGGCATCCGCCCGCCGGTGTAGCGGCGCAGCGCGTTGACGAAGGTGCCCTGGAACTCGCTCGCGTGCGTGCCGCCGAGCCCGTTGTAGATGCCGTGGAAGCCGATGAAGCTGCGCTTCGGATCGGCGCCAGGGGCCGTCGAGCGCCGCACGCCCCCGAGGAAGGCGAGGGCGCAGGCGGAGACGCACGGCCCGTCGACCTCGGTGGTGAGCTTTCGGTCGCGGATGAACTTGGTGATGGTGGTGAAGGAGCCCCACTGCACGGCGCCGCCGTAGAAGTCCTTCATGACGATCGTCTTCACCGCCGGGTTGTCGCGGATCATCGCCGCGAAGCGCTCGAACTCGCGGTCTCCGTGCATCTCGCCGGAGACGTAGAGGCGCGAGCCGTCGATGCGCAGGTCCGCCGCCGCGGCAGCGAAGGTCGAGAGGGCGAACAGGGCGCCACAGAGCAGCGCCGCCAGCGGTCGGATCATGCCAGTCCCTCGAGATCGACGCCGTGATCCGGCGTCGCCGCCGCGCCCTCAGGCGAGGATTGCACGGGCGCTGCCGACGCCACAAGCGGGCATCGGGATACGGCGTGTGGTGGCCCGCGGGCGCTGGTGCCTCAGTTCGTGTAGACGCCGACCTTGTGGGCGTCGACGTCGGTGATGCCCTTGCATCCGCCCGAACTGAACTTCCTGGCGTCCTCGCAGAGGATCACGGAAATCTCGCCGCCGGCCTTGCGGCCGTCGAAGAACGCCAGGAAACCGTTCTTCGGCATCGTGTAGGCGCGCTTGGCGACGGCCGCCGGCATCCGGCCGCCGGAGTAGCGCTGCAGCGCTGCGACATAGGTGGGCTCGTATTCCTCGACCAGCTTGCCGCCGCGGATATAGAGACCGTGGAAGGCGACGAAGCTCTTCTTCGGGTCGGCCTTCGGCGAGACGCTGCGCTGCACGCCGCCCATGAAGGCGATGGCGCAGGCCGAGACACAGGCCCCGTCGACCTCGGTCGCGAGCTTGTTGTCACGGATGAACTTCGTGAAGTTGAAGAAGCCCGCCGTGCCGGCCCGCCCGCCGTAGAAATTCTTCATGACGACGATCTTCACCGCCGGGTTCTCGCGGATGAGCTTCGACAGCGTCTCGAACTCGTGGCGGCCATAGATCGTCCCGGACATCGTCAGCCGCACGCCGTCGATGGAAAACTCCGCCGCCTCCGCCGGACGGAGCGCGGACAGGAACACCATGAGCGACGCCAGGGCGGCCAAGAGGAAGCGGATCGGCACGGAAAATCCCCCTTTCGCACGACACCCTCCGCCTTGCGAAGACGTCGGCAGGACAGAACACTGGGCAGGACAGAACACTGGGCAGGACAGAACACGACGTCTCGGGCGGCAGCGTCGTGGGAAGCTCTGCCGGAGACCGGCACGCCCCGGCGGGCATGGCCTCAGTGGGTGTAGACTCCGACCTTGTGGGAATCGATGTCGGAGATGCCGGTGCATGCCCCGGTCTCGACTTCCTTCTTGCTCTTGCAGGCGATCACCGAGATGCCGTCCTTCGGCTTGGCCTTGCGGCCGTCGAGGAACAGCAGGAAGCCTTCCGGCGGCATCGCATAGGCAATGCGGGCGACCATTTCCGGCATGCGGCCGCCGGAATAGCGGCGCAGGGCCGCGACGAAGGTGCCGCGGAACTCGAGGTCCGGCGCCCCGCCGCCGTAGTAGGCACCGTGGAAGGCGACGAAGCTCTTCTTCGGGTCGGCCTTCGGCGAGACGCTTCGCTTCACCCCGCCCATGAAGGCGACGGCGCAGGCGGAGAAGCAGGCGCCGTCCACCTCGGTCGCGAGCTTGCGGTCGCGGATGAACTTGGTGAAGTTGAAGAAGCCGGCGGTGCCGGCGGTGCCGCCATAGAAGTCCTTCATGACGACGATCGACACCTTCGGGTTGTCGCGCACGAGCTTCGACATCGTCTCGAATTCGTGCCGTCCGTAGATGGCGCCCGAGACGTAGAGGCGCTCGCCGTCGACCTTGAAGTCGGCGGCGGCGGCCGGAGCGACCGACGGCGGGGCGACCAGGGTCGCGAACACGAGAAGCGCGGCGGCGAGCGCCGCGAGAGGCCGGTCGAGCACGTCATCCCCCCGTCACCGTCTAGACCCGCCCGCTTCGCCTCCGGGTCTCCAAGGGTCCATCGTGCGACGACCGGGGGTTGCAATACAAGGCCGCCGCCAGGTGTTGCCGCGGGCGCGGACCGAGTGTTGCCGACGGGCAACGGATGCGTTCGGAGCCGCTTCCGTGGCCCGCGGCGATCCCCTAAGCTGCCGGCACGGGCTCGCCATGATCTTGCCCCGGCAGCGCCATGGCACATGTCTTGCGAACTGCGCCGTGCCGCTCGCCTCCCCCGGTCCGGCCAGCATCGGCCGGCGGCGGTGATCGAAGTGCGGCGCGCGGGGAAGGTGACGGCGCGGGCCGCCGGTATCGAGAGGGGATGACGACATGAACCGAGGCAAGATGTTCTTCGCGGCGCCGGTGCTCGCCGCGACGCTCACCGCCGGTCCCGCGCTGGCGCTCGACGAGGTGACGTTCGGCACCAATTGGCTCGCCCAGGCCGAGCACGGCGGCTACTACCAAGCCGTCGCCGACGGCACCTACGAGAAGGCCGGCCTGAAGGTGACGATCCGCCAGGGTGGCCCGCAGGCCGCCAACCGGGCGCTGCTGATCGCCGGCAAGATCGATTTCTACATGGGCGGCAACATGCTCGAGCCGTTCTCGGCCGTCGAACAGGGCATCCCGACCGTCGTCGTCGGCGCGATTTTCCAGAAGGAGCCGCAGGTGCTCCTCACCCACCCCGACCAGGGGCTGGAAAAGCTTGAGGACCTCACGAAACTCCCCACTATCTTCATGGGCAAGGACGGCTTCTCCTCCTACTTCCAGTGGATGAAGTCGGCCTTCCCGGGCTTCCGCGACGAGCAGTACAAGCCCTACACCTTCAACCCGGCGCCGTTCATCGCCGACAAGCAGTCGGCCCAGCAAGGCTACATCACCTCCGAGCCCTACGAGATCGAGAAGCAGGCGGGCTGGAAGCCGAAGGAGTTCCTGCTCGCCGACTACGGCTTCGACACCTACTCGACGCTGATTGAGACGCAGCAGGCGATGGTCGACGGCAAGCCCGACCTCGTGCAGCGCTTCGTCGATGCCTCGGCGATCGGCTGGTACAACTACCTCTACGGCGACAACGCCGCCGCCAACGCCCTGATCAAGGCCGACAACCCCGAGATCACCGACGGCCAGATCGCCTTCTCGATCGCCAAGATGAAGGAATACGGCATCGTCGTCTCCGGCGAGGCGGAAGACGGCGGCATCGGCTGCATGACCGACGCGCGGCAGAAGTCGTTCTTCGACAAGATGGTGGCGGCGGCCGTCGTCAAGGCCGACATCGACTACACGAAGTCCTACACGCTCGCCTTCGTCTGCAAGGGCGTCGGCAAGGACCTCGCGAAGTGAGGCCAGGCGGCGCTCAAGCCGCCGCCCTGGCGTCCTCGCCGTCCGCTGCGGGAGAGACCCCGGCGGACGGTCGGGCCGGTGCGCCGATCGTCCGGCTCGCCGGCGTCGGCAAGCGCTTCGCCAACGGCGTGACGGCGCTCGCCGGCCTCGACCTCACCGTCCGCCAGGGCGAGTTCCTGTCGCTGCTCGGCCCCTCCGGCTGCGGCAAGTCGACGGCGCTCAGGATCATCGCCGGCCTCGCCGATCCCTCGAGCGGCACGGTCGAGTGGTCGCGCGACACCGGCGGCGGGGTTCCGGGCGCGCACGACATCGGCTTCGTCTTCCAGGAGCCGACGCTGATGCCGTGGGCGACGGTGTTCGCCAACGTCTGGCTGCCGCTGCGCCTGAAGGGCGTGTCGCGCCACTCCGCCCGCGACGATGTCATGGGGGCGCTCGCCCTCGTCGGCCTCGACCGCTTCGCGGACGCCTATCCGCGCGAGCTCTCCGGCGGCATGAAGATGCGCGTCTCGATCGCCCGTGCCCTTGTCACCCGGCCGCGCATCCTCCTGATGGACGAGCCCTTCGCGGCGCTCGACGAGATCACCCGCCAGCGCCTCAACGACGACCTGCTCGCGATCAAGGTGCGGCTCGGCACGACCGTCGTCTTCGTCACCCACTCGGTGTTCGAATCCGCCTACCTCTCCACCCGCATCGTCGTCATGGCGGCCCGGCCCGGCCGCCTGCTGGAGACGATCGACGTCACCGCGCCGCTGCCACGCGGCCAGGATTTCCGGATGAGCGCGCTCTATCACGAGGCCTGCGAGGAGACCTCGCGGGCCCTGCAGGCGGCGATCGTCACCGCCGGGGACAGCCACCTGTGAGCGCGGCGGGCGAGACCGGGACAGCCGCCGCGATGGCGGCGACGGCGCCGCACGATGCGGCCGACGAGGCCACCGCCGTCCACGCTGCCGGCGGCGTCTCGCGGACGATGCGCATCCTCGTGCCCGTCATCATGCTGGCGCTCGTCGTCATCGCCTGGTGGGGCATCGTCATCGCCTACCAGATCCCGCGCTACATCCTGCCGAGCCCGGCCGACGTGGCGGTGGCGATGGTCACCGACTGGCCGATCCTCGGCCGCTCGCTGCTGAACACACTGTGGACGACTTTCGCGGCGCTGGCGCTGGCGCTGACGGGGGGTGTGGCGCTCGCGATCCTGATGGCGCAGTCGAAGTGGATCGAGCTCGCGCTCTATCCCTATGCCGTCATCCTGCAGGTGACGCCGATCGTGGCGATCGCGCCGCTCATCCTGATCTACGCGCCCTCGACCGAATTCGCGCTGCTGCTCTGCGCCTGGATCGTCGCCTTCTTCCCGGTGCTGTCGAACACCACGGCGGGCCTGAAGAGCGTCGACCACAACCTGCTCGACCTCTTCCAGCTCTACGGTGCCTCGCGCTGGCGGACGCTGTGGTACCTGCAGATCCCGGCCGCCCTGCCCTTCTTCCTCGCTGGACTGAAGATCGCCGGCGGCCTCGCCCTGATCGCCGCCGTCGTCGCCGAGTTCGCGGCGGGCTCGGCCGGCGCCGGCTCCGGCCTCGCCTTCCGTCTGCTCGAGTCGCAGTATCGCCTCAACATCCCCCGCCTGTTCGCGGCGCTGATCCTCTTGTCGCTCACCGGCGTCGTCATCTTCGCGATGACGAGCCTCGTCTCCCACCTCTTGCTCCGCCGCTGGCATGAAAGCGCGCTGCCGCGCGACCGCTAAGACCAGAGCGCGCTGCCCCGCGACCGCTGACTCCAGAAGAACGGGTCCCATGTCCGCCGATTTCACCGTCGTCCCGTCCGCAACGCGGCTGCGGCTCAACTGCGCCACCGTCGTCGCCTGCGTCACCGACGCCCCGGGCCTCACCCCGGACGACGACGGGCTCGCCTCCGCCGACATCGTCATCGCCGACGGCCGCATCGTCGCGATCGAGGCGTCCGGCTGCGAGGCCGGGGCCGAGGAGGCGAGCGTCTCGCTCGACGACGGCCTGGTGCTGCCGTGCTTCGTCGACATGCACACCCACCTCGACAAGGGCCATATCTGGCCGCGCCGGCCGAACCCCGACGGCAGCTTCGACGGCGCGCTGAACGCCACACGCGACGACCGCGAGGCGTTCTGGACGGCTGAGGACGTCGCCCGGCGCATGGATTTCTCGCTGCGCTGCGCCTACGCCCACGGCACGCGGCTGGTGCGCACCCATATCGATTCCATCTCGCCGCAGCAGCGCATCTCCTGGCCGGTGTTCTTCGACATGCGGGCGCGCTGGGCCGGCCGCATCGATCTCCAGGCATCGTCGATCATGCCGCTCGATGACCGCACGGACGACGCGCTTCTCGACGAACTCGCCCGTTACGCCTCCGAATGCGACGGCGCGGTGGGCGGCGTGACGATCCCCGCCCCCGACGCCGCCCACCACATCCGCCGCGTGCTCACGGCCGCCGGCCGCCACGGCGCGGGCGTCGACCTGCACGTCGACGAGACGATGGACGCCTCCGTCGACACGCTGTCGCTGGTCGCCGAGGCGGTGGTGGAGACCGGCTTTGCCGGCCGGGTCGTCTGCGGCCACTGCTGCTCGCTGTCGGTGATGGACGACGACGACGCCCGCCGGGTCATGGACAAGGTCGCCCGCGCCGGCCTCGCCATCGTCTCGCTGCCCTTGTGCAATCTCTATCTGCAGGATCGCGGCGCCGGTGCCGCCACGCCGCGCCGCCGCGGCGTGACGCTGCTGCACGAGCTGACGGCGCGCGGCGTGCCGGTCGCGGTGGCGAGCGACAATACCCGCGACCCGTTCTATGCCTATGGCGACCTCGACATGCTGGAGGTGTTCC
>CAMDHY010000016.1 GCA_945898215.1 Pseudoxanthobacter soli DSM 19599 | reverse complement strand
GCCTCGTTCATGGCGTCCTTGAGCGTGCCGGCGCCCGACGTCACCGGCCGCACCTCGGCGCCGAGCAGCTTCATGCGGAAGACGTTCGGCTTCTGCCGCTCGATGTCGAGGGCACCCATGTAGACGACGCAAGGCAGGCCGAAGCGGGCGCAGACGGTGGCGGTGGCCACGCCGTGCTGGCCGGCGCCGGTCTCGGCGATGATGCGCGTCTTGCCCATGCGCATGGCGAGCAGGATCTGCCCGACGGTGTTGTTGATCTTGTGCGAGCCGGTGTGGTTGAGCTCGTCGCGTTTGAAATAGACCTTGGCGCCGCCGCAGTGCTCGGTCAGCCGCGGCGCGAAGGTCAGCGGGCTCGGCCGGCCGATATAGGTCCGCTTCAGCTCCGAGAACTCGGCCTCGAAGGCGGGGTCGGCCTTCGCCGCCTCCCACGCCGCCTCGAGCTCGAGGATCAGCGGCATCAGCGTCTCGGCGACGAAGCGGCCGCCGAACAGGCCGAAGAAGCCCCGCTCGTCGGGTCCGAGCCGGAGGGAATTGGCACGCACGGTCGGCGGCACGGCGGTGTTCAAGCGAGTGCTCCCAGGGTCTGCGCCGCCCGGGCGGCGCGAACGAAGGCGGCGATCAGGGCCGGGTCCTTGTCGCCCGGGGCGCGCTCCACGCCGCTCGACACGTCGACGCCGAGCGGGCGGGCGATCCGCACCGCCTCTGCGACGGTCGCGGGATCGAGCCCCCCGGAAAGCATGAACCTGAGGCGGGGGTCAAGTTTGGCAAGGAGGCGCCAGTCGAAGGAAAGCCCGTTGCCGCCCGGCCGCGTCGCGTCCTTCGGCGGCTTAGCATCGAACAGCAGCCGGTCGGCGGCGGCGAAATCGGTGGCCCGGGCGAGGTCGGCGTCGTCGCGGATGCCGAGCGCCTTCATCACCGGCAGGCCGAAGCGGCGCCGCACCTCGGCGACGCGATCCGGCGTTTCGCGGCCGTGCAGCTGCAGCCAGTCGGGCCGGATCGCCGCGACGAGAGCGCCGAGCGCCGCGTCGTCGGCATCGACGGTCAGGAGCACGATCTCCGCCCGCCCGCGCGCCACGTCGGCGAGCGCCGCCGCCGCGGCGGCGTCGACGTGCCGCGGGCTCGGGGCGAAGCTGACGAGGCCGATCATGTCGGCGCCGGCCTGAAGCGCAGCCTCCATCGTCTCGGCGGTGCGGAGGCCGCAGATCTTGACGATGAGGGGGCGCTCGGCGGCGGTCATGTAGGCGGCGGTCATGGCAGCGGACGTCTCTGCGGGCGGTTTCGGGCGCGCGGGGCGGTGCTGCGCGCATTGTATCACTGTCGCGGCATCACTGTCGCGACTCAGAGCCTGTCGCGCCAATAGGCCGCCGCCCTTTCCAGCACCGGGAAGACGCGCGGCATCTCGCCGGCCGGCGTCAGCCCCTCGGCGAGAGCCGTCATGCCGGCCGCGAGCCGCGCCTGCACGGCGGGATCGCGTACCATCTCACAGCGCGCCTCGAGGTCGGCGAGGTCGGCGCGCACGACCGCCAGCGTCTCTCCGTCGACGAGCCGGTCGTAGTACCACTGCGCCGCACCGTCGCGGGACGCCACCTTGATGAGCGGGCCGCCCAGCAGCACCTTGGAGAACAGCCCGGGCCAGGAGTTGGAGTTGCCGTCGATGTCGACGTGCACGCGCTTCTCGGCGAAGCGCTCGATCGGCACGAAGTCGGCCGTCAGCCCCTGCGCGACGAGCTCCGCCCACGGCGCCTTGCCCGAGCCCTCGTCGGTCGACACCAGCCCGACGTCGACCTTGAGCTCCGGCCGCGCTACCGCGATCCGCCTTGCTTCGGCGACGAAGCGAACCCGTGGCAGCGCCGTCCACATCTCACCGGGCCCGACGGTGCCTGTCGAGCGGCCGCGCCAGAAGATCGCGTCCTCGCGCGCCGAAAGCGGCCGCGCCCGCGCGGCATAGGCGCGGCGCAGGTCGGCGTAGCCGTCGGTAGCGAGGAAGATCTGGTCGGGCACCAGGAAGGTGCGCTCCGGCGGCCCGGAGAAGCCGACCACCCGCTCGCCCGCGTCGGCGCAGTCGTCGACGTCGAGGACGAAATGCCCGCGGCCGCCGGCCTCGCGCCCGAACGCCTCGAACAGCCGGTGAGCGTGCACGATGCGGGTGACGAGCCGCACCGCGCTGACGGCGCGCACCGCCTCCGGCAAGCTCGACGACAGCAGCAGGCGGTAGCGGGCGCCGAACGGGCCGACCTCCACCACCGCCGCCTTCGCCCCGTAGCCCGGTCGGCGCGACCATTCGATGCCGGTGAACTCCGGCAGTGCGCGGACGGGGGTGAACGGCTCGAAGCGGCAGCCGAAGCGGGTCGGGCGGAACAGGCTCTTGTCGCGGGCGACGAAGCGCGTCACCCCGGCGGCGTCGCCGTCGAGGGCGAGCCGTGCCAGCCGGTCGCGCCGCGCCCCGGTGCCGCCGATCGGCAGGCCGAGCCGCGCCGCCAGGGCGGAGAGATCCATCAGGAAGCTCCGCGGAAAGTCCCGCGCTCCATGCGCCGGGTCGGCCGGTCGCGGCCGCTCAGGCGTTGGCGACCGTCGGCAGCGGCCGCACCACGGCGACGCCGTTGACGTCGACCTCGTCGTCGTGCTCGCGCCGCTCCTCGTCCTTCAGCGCGTCGAGGCGCGGCATCGAGACGATGTTGTAGCCGCAGTCGACGAAGTGGATCTCGCCGGTGACGCCCGCCGACAGGTCGGAGAGCAGATAGAGCGAGGTGCCGCCGATCTCCTCGATCGTCACGGTGCGGCGGAGCGGCGAGTGGCGGCGCTGGTAGTTGAACATCAGCCGCGCATCGGACACGCCGGAGCCGGCGAGCGTGCGCACCGGCCCGGCCGAGATCGCGTTGACGCGAATGTTGCGGCCGCCATAGTCGGCGGCGAGGTAGCGCACCGAGGATTCCAGCGCCGCCTTGGCGACGCCCATGACGTTGTAGTTCGGCATCACCCGCGTCGAGCCACCATAGGTGAGCGTCAGGAGCGAGCCGCCGGCGGTCATCATCGCCGCCGCCCGCTTCGCCACCTCGGTGAACGAGAAGCAGGAGATCACCATGGTGCGCACGAAGTTCTCGCGCGTCGTGTCGGCGTAGCGGCCGCGCAGCTCGTTCTTGTCGGAGAAGGCGACGGCGTGGACGACGAAGTCGAGGCTGCCCCAGCTCTCGCGCAGCCGGGCGAAGGCGGCGTCGACGGTGGAGACGTCCTCGACGTCGCACGGCAGCAGGATCTCCGCCCCGACCGAGGCGGCGAGCGGCTTGACGCGACGGCCGAAGGCCTCGCCCTGGTAGGTGAAGGCGAGTTCGGCACCCTGCTCCGACAGACGCTTGGCGATGCCCCAGGCGATCGAGTGGTCGTTGGCGACGCCCATGATCAGCCCGCGCTTGCCCGCCATCAGATCCGTCATGTCGGTCCTCGGTGTCGGCCGCGGCCGGTGCCGCGGCGAGGCATTTCTCGTCCGGGGTGGTCAGCGGCGCCGGTGCGAATCAGGCGGCATCCGGATGCTGCAGCACCAGTGTCGCATTCGTCCCGCCGAATCCAAATCCGTTCGAGAGGACACGGGCGAGGGTGACGTTGTCGTGACGCTCCCGCACGATCGGCATGTCGGCAAAAGCCGGGTCGATCGTGTCGATGTGGGCGCTCTCGGCGATGAAGCCGTTCTGCATCATCAGGATCGAATAGATCGCTTCCTGAACGCCGGCGGCGCCCAGCGAATGGCCCGTCAGCGACTTGGTGGCGGAGATCGGCGGGCACTTGTCGCCGAACACCGCGCGCATCGCCTCGATCTCCTTGAGATCGCCGATCGGCGTCGAGGTGGCGTGCGGGTTGATGTAGTCGATCGGACCCTTGACGCCCTGCATGGCGAGCTGCATGGCCCGCACCGCGCCCTCGCCGGAGGGCTGCACCATGTCGTGGCCGTCGGAGGTGGCGCCGTAGCCGACCACCTCGGCATAGATGCGGGCGCCGCGGGCCTTCGCCCGCTCCCACTCCTCGAGCACCAGCACGCCGGCGCCGCCGGCGATGACGAAGCCGTCACGGTCCTTGTCGTAGGCGCGGGAGGCGACGGCGGGGCGATCGTTGTAGCCTGCCGACATCGCCCCCATGGCATCGAACAGCACCGACAGCGTCCAGTCGAGGTCTTCGCAGCCGCCGGCGAAGACGACGTCCTGCTTACCCCACTGGATCAGCTCGGCGCCGTGGCCGATGCAGATGTTGGTGGTCGCGCAGGCCGCCGAGATCGAATAGTTGACACCTTTCACCTTGAACCAGGTGGCCAGCGTCGCCGAGGCCGTCGACGACATCGCCTTCGGCACGGCGAACGGGCCGACGCGCTTTGGCCCCTTCTCGCGGGTGATGTCGGCGGATTCGACGATGGTGCGGGTCGACGGGCCGCCGGAGCCCATGACGAGGCCGGTGCGCTCGTGGCTGACCTCGCCTGGCTCCAGGCCGGAATCGCGGATCGCCTGGTCCATGGCGACGTGGTTCCACGCCGTTCCGCCGCCGTGGAAGCGCATGGCGCGGCGGTCGACCACCTCGGCGGGGTCGAGCTCGGGCGCGCCGTGCACCTGGCAGCGGAAGCCGAGGCGAACATATTCGTCCGCCCGCACGATGCCTGACTTCGCCTCGCGCAGCGACGCCAGCACCTCCTGGGTGCCGGTGCCGATCGACGAGACGATCCCCATGCCGGTGACGGCCACGCGTCTCATGTCGTCCTCCGTCCTCGCTCGCTCGTCAGGCCGCCGCGCGCCTCAGCCGGCGGCGGCCGGCTCCGTCTGGAACAGGCCGACCTTGAGATCGCTCGCCTTGTAGATGGTCTCGCCGTCGGCCTTCAGCCAGCCGTCGGCGACGCCGAGCACGAGCTTCGAGCGCATCACGCGCTTCAGGTCGACGCCGTACTCGACGGTCTTCACGCTCGGCACCACCATGCCGGAAAACTTCACCTCGCCGACCGACAGCGCCCGCCCCCTGCCGGGGGAGCCGAGCCAGCCGAGGAAGAAGCCGAGCATCTGCCAGAGCGCATCGAGCCCGAGGCAGCCCGGCATCACCGGGTCGCCCTTGAAGTGGCAGGGGAAGAACCAGAGGTCCGGCCGGATCGCGAGCTCGGCCCGCACCATGCCCTTTCCGTGCGCCCCGCCGTCTTCGGCGATCGCGCCGATGCGGTCGAACATCAGCATCGGCGGCAGCGGAAGCTGGGCGTTGCCCATGCCGAACAGCTCGCCGCGCGCACACGCGATCAGATCCTCGTACTCGAAGCTCGACCGACGCTCGCGCATACCGTTCTCGTGCATTCTTGTTCCGCGTCCCTGCCTGAGTGGCGTCCCCCCGGGGGGCGCCCGTTTTCCATCGTTCCGAACCGCCCCGCCACCTCGGTGTGAGCGAACGCCGCCGCGATCCGACGAGGGAGAAACGCACCGTCTCGACGGTCGGCCGCCGAGGCGGGATCGGCGCTCGACGACGTGCCGCGCGAGCGGCGCGGGTCGACGCGCGGCACCTTCCTACCATAGGCCTTCGCCGATCGAAAGGGCGCCGGTCGGCCCCGGTCAGGGCCTGAGGGCGGCGCCGTCCCGTCGCGCCGCCGCCCGATGCCGGTGCCGGCCGATGGCGACGCTTGCCGGTCACGACGCTTGCCGGTCGCAACGCCGACCACGCCCCCGGGCTGGCGCCTCTGCCGCGCGAAGATAGTAATGACTTGCAATCGCCGAACATCCCCGCTACGGTCATCACGAAAGCCGGGACAGGCGTGTCCGGCGGGTCGCCTCGACCCGGCCGCAATCGCCTCTCACGGCGTGTTGAGCGTTCGAGAGTCGCGACGGCACGGCCGCGGGCTCGATGGGGACAGGTCGATATGGCGGACGGCATGATGACGTCGCGGAGCACGACGATGGTGGTCGAAGCGGGTCCGGTCGCGGGCCAGGTGATGCGCCGTCCGGCCAATGTGCGCGGCATGCTGCGCGAATCGGGCCTGCGCCCGACGCGCCAGCGCATCGCGCTCGCCGACATCCTGTTCGCCGACGGCAACCGCCACGTCTCGGCCGAGCAGCTGCACGAGGAGGCGCTGCGCGCCCGCGTGCCGGTGTCGCTCGCCACCGTCTACAACACGCTGCACCAGTTCACCGAGGCCGGCCTCCTGCGCGAGGTCGCGGTCGACGGCTCGAAGACCTACTTCGACACCAACACCTCCGACCACCACCACTTCTTCCTCGAGGACGAGAACCGCGTCGTCGACATCCCCGGCGAGGGCCTGTCGATCGACAACCTGCCCGAGGCGCCCGAGGGCATGGAGATCGTCCGCGTCGACGTCGTCGTCCGCATCCGCCCGATCCGCGCCGGCTGATCTGAGGCCGCCTGAGCTAAGGGCGCCAGATCCGAGAAGGCCGGTCGCGGCTCTCCCTTCTCCCGCTCGCGGGAGAAGGTGGCGCGAAGCGCCGGATGAGGGCCGGCGCACGAAGTGCGACGGAACCCCGGCGACCCCATCCCCGCCAGCGACACGCCCGTCAGCGACACCTCATCCGCGCGTCCCGCGCGGCCCTCATCCGCCCTTCGGGCACCTTCTCCCGCTGACGCGGGAGAAGGACGTCGCGGAGACGACGCCTCGGCGCGCCCCCCTCAGTGCACCGTCTCGTCCGGGTAGACGCCCCACAGCATCGCCTGCTCGACGAAGCCGGCGAAGCTCGGTCCCTCCACCTCGCACCACTGGCCGTCGCACTCGCGCACCTGCACGACGACGTTCGGCGCGAGCGTCGCCTTGACGGTGCTCGTCGCGTCGCCGCGCACGTAGAGCGCAGTCGGCTCGGCGTTCTGCCACGGCGCCACCAGCGCGGTGCGACGCCCGGACAGGAGCCCGTGGTAGACCCAGCCCTCCTCCCCGGACGAATCGCGGATACGGCGCCAGTTCTCGAATTCCTGCACGATCTCGACCGGCAGGCCGGCGCGCACGAAGATCCACTTCACCGCGTGCTCGTTGCTCGGACCGATGCGCACGTTGACGCGGCCGGCCTTCAGGCTGACGAAGCGCGGCAGCGGCAGGCCGGTCGTCTGCTGGGCGTGCACCGGCGGCGCCGCCGGCGGCATCGCCACGAGCGCGGCCGCCCCCAGTCCGACGGCCAGCCACCTGAGCCCCGCGACCATCCTGGACAGCACGTTCATCCCGAAGACCCTCATCGCCCACCGACCGCCCGTTCCGCCCCGGCCCGTTGTGTTTCCGCATCGCTCTGATACAGAAGGCCGAAGCGCACGGGGGACGCCGCCGAGCATGCAGCCTCAGGGTTAACCGGCGCTGAACCCGGCATCCGTCCAGAGCCCCGAGGCACGCGCAGCATGGCCAGGAAAAAGCCGCACGTGGTGGTGACCCGGAAGCTTCCGGACGTCGTCGAGACCCGCATGCGCGAGCTCTTCGAGGCGAAGCTCAACGAGACCGACCGGCCGCTCAGCCAGGCCGAGCTCGTCGAGGCCGTCCGCCACGCCGACGTGCTGGTGCCGACCATCACCGACCGCATCGACACCGCCGTGCTGTCCCAGGCCGGGGCGAACCTCCGCCTCATCGCCAACTTCGGCAACGGCGTCGACAACATCGACGTCGAGACAGCGGTCGCCCGCGGCATCACCGTGACCAACACCCCCGGCGTCCTCACCGAGGACACCGCCGACATGACGATGGCGCTGATGCTGGCCGTGCCGCGCCGTCTCGCCGACGGCATCCGCGCCGTGCACGACAACGCCTGGGGCGGCTGGTCGCCGACCTGGATGCTCGGCCGCCGCATCTCCGGCAAGCGCCTCGGCATCGTCGGCATGGGCCGCATCGGCCAGGCGGTCGCCCGCCGCGCCCGCGCCTTCGGCATGTCGATCCACTACCACAACCGCCGCCGCCTCGGCGCGGCGATCGAGGACGGCCTCGAGGCGACGTGGTGGGAGAGCCTCGACCAGATGCTCGCCCGCATGGACGTCGTCTCGATCCACACCCCGCACACCCCGGCGACCTTCCACCTCCTGTCGGCGCGGCGGCTGAAGCTGATGCGGCCGGAGGCCTACATCGTCAACACCGCCCGCGGCGAGCTCATCGACGAGGCGGCCTTGATCCGCCAGCTCGAGACCGGCGCGATGGCCGGTGCCGGCCTCGACGTCTTCGAGCACGAGCCGGCGGTCAACCCGAAGCTGATGAAGCTCGCCGAGGCCGGCCGCGTCGTCCTCCTCCCCCACCTCGGCTCGGCCACCATCGAGGGCCGCATCGACATGGGCGAGAAGGTGATCATCAACATCCGCACCTTCATGGACGGCCACCGCCCCCCCGACCGCGTCCTGCCCTCGATGCTGTGAGGGCGGGGCGGCCTCACCCCCCGTCCGTAGCCGCTCGGCCGCGCCTCAGGCGCGGCCATACCCAATCGTCTCGAACCGCATGCCGAGGATGTCGACGAGCAGCAGCCGGCCGATCAGCGGCTCGCCGGCGCCGGTGACGAGCTTCACCACCTCGCAGGCCTCGAGCGTCCCGAGCACGCCGACCACCGCCCCGAGGATGCCGGCCTCGGCGCAGCTCGGCACCGTGCCGGCCGGCGGCGCCTCCGGGAAGAGGTCGCGCCAGCGCGGGTTCGGCCGGCCGTCCGGGCCGCTCTCATAGGGCTTGAGGGTCGTCAGCGAGCCGTCGAAGCGGCCGACCGCCGCCGTCACCAAGGGCCGCCGCGCCGTCTCGCAGGCGTCGGCCAGCGCGTAGCGGGTGGCGAAGTTGTCGGAGCCGTCGACCACCACGTCGTAGGCCGCCACCAGCCCCGGCGCGCTTTCCGCCGTCAGCCGCTCGCGATGCGCCTCGACGACGACGTGCGGATTGAGCCGCGCCACCGTCGCCGCGGCGCTGTCGACCTTCGCCATCCCCACCGAGCCCGTGTCGTGCACGACCTGCCGCTGCAGGTTCGACACCTCGACCACGTCGTCGTCGACGATGCCGAGCGTGCCGACGCCGGCGGCGGCGAGATAGAGCAGCACCGGCGCGCCGAGCCCGCCGGCGCCGACCACCAGCACGCGCGCGCGCTTCAGCTTCTGCTGCCCCGGCCCGCCGATCTCCGGCAGCACCAGGTGGCGGGCATAGCGGGCGATCTCGTCCGTCGTCAGCGTCATCCCGGCTCCGTTCGGCTTCACGGCCTCGAAGGTGTGCGGCACGCACATTCTACGAGCGGGCCCTTGAGCAATTCCACAGGGGGTCTAAGCTTCGCCGGACAAAGCAACCTTCGCGGCGCGACCGTTCTGGCGTGCCACCGCGCTGGGTCTAGACGTGGCGGCCCTCTCCACGTCGCACTCGGTGCGCCCTCGCGGGAGGCGTCGGCGGAGTGCGCGATCGTGATAGCCAGCGTGCCGCCAGCCCGGCCTGAGGGAGAGAGCGACCGGCTCCCCGAGCCGATCGCCCAAAGCACGGTGCGGCGCGCGACGCTGATCGCCGTGGTCTATGCGCTGGTCGGCGCGGCCTGGATATTAGGATCCGATTTCATCACCGGGAACACCGACGGTCACCAGAGTGTCGTGGTCTCCACCATCAAGGGCCTGTTCTACATCGCCCTGACGGCGGTCGCGCTGTTTCTCGCCGTCCTTGCCGCCCTGCAGCACGAGCGGCGGCTCATCGAGAGACTGAGCAGCGAGGCGATCGCAGCGCAGGAAGCCCGCACCGCCGCGCAGAGGGACCGCGCCTTCATCAATGCCGTCTTCGACAGCATCGAAGACCGGATCTTCGTCTTCGGCGCCGACGGACGCATCCGCCGCGCCAACGCCGTCGCCTGGCGCGGTCTCGGCCGGACCGGGCCACCCGAGGGCGAGCTGAGCCTGGAGGAGTCCGGCTTCCCGGAGGCGGCACGAGGCGAACTCCTTGCGAACATCGCCCGCGTCCTCGCAACCGGCGAGACGGTCAATGGGCAGACGCGCTATTGGGAAGGCGGCGCGTGCTTCACGATGGAACACAGCGATCGTCCGTTCGCCGACCCGGCGACGGGCCGAGTGGACGTGCTTTCCATTGCCCACGACATCACTGCCGCCGTAGCGAGCGCCGAGCTGCTCGCCCGCAAGAACCGCACCCTCACCGCACTCGTCAGCGGTCTCCTCGCGATCCAGGGCGAGACCGACCGGAAGGGGCTGGCACGGGCGGTTACCCGCGCCCTGGTCGAGTCGGGCTTCGCGCTCTCCTACATCGCCGACCTCGACGACGGGCCGCAATCCCTTCGCCTGCTCGCCGCCTCGGGCGACCTCGCCGACAAGATGCCGGCGGTGATCAAGGCGATCCGCACCCGGCCGGACGTCCTTGGGCCCACCATCACGGCGATCCGCACCCGTGAGGCCTTCCTCTGCAACGACTTAGGCGACGAGCCGGAGTTCGACTGGGCACGCGAGCTGCTGGGGCCGAACGATCTCAGCTCGTGCGTCGTCGTGCCGATGCTCTTCTCCGGCCGCCCGATCGGGGTGCTCACCGTCTGCGCCAGGGAAGCGCTCGTGTTCACGCCGGAGGATCTCTCTCCCCTCGCCGCCTTCGCCGACCAGCTCGGCCGCGCGCTGACGACGCTCGACAGCTATGTCCGCTACGAGAAGAGCGAGGCCGGCCGCCTCGTGGCGCAGTCGCGCCTCAAGGAGGCGCTGATCGAGACGGTGGGCGCGCTCGCCTCCATCGTCGAGGTGCGCGATCCCTACACCGCCGGCCACCAGCGCAAGGTGGGGACGCTGGCGGTGGAGATCGCCCGGGAGCTCGGCTGGCCGCAGGATCGGATCGAAGGTGTGCGCATCGGCGCGCTGCTGCACGACATCGGCAAGATCGCGGTTCCCACCGAACTGTTGACCAAGCCGGGCAAGCTCAAGACGGAGGAGTTCGCCCTCATCAAGACGCACGCGGCGCGCGGCGGCGAGCTCTTGCGTGGCATCCGCTTCGACTGGCCGATCCACGAGATGGTGACGCAGCATCACGAGCGCCTCGACGGCTCGGGCTATCCGGCCGGGCTGAAGGGCGACCAGATCGCCGAGGAGGCGAAGCTGCTCGCCGTCGCCGACGTCACCGAGGCGATGCTCGCCTACCGGCCGTACCGGCAGGCGATCCCGGTCGAGATCGTGCTCGCCGAACTGACGCAGGGGCGGGGACGCCTCTACGACCCCGCGTCCGTCGACATCGCGATGCGTCTGATCCGCGAGCGCGGCACGTCGTGGTTCCAGGAGAGCGCCGCCGCCTGATCGCGCCGGGCGCCCCTGCGGCTACTCCAGCCCCTCGAACAGCATCGTCGACAGGTAGCGCTCGGCGAAGGAGGGGATGATCAGCACGATGGTCTTGCCGGCGAACTCCGGCCGCCGGCCGAGCACGGCCGCAGCCGTCACCGCCGCGCCCGAGGAGATGCCGCCGGGGATGCCCTCGAGCCGCGCCAGCAGCCGGGCGTTCTGGAAGGCCTCGTCGTTGGTGACCCTGATCACCTCGTCATAGGCGTGGGTGTCGAGCACCTCCGGCACGAAGCCGGCGCCGATGCCCTGGATCTTGTGCGGGCCGGACGCGCCGCCCGACAGCACCGGGCTGTCGGCCGGCTCGACCCCGACGACGTGCAGCGACGGCTTGCGCGGCTTCAGCACCTGCGCCACGCCGGTGATGGTGCCGCCGGTGCCGATGCCGGCCACGAAGGCGTCGATGTCGCCGTCGGTGTCGGTCCAGATCTCCTCCGCCGTGGTGGTGCGGTGGATCGCCGGGTTGGCCGGGTTGCGGAACTGCTGCGGCATCACCGCGCCCGGGATCTCGGCGAGAAGCTCCTCGGCCTTGGCGATCGCGCCCTTCATGCCCTTCGCCGCCTCGGTCAGCACCAGTTCGGCCCCGAGCAGCTTCAGCATCTTGCGGCGTTCCACCGACATCGATTCCGGCATCACCAGGATCAGCCGGTAGCCGCGCGCCGCCGCCACGAAGGCGAGGGCGATGCCGGTGTTGCCGGAGGTCGGCTCGACCATCGTGCCGCCGGGCTTCAGCGCGCCGGCGGCCTCCAGTGCGTCGATCATGGCGACGCCGATGCGGTCCTTGACGCTCGCGATCGGGTTGAAGAACTCGAGCTTGCCGAGCAGCGTCGCGCCGACGCCCAGCGCCTTCGCCAGCCGGTCGAACCGCACGAGCGGCGTGTCGCCGATCGTCTCGGTGATCGAGCCGTAGATGCGTCCCCGACCGGGCCGGCGCCCGGTGGCGCCAGCGGTCTCGGCGTGGGCCGCGTCGGCCTGGGTGCTCTCGGGGCGGGCGTCTTCGGCCCGGACTGCTTCTGCGCGGGTGCTCTCGGCGCGGGCGTCTTCGGCCATGTTGGTCTCCCTTCCACTCCGGAGTCATTCCCGGGCTTGTCCCGGGAACCTACCCCTCTCGGCAGTTACGGCGCCACATCGGGCACCCCACCCGATGCTTCCAAGCCACCGCCCCGCGTCCTCCGCCACCCCCGCCGAGGTCATTCCCGGGCTTGTCCCGCCTCCCCCACCGTAGTCATTCCCGGGCTTGTCCCGGGAACCCATCCCTCTCGGCAAGCGACGCGCCCGATCGCGATCTCCAATCCGCGGCGCCGTTGCATGGGTTCCCGGCACAAGGCCGGGAATGACTACGGAGAGGAGGGCACCCCCTACTGCCGACCGCCGACCGCCGACTGCCGAAACTACCCCCGCGCCGCCACCTTCGCCTCGATCGTCTCCCACACCATCGCCGCGATGTCCGGGCCGCCGAGGCGGCGGATGGCGCGGATGCCCGTCGGCGCCGTCACGTTGATCTCCGTCAGCCGCCCGTCGATGACGTCGATGCCGACGAGCAAGAGGCCGCGCCGCGCCAGCTCCGGGCCGATGGTGGCGCAGATCTCGCGCTCTCGGTCGGTGAGGTCGGTCTCCTTCGCCGCGCCGCCGCGCACCATGTTGGAGCGCAGGTCGTCCGGCGCCGGCACGCGGTTGACGGCACCGGCGAACTTTCCGTCGACCAGGATGATGCGCTTGTCGCCGTGCTTCACGTTCGGCAGGAACTGCTGCACCACCCACTGTTCGCGGAAGGTGTTGGCGAACAGGTCGTAGAGCGAGCCGTAGTTGAGGTCCTCGGCGGTGAGGCGGAACACCGAGGCGCCGCCGTGGCCGTAGAGCGGCTTCATGACGATGTCGCCGAACTCCTTGCGGAAGGCGTCGATCTCGGCGCGGTCGCGGGTGATCACCGTCGGCGGCATCAGCTCCGGAAACAGCGTCACGAAGATCTTCTCCGGAGCGTTGCGCACCTCCGCCGGGTCGTTCACCACCAGCGTCTTCGGGTGGATGCGCTCCAGCATGTGGGTCGCCGTCACATAGGCGAGGTCGAAGGGCGGGTCCTGGCGCATCAGCACGACGTCGAGATCGTCGAGGCGCTGGCGCTGCGGCGCCCCCAGCGTGAAGTGGTCGCCGGCGGTGTCGCGCACCGTGATCGGCTCGAGCGCCGCGGTGACGACGCCGTCGCGCATGGCGAGGCGATCCGGCGTGTAGTGGAAGAGTTCGTGGCCGCGGGCCTGCGCCTCGAGCAGCAGTGCGAAGCCACTGTCGCCGGCGATCTTCACCGTCGCGACGTGGTCCATCTGGATGGCGACGCGCAGCCGCTTTGCAGGCTTCCGGGCGGCTTCGGTCATCGGCGTCTCTCCGTGGCGGCGTCGAGAGGATGTGGGACGCGGCGATGAGGGTTTCCACCCGCCCGCGGCGGTCGTCAATCCGTCGCCGCAAAGGCGTTGGCGAGGTGGGCCGGCCAGCGCCGCGGCACCACCAGCACGATGTCGAAGCGGATCGTATGTCCGGCATAGGACGGATGACGCGCGAGCCAGACGCGCGCCGCCGCCGACAGCCGTCGCCGTGCACCCGGCCCGACGGCGGCGAGCGCCGTGTCGGCGTCGGCGCGGGCCTTCACCTCGACGATCGCAACCGTGTCGCGCTTCAGCGCCACGAGGTCGATCTCGCCGTGCGGCGTCTTCACCCGCCGGCCGAGGATGCGGTAGCCCTTCAGGCGCAGCGCCCAGGCGGCGAGCGTCTCGGCGCCGTGGCCGCGGCGCTCGGCGGCGCGGCGGCGGGGATCGGCGGGCGAAGGCTCAGCGTTCTTCGCCATCGTCGCGCGGGCCGGCAGCGTCGTCGGCGTCTTCGTCGGCGGGATCATCGCCGCCGCCGTCGTCCGCCTGCAGCGCCCCCTTCAGCTCCAGCGCCCGGCGGTAGAGCTCGCGGCGGTCGAGGCCGGTGGCGCGCGCCACGTCGCCGGCGGCCGCACTCGCCGACATCGTCGAAAGCGCCGAGACCAGCAGCGCGTCGGCGTCGTCCTCGGATGTCTCGCGCTCCGGCGGCGGCCCGATGACCAGCACGATCTCTCCCTTCGGCGGCGCCCCGGCGAAGCGTTCGGCGAGTTCGCCGAGCGGCGCCCGCACCACCGTCTCGTAGAGCTTGGTCAGTTCGCGGGCGACGACGGCCGGCCGGTCGGCGCCGAGGATGGCGACGAGGTCGGCGAGGGTCTCGGCGACCCGGTGCGGCGATTCGTAGAGCACCAGCGTCGCCGGCACGATGGCAAGCGTCTCGATGCGCCGGCGCCGCGGCCCGCCCTTCTGCGGCAGGAAGCCGGCAAACAGCACCGTGTCGGTCGGCAGCCCGGCGACGACCAGCGCCGCCAGCAGCGCCGAGGGGCCGGGGATCGGGAACACCGGCAGTCCGAGCGCGGTCACCTCGGCGACGAGGCGGTAGCCCGGGTCGGAGATCAGCGGCGTGCCGGCGTCGGAAACGAGCGCCACCGAGCGGCCGGCGACGAGGTCGGTCATCAGCCGCGGCCGCTGCCGGCCGGCATTGTGCTCGTGATAGGCGATCGTCGGCGTGCGGATGCCGTAGCGTTCCAGCAGCACGCGGGTGACGCGGGTGTCCTCGCAGGCGATGAGGTCGGCGGCCGCGAGCGTCGCCAGCGCCCGCAGCGTCACGTCGCCGAGATGGCCGATCGGGGTGGCGACGATGTAGAGCCCGGGCGAAAGCGCCGGCGCGGTGAAGCCGCGGGCATCGACGGCGAAGGAGCGGACGGGGGCATCGGGCGCTGGAGCGGCCTCGCCGGGGCGCCGGCGGCCGTCTTTCGCGCGCGCCTCGGGAGCATTCTTTGACAGGGCGGGCCCGACCTTCCACACTCGCGGGGCGTTGCGCCGTGGTCACACGCCGTCCGCGGAGAGTTCGCCGGCCTTCCGATGAGGGGGAGCGGCGACGCGCGACGTTTCGTTCCGCCGCCCCGAGTGGTAAGGGTCGCGGAGGCTCGACTTGATCTAGCAGGGAGTGCGCTTGGTGTCGCGCGTCTTGAAAGCCGCCGCGTCACGGGCGGCCGATCTCCTTCCGCGCCGTCGCGTCCTCGCGGCGGCCGTCGCCCTGTTCGTGCTCGGCGCCTGCTCGCGCGGCGACGTCACCGGACCGGTCGAGGTGGTCACGCCGCAGGCCCCTGCGCAGCCTCAGGGCGAGGTCCTCGGCGACGGCCCGGTCACGGTGGCGCTGCTCTTGCCGCTCACCGCCGGCGGCGAGGCCGCGGGCCTCGCGCAGTCCTTCAAGAACGCCGCGGCGCTGGCGATCTCCGAGAACCCGGGCGTCGTGCGCGTCCTCGTCAAGGACGACGGCGGTTCGGAGGCCGGCGGCCGCGCCGCCGCCCAGGCGGCGATCGGCGAGGGCGCCCAGCTCATCCTCGGCCCGGTGTTCGCGCCCGCCGTCGGCGGTGCGGCGTCGGTGACGCGACAGGCCGGCGTGCCGGTGATCGCGTTCTCGACCCGCGCCGACCTCGCGAGCCGCAACGTCTACCTCCTGAGCTTCCTGCCGCAGGGCGACATCGACCGCGTCGTCTCCTATGCGGCGAGTGTCGGCAAGCGCAACTTCGCCGCGATCGTGCCCGCCAACGACTATGGCGGCGTGGCGATCGAGGCGCTCAGCAACGCCGCCGCCCGCGTCGGCGGCCGCGTCGTCGGCTACGCCCAGTACAACCCGAACCGCTCCGACCTCGCCGCCGCCGCCCAGACGATCGCCGGCTACGGCAGCCAGGTCGACGCGGTGCTGGTGCCGGAAGGCGGCAGCGGCGCCGGCGCGGTCGCGGCCGCCCTGCGCGGGGCCGGCATCGCCACCGGTCAGGTTCAGCTCCTCGGCACCGGCCAGTGGGACGATCCGGCGATCGCCGGCGACCCCAATCTCGCCGGCGCCCTCTATCCGGCCCCCGAGCGCGGCGCCTACGAGACCTATCTCGGCAAGTACCGCGCCCGCTTCGGCTCGGTGCCGCCGCGCACCGCCTCGCTCGCCTATGACGGCGCGACGCTCGCCGTCGGCCTCGTCAAGGCGCGCGGCAGCGGCGCCTTCACCGAACAGGTGATCGCCAACCCGAGCGGCTTCATCGGCGTCAACGGCCTGTTCCGCTTCGATCCGAACGGCCTGTCGCAGCGCGGCCTCGCCGTCTACCAGGTCAACGGCGGCGCGGTCCGCGTCATCAGCCCGGCGCCGCGGTCGTTCGGCGCGGGGTCCTGAGGCGGATCCGGCGACGACCGCGAGGATACGCGCGATGCTGAGCGGCAAGCCATGCTGAGCGGCAAGCGATGCTGACCGGAAAGCGCATCCTGCTGGTCGTCGGCGGCGGCATCGCCGCCTACAAGGCGCTGGAGCTCGTCCGCCGCCTGCGCGAGCGCGGCGCGTCCGTCCGGGCGGTGATGACGCCGGCGGCAGCCGAGTTCGTCACGCCGCTGTCGCTCGCCGCCCTCACCGAAGACAAGGTCTACGGCGCGCTCTTCGACCTCACCTCGGAAGCCGAGATGGGGCACATCGTGCTGTCGCGCTCGGCCGATCTGGTCGTCGTCGCCCCGGCGACCGCCAACCTGCTCGCCCGCATGGCCGCCGGGATGGCCGACGACCTCGCCACCACGGTGCTGCTCGCCACCGACAAGCCGGTGCTCGTCGCACCCGCCATGAACGTCCGCATGTGGCTTCATCCGGCCACGCAGCGCTCCGTCGCGACGCTCACCGCCGACGGTGTGACCTTCGTCGGGCCAAACGAGGGGGTGATGGCCTGCAACGAGTTCGGACCCGGCCGCCTCGCCGAACCGGACGAGATCGTCGCCGCCGTCGAGCGCCATTTCTCTAGCTCAGACAGTGGCTTGGACGAGCGGCCGCTCGCCGGCCGGCGCGTCGTTGTCACCTCCGGGCCGACGCACGAGCCGATCGACCCGGTGCGCTACATCGCCAACCGCTCCTCCGGCCAGCAGGGCCACGCCATCGCCGCCGCCGCCGCCAGGGCGGGAGCGGACGTGGTGCTCGTCTCCGGTCCGGTCGCCCTGCCGGACCCCAGGGGCGTCACCGTCGTCAAGGTCGAGACCGCGCGGGAAATGCTCGCGGCCGTACACGCGGCGCTGCCGGCCGACGTCGCGGTGATGACGGCGGCCGTCGCCGACTGGCGCGTCGACCATGATCAGAGATCAAAGATCAAGAAGGACGGCTCCGGCCGTCCGCCAGCACTGACGCTGGTCGAGAACCCCGACATCCTCGCCACCGTGTCTGCACTTGCCCCGGCAGCACGGCCGCGCGTCGTCGTCGGCTTCGCCGCCGAGACCGACGATGTCGTCGCCAACGCCCGGAAAAAGCTTGCGAAAAAGCGCTGCGACCTGATCGTCGCCAACGACGTCCGCCCCGAGACCGGCATCATGGGCGGCGGCGACAACACCGTCACCCTGGTGTCCGCCGACGGTGCGGATGCGTGGCCGCGGATGACGAAGGCGGATGTCGCCGTCAAACTGGTGCAGCGGATCGCGGCCATGCTGGTGGCTCAACCCATTGAAATGGCGAGCGAAATCGCTCCGCAACCAGCGCCGTTCGCCGCTGTCCGCAAACGCCCGTCGAAACCGCCCTCCGAAAAGGCGTGATCGCGTTGATTTCCCTGAAGCTTCTCCGTCTGCCCCACGGTGCCGGCCTGCCGCTGCCGGCCGCCGCCACCGGCGCCGCCGCCGGCCTCGACCTGATGGCCGCCGTCGCCGACGGTCGTCCGATGGTGCTGCCGCCCGGCGGTCGCGCGCGGGTGCCGACGGGGTTTTCGCTCGCGATTCCAACGGGCCACGAGGGGCAGGTGCGGCCGCGCTCCGGCCTCGCCGACAGGCACGGCGTGACGGTGCTGAACGCGCCGGGCACCATCGACGCCGACTATCGCGGCGAGGTGCAGGTCATCCTGATCAACCACGGCGCCGAGCCGTTCACGGTCACCCGCGGCCTGCGCATCGCGCAGCTGGTGGTGGCGCCCGTGACGGCGGTGACGGTCGAAGAAGCAACGGAGCTCGACGACACGGCGCGCGGCGCCGGCGGATTCGGCTCGACGGGACGGTGAGGAAACCATGCTGAAGATCTGGGGCCGGTCGAACTCGGTCAACGTCAAGAAGGTGATGTGGTGCGTCGGCGAGCTCGGCCTCCCCCACGAGCGGATCGACGCCGGCGGCGCCTTCGGCCTCGTCGGCGAGGCCGGCTACCGCTCGATGAACCCGAACGGCAAGGTGCCGACCATCGACGACGACGGCTACATCCTGTGGGAATCGAACGCCATCGTCCGCTACCTCGCCGCCAAGCACGGCGCCGGCGGCCTGTGGCCGACCGACCCGGCCGCCCGCGGCCTCGCCGACCGCTGGATGGACTGGTCGTCGACGAGCTTCGCCGGCCCGTTCGGCCAGGTCTTCCTGCCACTCGTGCGGCTGCCGCCGGAGAAGCGCGACCCCGCCGCCATCGCCAATGCTGCCGCCGAGTGCGGCAAGCTGCTCGCGATCATCGAGACGGCACTCGCCGACCGGCCGTTCCTCGGCGGCGAGGAGCTGACCATCGGCGACATCCCGCTCGGCTGCGCCGCCTACGGCTACTTCAACCTGCCGATCGAGCGCCCGTCACTCCCGCACGTCGAGGCCTGGTACCAGCGCCTGACCGAGCGGAAGGCCTATCGCGACGCGGTGATGATCCCGCTGACGTGAGGCTAGGGCGTCCGCCCGATCACCGGTGTGCGACGGTGGCTTCTCCCTCTCCCGGCACACGCCGGGAGAGGGTGGCCCGAAGGGCCGGGTGAGGGCCGCGCCGCTTCGGCGGCGCGGAAGCGGCGTCCTCGGCGTTCGGCGCCCTGAGACTTCCGCACGGCTTCCGCCGCGCGGCCCTCATCCGCCCTTCGGGCACCTTCTCCCCGCCTTCGGCCGGGAGAAGGGGAAAGCCCGCGGACGTTTGGCGGGCGGCCCCGCATCGTAATGAGATCTATCCGCCACCCTCTCCGTGGTCATTCCCGGCCTTGTGCCGGGAACCCATGCGACGGTGGCGACGGGCGGGGCGGCTGACTTCGGGCGCCTCCCTCGCCGAGAGGAATGGGTTCCCGGGACAAGCCCGGGAATGACTCCGGAGGGGAAGGTGCGAGGGGGAAGCCCCCTCAGTGCGCCTCGTCCCAGTTGCCGGCGGCCCGCGCGTCGACCTTCAGCGGCACGCGCATCTGCACGGCCGGCTCGGCCGCCTCTTCCATCACCGCGGTGACGATGGGGATCGTCGCCGCAACCTCCTCCTCGGGAAGCTCGAAGACGAGTTCGTCGTGGACCTGCAGCAGCATCAGGGCCGACAGCCCCGCCTTCTCCAGCGCGGCGTCCATGCGGACCATGGCGCGGCGGATGATGTCGGCGGCGGAGCCCTGGATCGGGGCGTTGATGGCGGCGCGCTCGAGGAAGGCGCGCATCGACGGGTTGGGGCTGTCGATCTCCGGATAGTGCGCCTTGCGGCCGAACAGGGTGGTGACGAAGCCGTTCGCCCGCACGAAGGCTCGGGTCGAATCCATGTAGTCGCGGATGCCGGGGAAGCGCTCGAAGTACTTGCGGATGTAGGCGCCCGCCTCCTCGCGGCCGATGCCGAGCTGGTTTGCGAGCCCGAAGGCCGAGATGCCGTAGATGATGCCGAAGTTGATCGCCTTGGCGCGGCGGCGGACCATCGGGTCCATGCCCGCGATCGGCACCCCGAACATTTCCGACGCCGTCATCGCGTGGATGTCCTGCCCGTCGGCGAAGGCCTGGCGGAGCTGCGGGATGTCGGCGATGTGGGCGAGCACGCGCAGCTCGATCTGGCTGTAGTCGGCCGAGAGCAGCTTGCGGCCGGCCGGCGCCACGAAGGCGGTGCGGATCTTGCGCCCCTCCTCGGTGCGGACCGGGATGTTCTGCAGGTTCGGCTCCGACGAGGAGAGCCGGCCGGTGGTGGTGGCCGCCATCGCGAACGAGGTGTGGACGCGGCCGGTCTCCGGATTGACGTAGGTCGGCAGCGCGTCGGTGTAGGTGGACTTGAGCTTGGCGAGCTGGCGCCACTCGAGGATCTTCTTCGGCAGCGGGTGGCCCTGGTCGGCGAGTTCCTCCAGTACGTCGGCACCGGTTCCCCAGGCGCCGGTCTTGGTCTTGCGACCGCCGGGCAGGCCCATCTTGCCGAACAGGATGTCGCCGAGCTGCTTCGGCGAGCCGACATTGAAGGGCTCGCCGGCGATCTCGCCGATTTCCGACTCGACGCGCGCCATCACCTGGGCGAACTCGCCGGACAGCCGCGACAGGATCTGCCGGTCGATCGAGATGCCGCGCTGCTCCATGCGGGCGAGCACCGATGACAGCGGCCGCTCCAGCGTCTCGTAGACGGTGGTCATCTGTTCCGCCGGTAGGCGCGCCTTGAAGATCAGCCAGAGGCGCAGCGTCACGTCGGCGTCTTCCGCCGCATAGGCGGTGGCGCGGTCGATCGGCACGGCGTCGAAGGTGACCGCCCCCTTGCCGGACCCGGCGACCTCCTTGAAGGCGATCGGCTTGTGGCCGAGGTGGCGCTCGGAGAGCTCGTCCATGCCGTGATTGCCGCGTCCGGCATCGAGCGCATAGGACATCAGCATGGTGTCGTCGGCCGGCGCCGTGGCGACGCCGTAGCGGGCGAGCATGAGGGCGTCGAACTTGAGGTTCTGCGCCACCTTGAGGACGGCCGGGTCCTCCATCAGCGGCTTCAGGCGGGCGAGCACGTCGGCCATCGGCAGCTGGCCGGGATGGAGCCCGCCACCCTCGAAGAGGTCCGTCGCGGCGCGGTGGCCGATCGGGATGTAGCAGGCGCGCCCCGGCTCCAGCGCCAGTGACACGCCGACGAGATCGGCCTGCATCGGGTCTAGCGAGGTCGTCTCGGTATCGAAGGCGACGAGGCCGCGCACGCGCGCCTCAGCGATCCAGGCGTCGAGGCGGTCGAGGGTGCCGACGGTCTCGTAGGCGGAGGTGTCGACGGCCACCGCCATGGCGCTGCCGCGGCGGCTCGCGACCAGATCGGCCGGGGTGGAACCATCGCCGGGCGCGGTGGCCGCGGTCTCGGGCGTGCCGCCGGCGAAGGCGCCCTCGGCGGCCGGATCGGGCTCGGGCGGGAAGCCCGGCACCATGACGATCGCCGGCTCGATGGCGCCGGCGTCGACCTCGTAGAGCTCGCCGACGCGACGCGTGATGGTGGTGAACTCGAGGCCCTTCAGGAAGGCGACGAGGTGCTTCGCATCGAGCGGCACCACCGCGAGTTCGGCGGCGGGAACGGGGAGCGGGGCGTTGTCGTCGAGTTGCACCAGGCTGCGCGACAGCCGCGCCTTGTCGGCATTGGCGATCAGCGCCTCGCGCCGCTTCGGCTGCTTGATCTCGCCGGCGCGGGCAAGCAGCGTGTCGAGGTCGCCGTACTCGTTGATGAGGGTGGCGGCGGTCTTGATGCCGATGCCGGGCACGCCGGGGACGTTGTCGGTAGCGTCGCCGGCGAGCGACTGCACGTCGACCACCTTCTCCGGCGGCACGCCGAAATACTCCAGCACCTCCGGTACGCCGATGAAGCGCTCGGCGCGGAAGGAGCCCTTCTTCGAATCGCCTGAGGCCGGGTCGTACATCGACACGCCGGGGCCGATCAGCTGCATCAGGTCCTTGTCGGCGGAGACGATCAGCGTCTCGGCGCCGGCGGCGCGGGCCTCCTTGGCATAGGTGGCGATGAGGTCGTCGGCCTCGTAGCCGCCCATCTCGATCGGCGACAGCCCGAACGCCTCGACGGCGGCGCGCATCAGCGGGAACTGCGGCACGAGGTCCGCCGGCGGCTCCGGCCGGTGCGCCTTGTAGCCGTCATAGAGGTCGTTGCGGAACGTCTTCTCGGACTTGTCGAAGATGATGGCGAGGTGGGTCGGCACGACGCCGGCCGCCCCCTCGCGCAGGAACTGCAGGAGCTTGGTGCAGAACAGTCTGACCGCCCCGGTCGGCAGGCCGTCGGAGCGGTAGTTGTACTTCCGATCCTGGTTCATCGACTGGAAGTAGGCGCGGAAGACGAAGGAGGAGCCGTCGACCAGGAACAGGCGGTCGCCGGGTCCGAGCGGCTTCGGTCCGGGGTGAACGGGGGCCGGCTCGGGGGCGGCCTGGGGGGGTGCGTCCGACATGGGCGGGACCATGCCACCGCGGCGAAGGGGAGGAAAGGGGAAGGGTTCGGGTCGCTCGGAAGCGCGGCAGCCCCCTCCGCCCGGCGTTGCCGCATGATCGTCCGGCCTGCTATCCTGCGGGGACGGAACAGGTGGCCGCAACCATCGGAGGCTGGGCCATGAGACCCGCGCAGCCCGCGTCGACCGATCCCGCCATCGTCGTCGTTCCCGCGAACGAGGCGACGTGGGAGGACATCGCGGCGATCTTCGGCACGCGCGGCGAGGCGGCCGCCTGCTGGTGCCAGCGCTACAAGCTCGCCCCGCGCGAGGCCTTCCGGTCGTGGCCGGCGGAGGTCCGCGCCGACCGCCTGCGCCGCCAGACCGGCTGCGGCGACCCGGCGGCGACGGCGACGACCGGGCTCGTCGCCTCCCTCGGCGGCGTGCCGGCCGGCTGGTGCGCCGTGGAGCCACGCGCCCACTACGAGGGGCTGAGGCGCGTCTACCGCGTGCCGTGGCTCGGGCGCGACGAGGACAAGGCCGACACCGGCGTCTGGGCCGTCACCTGCCTGTTCACCCGCGCCGGCTATCGCCGGCAGGGCGTCAGCCGCGCCCTGGCGCGGGCGGCGGTGGCGTTCGCCCGCGAGCGCGGCGCCCGCGCCCTCGAGGGTTATCCGATGGCGACGACGCCCGGCGAGGACATTGCCTGGGGAGAGCTCCACGTCGGCAGCCGCAGCGTCTTCGCCGACGCCGGCTTCCGCGAGGTCGGTCGGCCGACGCCGCGGCGCTTCGTCATGCGGATCGCGTTCGCCGGCGCGACCACGATTTGACTGAGTCTTCGGGCCGGAGAGGACGGGCGGCGGTCAGCCCGCCGCGGCGGGGTGCGCCGGCAGCGCCTTCAGCTGCTGGGCCGCGGCCGCGTAGCCACCGCCGGCGCCGTCGATGAAGTGGACGTGGTCGTTGCGCAGTGGCGAGGGCACGAAGCAGGTCATCAGCGCAGAGGCCTGGCGGTGCGCGCCGGCGCGGGCGACGCCTTCGGCGACCGCTGCGTCGAGGCGGGCGACGATGCGGTCGGCTACCGACGGCGTGCAGTCGATCGTCATCATCAGCCCGTCCTCGAACTTGCGGAAGTCGGTGTTGTCGACGAGCGTGCGGCGATAGATGGCCGGGTCGAAGGGCCCGAGGCGCATGCCGAAGCGGAACAGCACGTAGGCGAACAGCGTCGCGGCGCCGACCTTGAGGCGCTGCAGCGCGAGCGACGTCCCCGGCTTGCGGGCGGCGCGCGCCTCGAGTTCCAGGCCGGGCGGCGGCCAGACGATGGCGGGGCCGCCGTCCGGCACCGGCCGGCCGGCGGCCGGCTGCTCGTCGGTCAGAGCGAGCACGTCGGCGACGAGGCGGCGGTATCCCTCCCGGTCGCCGCCGCCCGCCGGCACCGCGATCAGCGACAGCACGACGCCGCGCTGCGCGGGGATCTCCGACCACCGGCAGGAGAGGCCCTCGAGGTTCGGGCGCGTGCCGGGCGGCGCCGCGGGCAGGCCGATGGCGCCGTCCTTCATCCTCCGCTCCGCCCAGGCGACGCCGCCGCCGTCGAACATCGCATAGGCGACATCCGGGGACGGGGCGAAGCGGGCGACGCGCACGTCGCGCCCGCCGGCGCGGATCTCGCCGACCGGTACGGTCGCGACGCGCAGGCCGAGCGCGAGCTCCTCGCGGCACCACACCGCGGTGGCGGCGAGCGCCGCGGCGACCGTGGCCGCGTCGTCCGGCCCGACGGCCAGCGCCGCACCGTCACCGGCGAACACGAAGGGGAAGGCGCGGCCGGCCAGCGCGTTGGTGACAGCGGCGATGGTCGCGGCGCCGGCGGTATTGACCGCCTTCGAACGACCAGCGGCGACGGCGCCCGTGGAGTTCACGACGTCGGCGACGGCGAGCGTCCAGTCATCCGGCAACGGATGGTATCGGTCGGGGTCGGCAAGATCGGCGAACCCCGAGACGACGGGTACGCCATCGTAGAAGCCGGCTGTTGCCGCGTGGTCGCCCGTCCCCGTCACCGGATCCCCCGTGATGTCGCCATGGCAGGCTCGTCCGCGATTCGGGCGGCGGTGCGGCTCCGCCCCGCCGCCGGCCTTGGCCGAGCCAAGGATATACCTGCAATTGCCGGCATCGGTTTCACCGATCGTTAAATCGCCACACCGACAGTGGACTCCCCGTCCTCGCTGGCAACGGGCGAGAGGATTGGGCGGCGGATGGCGCGATCTGACGGCGGCGGCGAGCGCCGCGAGCCGAGCTTCAGCGGCGCGGGCAAGGCCCGCGACGGGCTGAGCCTCGACCGGCGCGACCGCATCGGCGCGTTTCCGGCGGAGGATGGCTTCGAGGAGGATGAGCCGCTGGCCCGAGCCCCCGTGAAGCGCACCGCGGCGCGCCCAGCCTCGGCGAAGGCCGTCAAGCCGGCGCCCAAGGCCACCGCGCGGACGTCCCCCCGGGCCGCCACCGCGTCGCCGCGCCGGCGCGCGCCGAAGCGCAGCCTCCTCGGCCGGCTGGTGAAGGGCGGGATCTATTGGGGCCTGATCCTCGCCGTCTGGGGCGTCGTCGCCTTCGTCGGGCTGCTCGGCTACTACGCCGCCACCCTGCCGCCGACCTCCGAGTGGGCGGTGCCGGCGCGGCCGCCGAACATCCGCATCGTCTCGGAGACCGGCGAGACGATCGCCAACCGCGGCGATACCGGCGGCGAATCCCTGACGCTTTCCGAGATGCCGAAGGCGCTGCCGCAGGCGGTGATGGCGATCGAGGACCGGCGCTTCTACAGCCACCTCGGCATCGATCCGATCGGCCTCGCGCGGGCGATGGTGGTGAACGTCCGCAACGGCGCCGCCACCCAGGGCGGCTCGACGCTGACGCAGCAGCTCGCCAAGAACCTCTTCCTCGAGCCGGCGCGCACCTTCGAGCGCAAGATGCAGGAGGTGGTGCTGTCGCTCTGGCTGGAGGCGGAGCACTCGAAGGACGCCATCCTCGAGATGTACCTGAACCGCGTCTATCTCGGCGCCGGCGCCTATGGCGTCGACGCGGCGGCGCGGCGCTATTTCGGCAAGTCCGCACGCGAGGTGACGATCGCGGAAGCCGCGATGATCGCCGGCCTGCTGAAGGCCCCCTCCCGCTACGCGCCGACGAACGACCTGCAGGCGGCGCGCGACCGCGCCGCGCTCGTGCTCGGCGCGATGCGCGAGGAGGGCTACATCACCGACGCGCAGCTGAAGCAGGCGCTCGCCGAGCCCGCCCGCATCGTCAACCGCCAGACCGCCGACAGCGCCGGCTACGTCGCCGACTGGGTGATGGACCTCGTGCCGGGCTTCGTCGGCCAGGTGTCGGAAGACATCGTGGTGGAGACCACCATCGACACCTCGATCCAGCGCGCCGCCGAGGACGTGCTGCAGAAGGGCCTCGCCGCCGAGGGCGAGAAGCTGCGGGTCAGCCAGGGCGCCGTCGTCGTCATGGACGGGGCGGGCGCGGTGAAGGGCCTCGTCGGCGGGCGCGACTACCAGGCGAGCCAGTTCAACCGCGCCGTCACCGCGCGCCGGCAGCCGGGCTCGGCGTTCAAGCCGTTCGTCTACCTCGCGGCGCTCGAGCACGGCCTGACGCCGGAGACGGTTCGCGTCGACCGGCCGGTCGCCTTCGGCAAGTGGCGGCCGGAGAACTACACGCGCAAGAACTACGGCGAGGTGACGCTGAAGCGGGCGCTGGCCAATTCGCTGAACACGGTGGCCGTGCAGCTCGGCAGCGAGGTGGGGGCGATCTCGGTGGTCGACACCGCCCACCGGCTCGGCATCGCCTCGGCGCTCAACCCGAACCTGTCGATCGCGCTCGGCACCTCGGAGGTGACGCTGCTCGAGCTCACCGCCGCCTACACGCCGTTCGCCAACGGCGGCTACGGGGTGGTGCCGCACGTCATCCGCCGCATCCGGACGGAGGACGGGACGCTCCTCTACGAGAAGCGCGGCTCCGGGCCGGGGCAGGTGGTCAACCTCGCCCAGATCGGCCAGATGAACGCCATGCTGTCGGAGGCGCTGATCTCCGGCACGGCGCAGCGGGCGCGCATCCCCGGCTGGCCGGCGGGCGGCAAGACCGGCACCAGCCAGGATCTGCGCGACGCCTGGTTCGTCGGCTACACCGGCTACTTCACGGCGGGCATCTGGCTCGGCAACGACGACGGCAAGCCGACGAAGGCGACCGGCGGCGTGTTGCCGGCGGCGCTGTGGGGCAAGCTGATGGCGCGTGTGCACGAGGGCATGCAGGTGGCGGAACTGCCGGGCGCCCAGGCGGCACAGGAGGCCGCGGTGGCCGCGGCGGCGCAGATTCCGGTCGACGGCCCGTCGCCGGTGATGCCGCAGCTGCCAGCCGGCGCAAGCGGCGCCGAGGTGCGCGCGGGCAGCCGGGTGATCCCGCCGGCCGGCGGCGGGGATTTCTTGAAGAGTTTGTTCGGGGGCTGATTGTGGTGCTCACCCTCCCCTTGCGGGAGGGTCGGGCCGCGCCGCCCCGTCCCTCCCCTGACAGGGGGAGGGACAGACCGCGCAGCGGTCAGGGTGGGGCCCGTCAATCCGAACTCAAGTTTGCGTTGGGATTGACGAGCCCCCACCTGCCTTCGCTGCGCGAAGGCTGTCCTCCCCCCTGACAGGGGGAGGACAAGAACGCATCGACAGCCTCCCCTACGAGGGGGGAGGCATCGGTCGTCAGTTCACCGAGTCGCCGACGGCGTCGGCGGTCTGGTTGATGTCCTTGCCGGCGCCGCGGACGGTGTTGTCGCAGGCGGCGACGCCGAAGGCGAGAAGGCAAGCGACGGCGATCGCCGCGAACGGGCGCAAGCTCATGGAACATCTCCGAAAATTGGCGAGCCGGCGGGATCGCCGGTCGTGCAGCGTGAACGTCGGTGGACGGTCGGCGGTTCCGTCGGCGAGCAGCGGCGTTTTAGCCGTTGCCGTCGACCCGACGTGAAGGCACCCGCCGTCTGCCCCGCTGTCCGCACCGCCATGTCCGGCGCGGCGTCGATGGACGAACCGCGGGCCGCCACAGTGCTGCGTCATTGACCCGTCATGGAACACGCTTCAGAAACGGCCGTCGCCGCGTGCGGCGGCTTGGTGCCCGCAGAAAATCCCGGTGCCTGCAGAATAAGGGGGCTCGACATGAGCGAGAACACCATCCACGGCCGCATCGACGGCCCGATCGTGATGATCGGCTTCGGCTCCATCGGCCGCGGCACGCTGCCCCTGATCGAGCGGCACTTCGAGTACGACCGCGCCCGCATGGTGGTGATCGACCCCGACGCCAGCCACAAGGGCCTGCTCGACCGCCACGGCGTCCGCTTCGTCCAGGCCGAGGTGACGAAGGACAACTACCGCGCCCTGCTTGCGCCGCTGCTGACGTCCGGTGGCGGCCGCGGCTTCTGCGTCAACCTCTCGGTCGACGTCTCGTCGGTGGCGATCCTCGAGCTCTGCCGCGAGCTCGGCGCGCTCTACATCGACACCGTCGCCGAGCCGTGGAAGGGCTTCTACTTCGACACGTCGATGGGCCCCGGCGAGCGCTCCAACTATGCGCTGCGCCAGCGCGTGCTCGACGCCCGCACCCGCTCGCCCGGCGGACCGACCGCGGTCTCCTGCTGCGGCGCCAACCCCGGCATGGTGTCGTGGTTCGTCAAGCAGGCGCTCGTCAACCTGTCGGCCGACCTCGGCCGCAGCGACCCGACGCCGACCGACAAGGACGGCTGGGCGCGGCTCGCCCGCGACCTCGGCGTCAAGGGCGTGCACGTCGCCGAGCGCGACACCCAGCGGGCGCGCAACCCGAAGCCGCGCGACAAGTTCATCAACACCTGGTCGGTGGAGGGCTTCGTCTCGGAAGGCCTGCAGCCGGCCGAGCTCGGTTGGGGCACCCACGAGCGCTGGATGCCGGAGACCGGGCGCACCCACGAGACCGGCTGCGGCGCGGCGATCTACCTGATGCAGCCCGGCGCCGACACGCGCGTGCGCACCTGGTGCCCGACGCCGGGCCCGCAGTTCGGCTTCCTCGTCACCCACAACGAGGCGATCTCGATTTCCGACTACTTCACGCTGCGGGAGGGCGGCGAGGTCGTCTACCGTCCGACCTGCCATTACGCCTACCACCCCTCCAACGACGCCGTGCTGTCGCTGCACGAGATGTTCGGCTCGGGCGGCCAGATGCAGTCGTCCTGGCACATCCTCACCGAGGACGAGATCGTCGACGGCGGCGACGAGCTCGGCGTGCTCCTCTACGGCCACGCCAAGAACGCCTACTGGTACGGCTCGCAGCTGCAGATCGAGGCCGCGCGCGAACTCGCCCCCTACCAGAACGCCACCGGCATGCAGGTCACCTCGGCGGTGTTCGCCGGCATGGTGTGGGCACTGGAGAACCCGGAAGCGGGCATCGTCGAGGCCGACGAGATGGACTTCGCCCGCTGCCTTGCGGTGCAGCGGCCCTATCTCGGGCCGATCGTCGGCGTCTACACCGACTGGACGCCGCTCGACGGCCGCGGCGCCCTGTTCCCCGAGGACCTCGACCACGAGGACCCCTGGCAGTTCCGCAACATTCTCGTGCGCTGAGGCGCCTTTTGGTGCGCTGAGGCCGAAGCGGCGCCGGGCGGGAAACCCGCCGGCGCCGTCTCGTCTCGGAGCTGCTCTTCTCAGAAATGGCGGCCGATGATGCGGTCGACCGACAGCGTGCGGGCGCCATTGACGGCGAAGAAGATCGTCACCGCCGCCCACAGGATCGACTTCTCCGAGCCGGCCCAGCCCTGGTCGAGCTGGATCCAGTGGAAGTAGACGGTGACGAGCAGGATGACGGTGGCGACCACCGCCGCCGGCCGCGTCAGGAAGCCGATGATCAGGAGCACGCCGCTGCCGAGCTCGCCGACGGCGAGCAGCACCGACCAGAACCACCCCGGCCAGAAGCCGATGCTCTCGACCATGCCGGCGGCGCCGAACGGGTCGAGGATCTTCGGCAGGCCGTGCACCACCAGCGCGACGCCGCAGACGACCCGCAGCAGCGTTTCGGCCGGACCCGACATAAGCCGGTAGATCGGCCCGAAGACGGGAATCACGAGTTTGTCGCGGGTGGTCGAATCCGTCATCTCGGGCGATCCTTCTCAATCTCGCAAACGCCAACAAGTCGCGATGACGTAGACGGCGGCGGAGAAGGCGGCAAGCTCTGCAATCGTCGGGACCCGGCGGCGGGGCGAGAGAAGGCCGGGCGAGCGGCGGCTGCGACACGCGAAAGAAGGGCGAAGCGGCTCGTCCGCTCCGCCCTCCCCTCTTCCCCGCCCTCACTGGATGGCGGCTAGGGCGTAGGGGCACTCCCAGGTGCTCGCGTCCGGATCGGACCGGAAGCACAGCTCGCGATCCTCGAGATAGACGGCGAGCTCGGTGGTGTCGGTGGTCTGGCCGCTGCCGTTTGGCGCCCGGCCGAAGACGATGCGATCCGGCTCGATCGCCTTGATGACGTGCTTGAACTCGGCGTTTCCGTCCGGCCGCTCCTGCAGCTCGCGCCAGACCGTCACCGGTCCGTCGATGCGGGTGATGGTGGCGTCGAGAAGCCGGTACCGCCGGGTGTTCGTGTCGTAGAACGGCGTCTTGAAGGTGATGACGCGCGCCTCCGCGAGATTGAAGGCGCGGTCGGCGCCGAAATAGAAGGACACCACCGACAGACCGAGGGTGCCGAACATCAGGAGCGCCAGCGCCGCGAGGCCGAGCCAGGGCGACGTCTTCGGCGTGCTGGCGAGATAGACGATCGTCGCGACCGCGATGACCAGGCAGACGAGCGCGACGATGCCGAATTTGGACTGGCTCGCCGCACCGATGATCGCCGGCGCGTTGTCGACGATGGCTTTCAGAGCTTCCATGACCAAATCCTCCCCCTCGACGAGGCGGACGCCTCGCCCTCGCCATCGGCGGAGATCCCCGGCGGGGATCCAAGGCCGCCGAGCGGCGGATGCGGGACGGCCGTCGCCGGACAGGCGATTTCGGCGCCTCCCGCCGATCGAACGCACGAAAGAACTCGAAACGAGCCAGCGGCTCGAGCTGGCGAGCCGGCCGGCGACCGGCCGGCCGCGTGGGCGGCCGGCGCGTGACGGGCCGACCTCAGTCGAGGTCGAGATAGGTGCCGTGCACCCAGCCCTCGTTGTCGCCGGTGGCGGCGAGGAACCAGCGCGCCGTCTCGTCGCCGTTGGTAAAGACGCCGGAGCGCACGATGCGCACCCGTTTGCCCGTCGGCAAGACCTCGATGACGTTGTCGCCGAGGCTCGGCCAGCGGCGCAGGTTGACGCCGACGGTGGTGACGGCGTCGGTGTCGTCGCCGTGGGACGGCACGTCCTGCCGGCCCATGACGCGGGCGCGGACATGGTCGAGCGGGAACAGCGGGTTGGTGTCGACCTTGCGGCCGGGCGAGATCGCCCAGTGGGTGGTGAGGGCGGCGATCGACGGATAGGCCTCGCGCAGAGCGAGGCAGAGGGCTGCCACCGTCTCGATCTGGACTTCCGTGTAGGGCATCCACAGGCCGGCGCCGTGCTGCGGCGTGGCGCGGTGCTCGATGCCGTGTTCGGCGGTCGGGAAGACCTGCCCGAACCAGGCGCGGGCGCCGTTGCCGGGCGCACCCTGCATGATGCCCGGATTGACGATCTCGATGCCGATCGAGAAGCCGTTGACGTTCGAGCGGCCGTTGAAGCTCGAGGCGCCGGCGTGCCAGGTCGAGACGTTGGTCGGCGCGAGCTGCACGACCTCGCCGGCGCGGCCGACGACGAAGTGGGCGCTCGCCTTGGCGGCCGGATTGCACAGCCAGCTGACCGACGAGGCGTGGTCGAGGCGGCCGGCGGTGTCGTGCAGGACGATCGCCTCCGGCGTGATGGTGCCGCCCTTGTTGGGCGTGGCGGTGAAGTCGACGGCGCTGGTGCCGCGCTTCACGCGGTGGTCCTTGACGGCGTAGTTCATGCGAGCCTCCCCTCAGATGAAGACGAGGTGGCGCGCGGATCCAGCGATCACGGGTGGGAGCGACCGACCTTCCGGACGGCCCGCTCGAGGCCTGTGCAGAGCATCTGGCCCGATAGGTTCACTCGGCCGATGGCAGGGGCCTGTCCCGCGTCGTCCCGCGCCACGGTGGGCGCTGGCGATCGGGTGCCGTCTCGCGGCGGAGCCGGGTTCTTCGGCGCCGCCCCACTCTGGGGCTGGGACCGGTTCGGGGCTCGCCGCGAGACCGCGACCGCGTCAGCGGCAGAAATGACGGCGGCCGTCATAGCCGACGTAGGTGCCGGAGCCGGCGTCGAAGGAGCGGTAGCGGGCCGAGCAGTACGCGTACCACTTGCGCGACCAGGGCCGGAGGCCGGCTCGCACCACCGGGCGCGGCGCCGGGGCGTAGTAGTAGCGCGGCTGGGCGAGGGCGCCGCCGACGATCGCACCGGCGGCGAAGCCGAAGGCGCCGGCGGCCGCGGCGTTGCCGCCCCAGTAGTGGTGGTGGCGGTGGCCGGCCGCGGCCTCGGTGGTCGAGGCGGCGATGCCGCCGACGGCGACGGTCGCGCACAGGGCGATCGCGGCGGCGGTCTTCGTGACGAACGTCACATCGATCTTGTTCGTGAACATCTTCGTCGTCCTCTGCTGGAATTCATCTTTACTGAGGAGAGGTGCGTTCGACCTCGTTTCCTCATGTCCAGACGATGCCAGCGGGCGACGTTTCGCGGCGTGACGACGGTCACGTTTGTTCGGATTGCGGAGTTTGGAGGGGAGTTAGACTTGGGAGGGGAGTCATTGTGACGAAGATCACTTTGTGACGGTGATCATCCCTTCTCCCACCGACCGGTGGGAGAAGGTGCCCCCGCAGGGGGCGGATGAGGGCGCGCTGCGGAGCGGCGCGGGGCGGCGGTGTCTGTGGCCCCGCCCGGCGGTGCCGGGCGCCCTCACCCGGCCCTTCGGGCCACCCTCTCCCGCCTGCCGGCGGGAGAGGGGAACCTGCCGCGGGCGTCCCGTGGCCCGACTGACGACCGCCCAGTACCCACTGCCCACGTCCGACGTCCGACTGCCGACTGTCGACTGTCGACTGCCGGCCTCCCCCGTCACCGGCAGCGGTAGCGCTTGCCGTCGAAGCCGAGATAGGTGCCGGTGGCGGGGTCGAAGCTGTGGTAGCGGGCGGCGCACGCCTCGTTCCAGGCGGCGGTGCCGGGCCTCGCCATGATCACCTGCACGGGCGCTGCCGGCGGGCGCTGCGGCGTCGGGTGGGCGGGCTCGGTCTGGAAGCCCAGGCCGAAGGCGGCGTTAAGCTGGGCCGAACGCTTCTGGCCTCCCGCCTCGGCGAAGGCCGGCGCGGCGGCGAGCGGGGCGAGCAAGACAGCGGCCAGCGCCGCGGCGCTGGCCCGGCGCAGGACGGGAGCGGCGGCACGGCGGCCAGGTGGGCGGTTGTGCGAGACGGGCCTTCTCGAGACGAGCATGAGGGCTACTCCCGGGAACGCAAGGGTCCCCCACCATAGGAAAACGCCACCGGAACGCGAAGCTCCGATGGCGTGAGGGGTGCGCAACTCGCGACGAGACAGCCGCGCCGTGCAGCGCGGGGCGCCCGATCTTCCCCGTTCGCGGCGCGGCTGCCGCGCGCCGGCCTCAGGACGCCTTCATCACCTCGGCCGGGCGGCCCTTCTGGCGGCGGACCGACAGCTTGTTGAGGGCCGAGACGTAGGCCTTGGCGGAGGCGACCAGGGTGTCGACGTCGGCGCCGCGGCCGTTGACGATCTTGCCGTCCTCCTCGAGGCGGACGGAGACCTCGGCCTGGGCGTCGGTGCCCTCGGTGACGGCGTGCACCTGGTAGAGCGACAGCCGCGCCGTGTGCGGGATGATCTCGCGGATGGCGTTGAAGGTGGCGTCGACCGGGCCGGAGCCCGACGCCTCCTTGGTCACGTGGACGCCCTCGACGTCCATCGTGATGATCGCCTTCTGCGGGCCGCCGGTGCCGGCGATGACGGTCAGCGCGATGACGCGGGCGGTCTCGCTCTGCATCGAGATCTCGTCGTCGACCAGCGCCTCGATGTCCTCGTCGTAGACGAGCTTCTTGCGGTCGGCGAGATCCTTGAAGCGGCGGAAGACGTCGGAGAAGGCGTTCTCGCCGAGCTCATAGCCGAGCTCCTTCAGCTTCTCGCGCAAGGCGTGGCGGCCGGAGTGCTTGCCCATGACGAGCGACGTCTGCTTCACGCCGACGTGCTCGGGCCGCATGATCTCGTAGGTCTCGGCGTTCTTCAGGATGCCGTCCTGGTGGATGCCGGATTCGTGGGCGAAGGCGTTCTTGCCGACGATCGCCTTGTTGTGCTGGACGGCGAAGCTCGACACCGCCGAGACGAGCTTGGAGGCCTGCAGCAGCATCGGCGTGACGATGCCGGTCTCGTAGGGCAGCACGTCGGCGCGGGTGCGGATGGCCATGACGACCTCCTCCAGCGCGGCGTTGCCGGCGCGCTCGCCGAGGCCGTTGATGGTGCACTCGATCTGGCGGGCGCCGGCGCGCACGCCGGCGAGCGAGTTCGCCACCGCCAGGCCGAGATCGTCGTGGCAGTGGGTGGAGAACACCGCCTTGTCGGCGTTCGGCACCGTCTCGATCAGCATGCGGATGAGCGCGAAGTACTCCTCCGGCGTGGCGTAGCCGACGGTGTCGGGGATGTTGATGGTGGTGGCGCCGGCCTTGATCGCCGCCTCGACGCAGCGGCACAGGAAGTCGTGCTCGGTGCGGGTGGCGTCCATCGCCGACCACTCGACGTCGTCGATGTGGTTGCGGGCGCGCGTCACGGAGGCGACGACGCGCTCGTAGACCTGCTCCTTGTCGAGCTGCAGCTGGAACTCGCGGTGCAGCGGCGAGGTGCCGATGAAGGTGTGGATGCGGCCGCGCTGGGCCGGCTTGACCGCCTCGGCGGCGCGGTCGATGTCGCCGAAGGCGGCGCGGGCGAGGCCGCAGACGACGGCCTTCTCGATGCGCTTGGCGATCTCGTGGACGGCCTCGAAGTCGCCGATCGAGGCGATCGGGAAGCCGGCCTCGATAACGTCGACACCCATGGCGTCGAGGAGCTCGGCGACCTGGATCTTCTCTTCAAGCGTCATCGAGGCGCCGGGCGACTGCTCGCCGTCGCGCAGCGTGGTGTCGAAGATGACGACGCGGTCGCGGGTGGACGTGGAGGATACCGGCGTTGCGGATGCGGAGGGGGCGTTCATCGGGTGTCTCGTCTGCTGGTCGGTCGTGGCCGCGGCTCATGCGCGGCGGACCTCTGGTCTCTGTCGTCCTGTGGCGGTCTTCGACCCCTGAGTGCCTGCCCGGATAAGGGCCAGCCGGCGCTCAGGGGCGGCTAAGGAGGAGCGGAAGGCCGAGCAGACGCGCAGTCTGAAACCGCGCAGCCTGAAACCGCGAGCGCGCGCCGAGGCGGCCACCCGGAAGGGCGGCGGTCGGCAGCAGCAGGTGGCGGGTCGTGCGCTCGGACACGGTTCCAGATCTCTGATGGGGCGACGGCAGCAGCGGCGCCCACGACGACGGAGCCAAGGAAACGACAAGTCGGCAGTGCCCGCAAGCCGCCACGGACTCCGCCGCCGGCCGCGCGGGCGAAATGACGCACGGCCTTCCCGAGCCATAGCCGATCGGCGTCGATCCGGCAACCGGAACGCGCCGTAAGATTGCCGACACGGCGACGCTCAAGTATACACGCCCTTCGGGCGCCGCTCCCGCCGCCCTCCGCCGACGGTCCCGCGCGCGCCTCCGCGCCAACTGCCCCCGTCCGCTGCGTCGTCCAGGAAAGTCGCCGTCGTGAGCGTCAACGCCGAAGACCCCAACGCCCCCGTACTGCCGTCGCTCGCCGCCGCCGCGCCGAAGGCCGCAGCCGAACGGACCGCCGTCGGCGTGCTGCTCGCGATCAGCGCCGCCCATCTCCTGAACGATTCGGTGCAGTCGCTGATCCCGGCGATCTACCCGATCCTGAAGGACAACTATCAGCTCGACTTCTTCCAGATCGGCCTGATCTCGCTCGCCTTCCAGCTCACCGCGTCGCTGCTGCAGCCCTTCGTCGGCATGTTCACCGACAAGTATCCGCAGCCCTATTCGACCGCCGTCGGCATGGCCTTCACGCTGACCGGCCTCGTCTGGCTCGCCTTCGCGCACTCCTACCTGGCGCTGATTGCGGCGGTGGCGGTGATCGGTGTCGGCTCGTCGGTGTTCCACCCGGATTCCGCCCGCATGGCGCGGACCGCCGGGGCGGGACGGCACGGGCTGGCGCAGTCGGTGTTCCAGGTGGGCGGCAATGTCGGCCAGGCGCTCGGGCCGCTGCTCGCCGCCTTCATCGTGCTGCCGCTCGGCCAGGACAGCATCGCCTGGATGGCGCTCCTGCCGCTCGCCGCCATGGTGATCCTCGCCCGCATCGGCGCCTGGTACGCCGCCAAGCGGCGCGCCCTCGCCGCCAAGGGTGGCGGCAAGGCGGTGGCGAAGGCGCTGTACTCCTCCACCAAGGTGCGCTGGATCATCTTCGTGCTGGCGCTGCTGGTGTTCTCGAAGTTCGTCTACTCGGTGAGCCTCGCCAACTACCTGACGTTCTACCTGATGGACAAGTTCGCGCTGCCCGTGCTGGACGCGCAGCTCTACCTGTTCCTGTTCCTCGGCGCCAACGCCGCCGGCGGCCTGCTCGGCGGCCCGGCCGGCGACCGCTTCGGCCGGCGCGTGGTGATCTGGTTCTCGGTGCTGGGCGCGATCCCGTTCGCGCTGCTGCTCCCCTATGCGAACCTGTTCTGGACGGCGACCTTGATGGTGATCATCGCGCTGATCATCTCGTCGTCGTTCACCTCGATCGTCGTCTACGCCCAGGAACTCGTGCCCGGCCGGGTCGGCGCCATCAACGGGCTATTCTTCGGGCTGTCGTTCGGACTGTCGGGCATCGGCGCCGCGGCGCTCGGCTGGCTCGCCGACGAGACCTCGATCCGCTTCGTCTACCAGGCGGTCGCCTTCCTGCCGCTGCTCGGCCTCGTCTGCGTGCTGCTGCCGAACATCGAGCGCGGCTACCCGGCGCGGTAGCTTGCGCCGGGTGACGGCGGCGGCCGGGCGGCGTAGGCTTGGCCTCCACGCCACCGACGGAGGAGGCGCGCGATGTCCGGCGGACCGCCGATCGCGCTCAGGCGCCACGACGGGCCGGAGCATCGTTTCGAGATCGCCACGCGCGCGCCGGCGGCGCCGCTCGCCGGCCTCGTGCGCGCCTATGTCGGCTACACCGAACACGCCGCCCACGCGGTCCGGCGGCTGCAGGTGCCGTTCGCCGGGCTGCCGCTGATCATCTCCTTCGGACCGGCGATCGACGTCGCTCCAACAGGTGCGCCGGAGCGCCGGCGGCGGGTGACGAGCTTCCTCGCCGGGCTGCACGACCACGCCGTCGTCACCGCCTACGAAGGGCCGCAGGCGGGCCTGCAGGCGGACCTGACGCCGCTCGGCGCCGCCGTGCTGTTTTCCGGGCTTGCGGCGGAGGCGGCGAACCGGGTCGTCGACCTCGCCGACCTCCTCGGGGCCGGGGCGGGGCGGCTCGAGGAGCGGCTGGCGCTGTCGCCGGACTGGGCGGCGCGCTTCGAAATCCTCGACGCGGTGCTGACGGCCCGCCTCGCGTGCGCCCGCCGCCCCGCCCCGGAGGTGCGCCACGCCGTCGGCCGCATCCTTTCGAGCCGCGGCGGCGTGCCGATCGCGCGGCTCGCGGCGGAGGCCGGCTGGAGCCGCAAGCATCTCGCCGCGCGGATGCGCGCCGAAGTCGGCCTCTCGCCGAAGACGCTCGCCCGCATCGCCCGCTTCGAGCACGCCGTCACCCGGATCGGCGAGGCGACATCGCTCGCCGATCTCGCGGCCGCCTGCGGCTACGCCGACCAGGCCCACCTCGGCCACGAGTTCCGGGCGCTCGCCGGCACGACGCCCGGCGCCTACGCGGCGGCGCTCGGCACCGGCGGCCTCGGCGTCGCCGCCTGAGCACACCGGCCGGCCCTCTCCCGCGGACCTCCGAGCACCGGCAGGTACCATTCCGACAAGACCGCCGCGCGGGAACCGGCGAGGCTTCCCGCCGTTGCCCGCCCGGGGCGGAGGCTCCGTCGTCGATACGGAGCCCGCGAGGGCGCACGGGACCGAACGCCAAGGAGCCAGCCGATGACATCCCCCGCCGATACCGAACGACCCACCCCGACGATCTTTCCGGCGATGAAGTACCGGGACGGCCACGCCGCCATCGACTGGCTGGAAGCGGCCTTCGGCTTCCGCCGCCATGCCGTCCACGCCGCCCCGGACGGCACCGTCGCCCATGCCGAACTCGCGCTCGGCGACGACGGCATGATCATGCTCGGCGGCGAGCCGCGCACGCCGGACCCCGACAATCCCTGGGCGAGCGCCAGGCTCGGCCTCTATGTCCACGTCGACGACATCGAGGCCCACTACGAGCGGGCGAAGGCGGCCGGCGCCGTCATCGTGCGCGAGCTCGCCGACACGCCGTACGGATCGCGCGAGTATTCCTGCCGCGATCCCGACGGCCACCTGTGGAGCTTCGGCACCTACCACCCGAAGCGCGCCTGAGGCGCCTCTCGGCTGGTTGTGCGGACGAGCGAACCGGCTAATCTCGCCGCGGTGCAGCAGGGGCGGCGGGGAACGGCATGCAGACGTCGAAGACACGGCTGCCGCTCACCGTCGCGGCCCTCGGCATCGTCTTCGGCGACATCGGCACGGGCCCCCTCTACGCCTTCCGCGAGGCGGCGACGGCGGCGCCCGACCTCGCCGTCGCCTCCGTCCTCGGCGTGCTGTCGCTGGTCGTCTGGGCGATCGTGCTGTCGGTCGGCGTGAAATATGTCGGGCTGGTGCTCAGGCTCGACAACGACGGCGAGGGCGGCGTGCTTGCCCTCGCCACCCTCCTCAAGCTCAATCGGCGCGAGGACAATCCCTCGCGCTGGCTGGTGGTGGTGGCGCTGATCGGCGCCGCCATGCTGTTCGGCGACGGCGTCATCACCCCGGCGATCTCGGTGCTCTCGGCGATCGAGGGGCTCGAGTTCGCGGCACCGAGCCTGACGCCCTACGTGGTGCCGCTGACGGTCGCGGTGCTCGCCGGCTTCTTCCTGTCGCAGCGCGCCGGCACCCACCGGATCGGCGCCCTGTTCGGCCCGGTGATGCTGGTGTGGTTCGCCGTTCTGGCGGTGCTCGGCGTGGTCGCCGTCGCCGGCAACCCGCAGGTGCTGCTGGCCGTCGACCCGCGCCACGGGCTCGGGCTGCTCGCGAGCGATCCGGCGCGCGCCGGCCTCATCCTGGCGGCGGTGTTCCTCGCCATCACCGGCGGCGAGGCGCTCTATGCCGATCTCGGCCAGTTCGGCCGGCCGGTAATCGCGCGGGCGTGGTTCTTCCTCGCCATGCCGGCGCTGGTCCTGAACTATTTCGGCCAGGGCGCGCTGCTGCTCGCCGACCACGACGCCCTGCGCAACCCGTTCTACCTGCTGGCGCCGGGCTGGATGCAGCTGCCGCTGCTGCTGCTCGCCACCGCCGCCACGGTGATCGCATCGCAAGCGGTGGTGACCGGCGTCTTCAGCCTCGCCAAGCAGGCGATGGAGACCGGCTTCCTGATGCCGGTCGCCATCACCCACACCACCGACCAGAACCAGAGCCACGTCTACATCGGCAGCCTCAACGTCTTCCTGGCGGTGCTGTCGATCGCCACCGTCATCGGCTTTCGCTCCTCCGACGCGCTCTCCGACGCCTACGGCCTCGCCGTCGCCACCGCGATGATCACCACCACCGTGCTGTTCGTCGCCGCCCAGATCATGCTGCGGCGCTGGCCGCGCCCGGTCGCGATCGCGGTCGGCATCGCCCTGCTCGCCCTCGACCTCGCCTTCTTCCTCCCCAACATCGGAAAGTTCGAGACCGGCGGCTGGCTGCCGGTGTCGCTCGCCGCCATGGCGCTCCTGGTGATGTCGGCCTGGCGCTTCGGTACCGGGCGCACCATCGTCGCCCTCGACGAGCGGGCCCGCGACCTCGCCGACGAGGCGGCGCTGTTCGACGCGGCGACGCCGACGGTCGAGCGGCCGGTGGCCTTCCTGTCGCGCTCCGGCACCAGCGTGCCCGTTGCCCTCGCCCGCCTCAACGAGCAGATCGGGGCGGTGTTCTCGCGCGCCGTCGTTGTCTCCGTGCGCGTGATGGGCCGGCCGCGCATCCCGGTGGCCGAGCAGGTCGGGGTGGAACGGCTCGGCGCCCGCGTCGCCCGCATCGAGCTCAGGATCGGCTACATGCAGATCGTCGATCTGCCCGCGACCATCGCCCCCGCCCTTCACGATCTCGGCATCGACCCGGCGGCGGTGGTCTACGTCACCGGCGCCGAGCGACCGCTGATGCCGGCCCGCATCCGCTCGCTCGGCGACATCCTGTGGGCGATCTTCGTGGTTTTGCAGCGAAACGGCGGGCGCGGCGCCGACCGTTTCGCCCTGCCGCCGGAGCGAACGCTGGAAATCGGCTACCGCATCGCCCGCGATCCGCGCTGACGCCAACGGCGCTGCACGGTGAAAACTCCCATCCACTGTCCTATTGTCGTCGGATAAGACGGGTGTCCGTCATCTCGAGGCGGATATCGGCGCACGGACGGGGGTCGGCGCCAGCATCGACGCCGGCGGGGACGCCCTCGCGCAAGCCAGCGCGTGTAGGCGGGCATCGGGCGCCTGCAGGACCAGTGACGGGATGGGGACAGACGTGGGGGGCGTCGGGCAGTTGAAGCGTTTTCTCGGCAGCATCCACGGGCGGATGCTGTCGATGGGCGTCGTCATCATGGTGCCGTGCGCCGTGCTGATCGCGCTCATGATCGTCGACACCAACAACTCCCGCCACATGATCCGCAACGAGAACCTGAAGGCCGAGGCCCAGGTGATCGCCGTCGATCTGTCCCGCACCATCGGCTCGGTCGAGGACATGCTCTTCACGGTGGTGGCGAGCAACCAGCTGCAGGGGACCCGCCTCGGCTCCTGCCCGGACCTGCTCGCCGTCATCGCCGGCAAGTACGACCTGTTCAGCAGCCTCTCGGTGCTGACGACCGGCGGCAACCCCATCTGCTCCATCGGCGGCAACCACACCGCCAACCTCGCCGATCGCGCCTACTTCCAGGCCGCGCTGCAGTCGCGCAACGCCCAGGTCGGCACCGCGGTGATCGGGCGCCTGTCCGGCAAGCCGGTGGTGCCGGTGGCGATCCAGTTCGAGGGCGCGGCCGGCGGCATCGAGGGCGTCCTCGTCGCCGGCATCGACCTGCAGCGCTACCTCGACACGACGACCCTGCAGGCGACCATCTCCGCCCACGACGTGACGCTGTGGGCGAGCGACGGCATGGTGCTGGCGCGCTCGCCGATCGCCGGGGATCTCGTCGGCAAGCGGCTGCCCGAGGGGCAGCGCGACGTATTTCTCGACGGTTTGCGCGATCCCGCGGTGATCGGCACCGGCGAGGCGGCGATGGACACGGAGGTCTATGCCACCGCGAGCGTCGACGCGTTCGGACAGACCCTGTTCGTCACCGTCGGCGACGACGCCCGCGTCCTCTATGCCGAGGCGCGGTCGATGGCGGTACGCTCGGGGCTCGGCGTCACCATGCTGCTGGCGCTCGTGCTGACCCTGAGCTTTGTGCTGGCGAGCTGGTCGGTGCGCCAGCCGGTCGGCCGGCTGGTGCGCGCCGCCGAGCGCCTGACCCGCGGCGAAGCCGGGGTGCGGGCCGGCGAGGTCGGTGGCGCCGACGAGCTGCGGCGGCTCGGCGTCGCCTTCGACGAGATGGCGGCGGCGCTCGAGGAGCGGCGGGCGGCGTCGGAGACTGCCGAGGCGGAGCTGCGGCGGGTGCTGGACGATCTCGAGCACCGGGTCGAAGAGCGCACGCGCGAGCTGTCGGCAGTTTCGGCCGAGGCGACGGGCCGGGCCCAGGCGCTGGAGGCGCGCAAATATTTCGACGAGACGCTCGCCCGCGTCACCGAGCTCATCCAGGCCTGCCAGACGATGGACGAGGCGATGCACGTCCTCGAGACGACGATGCCGGACCTGACCCTCGGCCGGCGCGGCGCCGCGGCGCTGCTGCGCCAGAGCCGCGACGTGCTGGAGGTGGCGGCGCGCTGGGGGGGCAGCATCCAGGGCGAGCAGACCTACGTTCCCGACGCCTGCTGGTCGCTCCGGCTCGGGCGCGCCTATGCCCACGTTCCCGGCCACGGCGGCCCGGGCTGCCGCCACGTCCACGAGACCGACGAGGGGCACGTCTGCGTGCCGGTGTTCGTGCAGGGCCAGACCCTCGGCGTCATCACCATCTCCACCGGCGGGATGGGGCCGGAGGCGGCGGAGCGCTTCCTCGCCGACATGGTGGCGGCGATCGCCTCCGCCGGCCTCGCGCTGTTCAACGTGCGGCTGCGCCAGTCGCTGCGCGAGCTGTCGATCCGCGACCCGCTCACAGGGCTGCACAACCGGCGCTTCGCAGAGGAGGTTCTCGACAAGGAATTCGCTCGGGCGCGACGCTCCGGCGTGCCGTTCAGCGTTTTGATGATGGACGTCGACCACTTCAAGCGCTTCAACGACAGCCACGGCCACGAGGCCGGGGACCGCGTCCTGAAGGAGGTGGGGCAGATGATCACCCGCGAGTTCCGCGAGGGTGACGTCGGCTGCCGCTTCGGAGGAGAGGAGTTTCTGGTGCTCCTGCACGAGACCGACGCCGCCGAGGCGTTCGAGCGCGTCGACCATTTCCGCCGGGCGCTGCGGGCGGTGCCCGTTGTGCACGCCGGCGAGATGCTCGGGCCGGTGACGATCTCCATCGGCATCGCCGAGGCGCCGCGCGACGGCGGCAGCCCGCAGGCGGTGGTGGCGGCGGCCGACTCCGCCCTCTATCAGGCCAAGGCGGCAGGCCGCGATCGCGTCGTCGTCACCCTCGACCCGCACGGGGCGTCCACGGCACTCACCACCCCCGAGGACGGCGACGAGGACGGTTCGGACGAAGCCGCGAACGGCGCCCTCGGCGGCGCGCGGGTAGCCTCGTGACGGGCGCCGACGCCGCGCGCACCGGCGCCCGCCTCCTCGTCGACCAGCTCGCCATCCAGGGTGTGCGCCGCGTCTTCGGCGTTCCCGGCGAGAGCTATCTCGCCGTCCTCGACGCGCTGTGCGACAGCGACATCGAGTTCGTCGTCTGCCGTCAGGAGGGCGGGGCGGCGATGATGGCGGAGGCTGACGGCAAGCTCTCCGGCCGGCCCGGCATCGCCTTCTGCACGCGCGGGCCGGGCGTCACCAACGCCAGCGCCGGCGTCCATGTCGCCGAGCAGGACGGCACGCCGATGATCCTGTTCGTCGGCCAGATCGAGACCGGCATGCGCCACCGCGGCGCCTTCCAGGAAGTCGACTACAAGGCCGTCTTCGGCACGCTCGCCAAGTGGGCGGTGGAGATCGACGATGCCGCGCGCGTGCCGGAACTCGTCGCCCGCGCCTTCCGCGTCGCCATGCAGGGCCGGCCTGGGCCAGTGGTGGTGGCGCTGCCGGAGGACATGCTGACGGCGATGGCGACGGCCGCCGACGCGCCGCGCGTCGAGGCGGTCGAGACGTGGCCGGGGCTCGCCGACATGGCGCGGCTGCAGAAACGGCTGTGGGCGGCGGAGCGGCCGATGGTCGTGCTCGGCGGCGGCCGCTGGTCGGAGGCGGCGGTGGCCGCCACCGTGCGCTTCGCCGAGCGTTTCGAACTGCCGGTGGCCGTCACCTTCCGCCGGCAGATGCTGTTTCCAGCCGACCACCCGAACTATGCCGGCGATCTCGGCCTCGGCGTCAACCCGAAGCTTTTGGCGCGCATCCGGGAGGCCGACCTGCTCCTCGTCGTCGGCGACCCGCTGTCGGAGGTGCCATCGCAGAGCTACACGCTCATCGCACCCGGCGCGCCGCTGCCGGCGCTGGTGCACGTGCTGCCGGACGCCGACGGGCTCGGCAAGGTCTACCAGCCCTCGCTCGCCATCAATGCGAGCCCGCAGGCGTTTGCCGCGGCGCTGGAAGGCCTGCAGCCACCGACGACGATCTCCTGGGGCGAGGCGAGCCGCACCGCCCGCGCCGACTACCTCGGCTGGAGCGAGACGGTGCCGGCGCACCCGGGCACGTTCCAGATGGCGGCGGTGGTGGCGGCGCTCCGGGCGCTGCCGGAGGACGCCATCCTCACCAACGGCGCCGGCAACTACGCGATCTGGCTGCACCGCTTCCACCGCTTCCGCCGCTACGGCACGCAGGTGGCGCCGACGTCCGGCTCGATGGGCTACGGCCTGCCGGCGGCGATCGCGGCAAAGCTCGCCCACCCCGACAAGGTGGTGGTGGCGCTCGCCGGCGACGGCTGTTTCCAGATGACCAGCCAGGAGCTCGCCACCGCGATGCAGGCGGGTGCGGCGATCGTGGTCGTGGTGATCGACAACGGCATCTACGGCACCATCCGCATGCACCAGGAGCGCGCCTATCCCGGCCGCGTCTCCGGCACGACGATGAAGAACCCGGACTTCGCCGCCCTCGCCCGCGCCCACGGCGCCCAAGGCGCGACAGTGGAGACGAGCGAGGATTTTGCCCCGGCGCTCGCCGCGGCAATCGCCTCGCGCCGGCCGGCGCTGCTGCACGTCAAGCTCGACCCGCAGGCGATCACGCCGACGAAGTCGATCGACGACCTGCGCGCCGGGGGGTGAGCGGCGAGGCACTCGCCCTCCGCCGTCGTCCGGTGCAGAGCCGCCCCGCGCCGGGGCGGCTGGCCCGCGGCCGGCGGCTCGGCTAGGCTTGGCGACACTCGGCCGTGCCTCCCCGCCGGCCGGACTCCCGTCGATGCTCCAGTCCGGATGACGCCATGACCGCAGCTCTGCTGACGCCGTTCGACATCGGACCGGTGACGCTGCAAAACCGCATCGTCGTCGCGCCGATGTGCCAGTATTCCGCCGACGACGGCTCGGCGAACGACTGGCACCACCAGCACCTGATGATGATGGCGATGTCCGGCGCCGGGCTCGTCGTCGTCGAGGCGACGGCGGTGGAGCGGCGCGGCCGCATCACCCACGGCTGCCTCGGGCTCTACAGCGACGACAACGAGGCGGCGCTGAAGCGGGTCCTCGACGCGGCGCGACGGGTGGCGCCGCCGGGCACGAAGTTCGGCATCCAGATCGGCCACGCCGGTCGCAAGGCGTCGACGGCGCGCCCCTGGGAGGGCGGCCACGGCCTGAAGCCGGGCGAGGACCCGTGGCCGACGGTCGCCGCCTCGGCGCTGCCGCTGACGCCCGACCGGCCGGCGCCAGAGGCCCTCGACGCGGCCGGCATCGCCCGGACGATCGCCGCCTTCGTGCAGGCGGTGGAGCGGGCGGCGCGCATCGGCTTCGACGTCGTCGAGCTGCACTGCGCCCACGGCTACCTGATCAACTCGTTCCTCTCGCCGCTGTCGAACGTCCGCGAGGATGGCTACGGCGGCTCCTTCGAGAACCGCGCGCGCTTCCTGCGCGAAGTCGTGTCGGCGGTGCGGGCGGCGCTGCCGGCGCGGATCCCGCTCGGGGCGCGCATCTCGGCGACCGACTGGACGCCCGGCGGGATCGACGGCGACGACGCAGTGGAAATCGCGCGCGTGCTGAAGGCGGAGGGCGTCGTCTACGTCTGCGGCTCCACCGGCGGCATCAATCCGGCGGCGAAAGTGCCGGCGGCGCCGCTGTTCCAGGTGCCGTTCGCCGAGCGCATCCGCAGGGAGGCCGGCGTCGCGAGCCGCGCCGTCGGCATGATCACCACCCCGGCCGAGGCCGAGGCGATCGTCGCCGACGGCCGCGCGGACCTCGTGGCGCTCGCCCGCGGCTTCCTCGCCGACCCGCGCTGGGGCCTGCGGGCGGCGGCGGCGCTCGGCGGCGAGATCCGTTTGCCGCCACAATATCTGCGCGCCGCGCGGCTTCTGTCACCGCCGCACTGACGACGGAGAGGCTTGCGGGCGGGGCTTGCGGGCGGGGCCGGCTTCTGGCTCTCTCGCGCCACCGCAGCACCGAGGGTTCGCCGATGAGCTCGCACGACCACCGCGACGACGACGGCCCCGGCGGCCACGCCGGCCACGCGGCCCATGCCGGCCACGCGCACCACGACCACGACGGGCCGGCGCATGCCGGGCATGACCATGCGGGCCATTCGCCCGGCGGCGGCGGGCATGCCGGGCATTCGCACGGCTCATCGAGCGAGACGCGCACCGCGATCGCCGCGGCCATCACCGTCTCGTTCATGGTGGTGGAGGCGATCGGCGGCGTCGTCTCGGGCTCGCTGGCGCTGCTCGCCGACGCCGCCCACATGCTCACCGACGCGGTGGCGCTGGCGCTCGCCTGGTGGGCCTTCCGCATGGTGCGGCGGCCGGCTTCGGCGACGATGAGCTTCGGTCACCACCGCATGACGGTGCTGGTCGCCTTCGCCAATTCCGTGGCGCTGCTGCTGCTCACCGCCTGGATCGTCATCGAGGCCGTGCAGCGCTTCGCCGAGCCGGTGGCGATCGACGCGGAGACGATGGGGATCGTGGCGCTCGCCGGCCTCGGCGCCAACATCGCCGCGTTCTTCGTGCTGGCCGGCGGCGAGCGCAACATGAACATCCGCGGCGCCATCCTGCACGTCCTCTCCGACCTGCTCGGCTCGGTCGGCGCGGTGATCGCGGCGCTGGTCATCTGGCTGACCGGCTGGGTGCCGATCGACCCGATCCTGTCGCTCGTCGTGGCGGTGCTGCTGCTGCGCGCGACCATCTCGCTGATGCGCGAATCCGCCCACGTGCTGCTCGAGGGCGCGCCGGAGGGCGCCGAGGGGCCGGCGATCGCCGCCGACCTCACGGAGACGGTGCCGGGCGTCGAGGAGGCCCACCACGTCCACGCCTGGACGCTCGCCGAGGGCCGCCTCAACGCGACCCTGCACGTCGTCGTCGCCGATGGGATGGAGACGGCGCCGGTGGTGCGCAAGGTCAAGGCGCGGCTCGCCGAGCGCTTCGGCATCGCCCACTCGACCGTGGAGGTGGAGCGGCCGGGGGACTGCACGGACGCCGAGCGGGCGGCGGAGTAGCCGCACCGCGGCGAGGATCGGCGCCGCCGGGTCGGACGCCGAACGCGCCTCAGCGGCGGCGGGCGGTCCAGAGCACCGGCCAGTCGTCCGGCGGCACGCCCATGCAGGTGCCCATCGCCGCATAGGTGAGGGCGCGGAAGCCCTCGCCGTCGAAGGCCCACTCGCCGAGCGAGCCGCAATCGCCGATGCCGCGCCCCTTGGCGAAGGCCGACAGCACCATGCCGTCCTCGGAGACGCCCGGGTTGGTGAGGGCGCCGTAGTCGTCGTCCTCACCCATCGACATCACCGCGCCGGCGCCGGGCACCTCGAAGCGTGCGGGCTGCGGCTTGCCGTTTCCGGCGACCCAGAAGTCGTAGGTGAAGTTGTAGGCGCCGGCGCTGATGCAGGTGCCCCACAGGGTGCGCCCGCCGGGGAGCGACACCGCCACCTCCGTCGTGTCGATCGGGCAGTCTTCGGCGTTCGCGGCGGGAATGCCGGCGGGACGGCGCTTCGGCGGCGGATTGAGTTCGCTCATCGCTTCGGCCGTGACGAGCGGTGCGGCGGGTGCGGCCGGAACCTTGCCCGCAGCGGCGGAGCCGGTGGCCACCAGGGCCGTGACGCCGCCGGCGCGGCCCTGCTCGGCATCCATGTAGCGCAGGCTCGCCGAGGAGCCGGAGAGCGACACCGGCGAAGACGACAGGCTCTGCGTCCCGTCCAGGAGCTCCACCGTCAGGCCCTTCGCCGGCAGCAGGGCGGCGATCACCGCCGCGGCGTCGGCGCCCGTGAGGCGGGCGCGCGCGAACTGGCCGTCGAACTCGGCCGCGAGCACGTCGGACGGCAGGCCCGGCCCCTTGCCGCCGTCGAGACGCAGCCGCAGGCGCGGCGCGGCCGGCGTCGTTTCGGCATAGACGACAACGCTCACCTCCGGCGTCGCGGCCGGGCCGCCGACGCGGGCGATCTTGACGAAGGCTGAGCCGGCGCCGTCGGAGGGGGCGAGCCCGAGGGCGGTGCACGACAGCGTGTTGTCGCAGCCGATCACCCAGTCGCGGAAGGTCTTCAGCTCGCCCGCGCGGTCGGCGGCAAGGGCGGGGCCGGCGGCCGCGAGGAGTGCCACGGCGGCAAGGCCGGCGAGACCGTTCGCGGCCTGGCCCGGAGCGTGCGGGGGCCGGCCGGTGCCGGTGGTGGTGCCGATCGTACCCATGCTCGCCCTCGTGACGTCGCCGCGCCGCCGTCCGGCGCGCTGCCGAGGGTAGCGAGCCCGGCCAGCCCGGCAAAGACCCCGCGTGACGCCGCTACTGCACCACCGCCGACGTCGCCTGCACGGGGGCGGCGGCGCTCTTCACTGGGGTCGTGGCGGCCGTGCCGCCGCCGAGCGCCGAGATCGCCAGCCCGACCGGCGCCGTCGGGGCGGGCGTGGCAGCGGCGGCACTCGCCGACTGCGCGCCCTGCGGAGCGGCCGCCGCCGGCGCCGCCGCCTCGGTCCAGCGGGCGGCGAGGCTGCCGGCGATCATGCCGGCGATGCACTCGTAGCACTGGTCGTTCATGTGGAAGGCGTCGCCCGACAGCATCGAGACGGGCTGCGGCCGGCCCGCCCAGTAGCGCATCGCCTCATAGCGGCGTACCAGCGGCACGCCGTGGCGGGCGGCGAGGTCGGCGATCACCGTCACCGCCTGCCGGTAGCCGGCGTTGTCGGCGATGCGCGGATAGAACTGCGGGTCCATCAGCACGGCGTCGATGCCCTGGGCGTCCAGCCAGACGAGCCCGTCCTCGACGAGGGCGGCCATGGCGTCGAGGCCGACGCCGCGCACCGCGTCGTTGGTGCCGACCTGCCAGATGACGAGATCCGGCCGGACGGCCGCCACCTCGGTCCTGAGCCGCGCGGCGGTGGTGGCGACCACCTCGCCGCCGATACCGCGGTTGACCACCCTGACCGCCGCCCCGGGGACGCGGGAGGCGAGGTGGGCGGCGAGACGGGCGGGATAGGTGTGGTCGGGGTCGGTCGCGCCGACGCCTTCCGTCGACGAGGACCCGATCGCGAGGATCGTCGCCTCGCCGCCGCCGGCGATACGGACGCGGGTGCGCTCGAGGCCGGCGGTGAAGCCGATGAGTTCCGAAGGGACGGAACAGGCGTCGACGCCGTCGCCGGCGCGGGGCGGTTCGGCCGACGACAGGGCTATCACGGTCGCGAGCGAGACAAGCGCGGCCGAAAGACGGCCGACACGCGGACGGAACATGCAGCAACTCCGGCGGCGGCGCCGAGCCAGCGCCACCGGGTTCTCGAAACTTCCCCGCGAAAGACCGGCTAACACATGTGTCCGCCGCACCACCATGCATGGTTCCATCACGAAGGTTCACATTCCGTATCGTCGCTGCAAGGCGCCGTGCGCCACGCCGTTCCGCCCATCGCGCCGAGACCGCAACGGCATGCCCCTGACGGCGCCATCCGGGAAATGCCGCGGCTCGCCGCCGGGGCGCGGCTGCGATAGGCTCCCGGCAGCCTTCGAGACGAGTGAGCGCCGGAGCCGGCGAGCCATTGCCGCTGCGGCGACGACAACCGGGAGAGCCATCATGACGATCCGCCTGGGCGACATCGCGCCGGACTTCACCGCCGAGACGACGGAAGGGACCATCCACTTCCACGAGTGGCTGGGCTCCTCCTGGGGCGTGCTGTTCTCGCACCCGAAGGACTTCACGCCGGTGTGCACCACCGAGCTCGGCACCGTGGCGCGGCTGACGCCGGAGTTCGACCGCCGCAACGTCAAGGTCATCGGGCTGTCGGTCGACCCGCTGGACGCCCACGGCCGCTGGGCCGCCGACATCGCCGAGACCCAGGGCCACGCGCCCAATTTCCCGATGATCGCCGACGCCGACCGCAAGGTGTCGGACCTCTATGGAATGATCCACCCGAACGCCAGCGACACCATGACGGTGCGCTCGGTGTTCGTCATCGGGCCGGACAAGAAGCTGAAGCTGTCGCTCACCTATCCGGCCTCGACGGGGCGCAATTTCGAAGAGATCCTGCGCGTCATCGACTCGTTGCAGCTCACCGCCAAGTTCTCGGTGGCGACGCCGTCCGACTGGAAGAACGGCGAGGACGTCATCATCGTGCCGTCGGTCTCCGATGAGGCGGCCAAGGAGAAGTTTCCCGGCGGATGGAAGACGCTGAAGCCCTATCTCAGGATCGTGCCGCAGCCGCGCTCGAGCTGAGCCGGCGCGGCGACGACGCCGCGATTGAAGCCGCCGTCGGCGCGCCGACAACGGGGGACGCGACGGCCGGCCGCCAGCGACCGGTGGCGGCCGTGGCGGCGGGCGAACACGTCGTGCTGCTGCACGGCATTTTGCGCTCGCCGCGGCAGATGCGGCGCCTCGAGCGCCGGCTCGAGGCCGAGGGCTACACCGTCCACAACCTCGGCTATCCCTCGACGAAGCTCGGGCTGTCTGCCCTCGTCGAGCACGTCCACGCGGCGCTGTCGGCACCGGCGGTGGCCGGCGCCATCGCGGCCGCGCCCGCCATCCACTTCATCGGCTATTCGCTCGGCGGGCTCGTCACGCGCGCCTATCTGACGCGCCACCGGCCCGACCGGCTCGGCCGCGTCGTGCTGCTCGCCACCCCCAACCACGGCTCGGAAGTGGCCGACGCGCTGCGCCGGCTGCCGCCCTATCGCTGGATCGCCGGCCCGGTCGGCCAGGAACTCGGCACCGACCAGGCGGCCGTGGCCAACCTGTTCGGGCCGGTCGACTATCCCTGCGGCGTGCTCGCCGGCGACGTCTCCCTCGACCCCATCGGCAACTTCGTGCTGCCGCGCCCGCACGACGGCAAGGTGTCGGTGGCGAGCACGCGGCTTTCCGGCATGGCCGACCACCGCGTCGTCCACGCCGGCCACACCTTCTTCCCCGTCCACGACCGCGTCATCGAGGCGACGGTGCGCTTCCTCCGCGAGGGGCGGTTCGGGCCGCAGGCCTGAACCGAGCCAGCCCCCTCCTCACAAATGCCGCTTGAACCAGGCGCACTGGGCGGCGGACGAGATCTCGAAGGGCTTGCCCGTATAGGCCTCGAAGTGGCCGCCCGGCAGCACGAGAAGTTCCTTCGGCTCGAGGGCTTCCTCGAAGGCGTGGGCGGTGAGGTCGAAGGGGGTGAGGTGGTCGCCGGCAGCGACGACGACGAGGAGCGGCGTCGGGGCGATGCGGGCGATGTAGGTGGCCGGCTCGTATTCGGTGAAGAGCTCGATCGACTGCAGCGTCACCTCGTTCGTCCAGGCCTCCGGGTGCTCGGCGGCGAGGCGGGTGAAGAACGCGTAGGTGTCGGCCGTCGGCAGCGCACACGGCTGGCCCTCCGGCGCCGTCACCGGCATCCGCATCCCCGGCTCGCCGCGGGCGCGCGCGGCGCGGTCGGCGTCGAAGGCGGCGCGCAGGCCGGCCCAGTGATCGCCGCGGACGAGGCGGCGGGCGGTCTCCAGACCGTAGGTGAGCGGCACCTGGGCGACGATGCACCTCACCCGCCGGTCGATGGCGCCGACGACCAGCACGTGGCCGCCGGAATAGCTCGAGCCCCAGACGCCGATGCGGGCGGGGTCCACCGAGGGCATGGTCTGCGCGAAGGTGATCGCATCACGGTAGCCGGTGACCTGCGCCCACGGGTCGATGTGGCCGCGCGGCGCACCGTCGCTCGCCCCGAGATTGCGGTGATCGTAGACCAGCACGCCGAGGCCGGCGGCCTGGAACACCTCGGCAAAACCGGCGAGATGGATCTCGCGCGTCGCCGAGAAGCCGTGCGCCATGACGACGAGCGGCGCCGGGCCCTCGACGCCCGTGGCCGGATAGTGCCAGGCGCGCAAAGTGACGCCGTCCTCGGTGCTGAACTCGATGTCGTGGCGCATCGCCGTTGCCTCCCGTGAAGGTCTGTTCTGCCTGCCGCTCTTCCACCGGCGGCGCTGCGCGCGAGCCTAGCGGCGCGGCGGCGGCGCCGCTTGGACGGGAGGGAAGGCCGGCTTGGACATCGGGGAACACCGCCGCCGATCGGCGCCGTCGTCAGCCGGGCGGTGCGATGGTAGGCTCGTCGAGCCCGACCACCCGCAGAGGTGGCGGTGCGGGGAACGGCCGGGACGACGGCGATGCAGGGTCACTGGGACACGCGCGGGCTCGCCCCGTCTGATGCCGGCGAGGGGGTGCGGGCGGAACTGAGCCGCGTCCACCTGCCATGGACGCTGACCGAGTGCCGGCCGGAGCCGTTCGGCGTGCGCCTCGCCTGGCAGGGCCTGGGCGACGGCATGCTCGTCGAATATCGCGGCGCGCCGTGCGCCGGCCACCGCCGCGCCAGCGAAATCCGCCGCACCGAGCGGGCGTTCGCCGGGCTCTTGCTGGTGCTGTCCGGCCGCGAACACGTGCGCCAGGGGGAAGGCGCCACGGAGCTCGGCGCCGGCGACCTGTTTCTCTGGGACGGCACCCGGCCGATCGATTTCTCGGTGCCGGCGCCGCTGCACAAGCTGACGCTGCTTTTGCCGCGCGAGCGGCTGGAGCGGGCGCTCGGGCGGCGCGGGACGCCGCCGTGGGGGAAGATCACGACGGAGGCCGGCGCCGGCGCGCTGCTCGCGGCCCACCTCGCCGCGCTTGGTCGCCACGCCGCCGCCCTCGCGGCCCCGAGCGCGGCGCAGTCGGTCGACTTCGCGCTCGACCTCATCGCCGGACTGGTGGCGCCAGCGGCGGCGGCGGGAGCATCCGGACTGCGCGACCGCGCTAGGGCCCTCATCGACCGCCACTTCGACGATCCCGGGCTGACGCCGACGCGGCTCGCCGCCCGCCTCGGGGTGACGCCGCGCTATCTGCACATGGCGTTCGCGGCGACCGGCGGCACCGTGGCGGAGCGCATCCGCGCCCGCCGGCTGCAGCGGCTCATCCGCGATCTCGCCGATCCGCGGCTCGCCGGCCGCAGCGTCACGATGCTGGCGCTCGCCGCCGGCTTCGACGACCCCGCCCACGCGAGCCGCGCCTTCAGGCGGGCGACGGGCACGAGCCCGTCGGCCTTCCGGGCGGCGGCGCTGGGGCGGCCATACGGTTCCGGCCGCGAAGGTCGGGGAGAGGGCTGAAAGCGGGAGCGTGGAGAGCGCTTGACCTGAGCGTTGACCCTCAGCGCCCGCGTCGTCCTGGCGCAGCGACGTTCCGGGTCGCCGTGCCGCTTCAGTCGAGCCGCTTGGCGGCGAAGCGCAGGCGGACATAGTCCGCCGTCCAGCCGCCGGAACGGTCGCGCAGGCTCGGAGCGCACAGCGCCTCGACAGCGGCGAGGATGGCCGTCCGCTCCTCTTCGGGGAAGCCGCCGAGGAAGGGGTTGGCGAAGGTGTCGAGCCAGCCAGCGAGGCCGGTCGGCAGCGGCGTCGGCCGCGGGATGGCGGCGATCGACAGCACCTCGAAGCCGGCGTCCTCCAGGAGCTGCGAGAACTCGCCGACCGTCGGATAGGTCCACGGCATGCGCGTGCGGGCGTCGACGCCGTGGCGCTCGAGCACGGCGATCAGCGCGGTGACGATCGCCGCGACGTTGCCGTGGCCGCCGAACTCGCCGACGAAGCGGCCGCCGGGCACCAGCGCGCGACGCACGCCGGTCGCCACCGCCGCGTGGTCGGGCATCCAGTGCAGGGCGGCGTTGGTGAACACCGCGTCGAAGGCCTGGGAGAACGGTAGCCGCTGGCCGTCGCCGACGCGAGCCTCGACGCCGCGCGCACGGGCGGCGTCGACGAGTTCCGGCGAGGCGTCGAAGCCCGTGACGATGGCGCCGCGGGCGGCGAGTTCCTGCGTCAGCACGCCGTCACCGCAGCCGAGATCGAGGATGCGCTCGCCGGGGCGCGGATCGAGCAGGTCGACCACCGGGCCGCCGAGCGCCGGTACGAAGCCGGCGTTGCGGGCATAGTCGGCGGCGGACCAGATCTGGGCGGGCTGGGACATTCCGGCGGACCTTCCGAGGCGGTGCGGCGGCCGTCGTCACG
>CAMDHY010000015.1 GCA_945898215.1 Pseudoxanthobacter soli DSM 19599 | reverse complement strand
TCTCCTCGGCGAGCACGGCGATCTCGATCTTCTCGACGAGCAGCAGCACGTAACGTTCGACGAAGTCGGCGCTCGGATGGAAGGTGAGCAGCCCGAAGGCGCGTCGCAACCCCTGGCCGCCGCCGTGCACCTCGCGCAGGATCTGAAAGAACGGGCCGTCGAGACGGGCGAGCACCTCGCCGGCGGCGACGTCCTGGTGCTCGCCGCCGCCGTGGGCGGCATCGGCGACGACGTCGAGGAGCGCGTCGCGAAAGGCGCGGTGACGCTCGCTGCGCAGCGGCAGATGGGCGATGCGCTCGTAGTGGGCGGCGACGAGGCCCGGATGCTCGACGAGCAGGCCGAGCACCAGCCTGTCGACGGCGCCCGGCTCTTTCGGCGGCGTCGTCAGCGGGCCGTTGAGGGCCGCCCCGGGCGGCTCCGCCGGGCGCCCGCGCTCTCCCCGCTGCTGCTGGCCGCGCGCGGCCGCCCGCTCGCCCTGGCTGCGCCACAGACGCTCGGACAGGCGCAGCTTCAGGGCGGCGCGGTACTCGCGCGAGACGCGGGCGTCGCGGATGGTGGCGACGAGCTCGTCGAGCCGCTTTTCCAGCGCAGCCCGCCGTTCCGGCGTGTCGAGGCGGGCGCCGGCGAGCTCGCGCTCCATCATCACGTCGAACAGCGGTGCCGCCGCCTTCACCTCGGCGAGGAAGCGCGCCGCGCCGCCGTCGGCGATGAGGTCGTCCGGGTCCTTGCCCTCGGGCAGGAAGGCGAAGTTGAACGAGCGCCCCGCCTCCACCAGCGGCAGGATGCGGTCGATGGCGCGGTGCGCGGCACTGATGCCGGCCTTGTCGCCGTCGAAGCAGATCACCGGCTCCGGCGCGAGCCGCCACAGCGCGCGGATCTGTTCCTCCGTGAAGGCCGTGCCGAGCGTCGCCACGACGCCGCGGATGCCCGCCTGCGACACCGCGATGGCGTCGAGATAGCCTTCGACCACCACCACCGAGCCGCTCGTGTGGGCCGCCTCGCGGGCGCGGTGGGCGTTGAACAGCAGCGCGCGCTTCGAGAACAGCGGCGTCTCCGGGGAGTTGAGATATTTAGGCTCCTGACCGGTGGCGAGCGCCCGGCCGCCGAACGCCACCACCCGCCCGCGGGCGTCGTGGATCGGGATCATCAGGCGGTTGCGGAAGCGGTCGTAGACGGCGCGCCCGTCCTCCGGCCGGCCGGCGAGACCCGCCTCGACGATCGTCGCCTCGTCGACGCCCGACGCGACGAGATGGCGGGTCAGCGCATCCCGGTCGCCGGGGGCGTAGCCGATGCGAAAGGCATGCAGCGTCTCCGGCGAGAGCCGGCGACGTTCGGCGTACTCGCGCGCCTCGCGACCGGCACCGGAGCGGAAGCGCTGCTCGAAATAAAGGGCGGCGAGCTCGACCGCCTCGGCGAGGCCCTTGCGGCGCATGTCGCGGCGCTCGCTCTCGGCGTCGCGCGCCGGCAGCGGCACCCCGGCGTCGGCGGCGAGCCGCTCCACCGTCTCGGGGAACGACAGGCCTTCCGTCTCCATGATGAAGCGGATGTGGTCGCCGGAGGCTCCGCAGCCGAAGCAGTGGTAGAAGCCCTTGCGGTCGTCGACGTGGAAGGACGGCGACTTCTCCTGGTGGAACGGGCAGCACGCCCACAGGTCGCCGCGCAGCGGCTGCGACTTGCGCTTGTCCCACGTCACCCGCCGGCCGACCACCTCCGAGAGCGGCAGGCGCGTGCGGATCTCGTCGAGGAGGTGGTCGGGAAAGCGCATGGCCCCTCCCTATCACAGACGGCCGAGCGGACCGGTGCGCATCGGGTCACGATGCACAGGCGCGGTGCGGATTTCCACCGCCGCGCGCCGCCATCGCGCTCCCGGAACGTGGCGCGCCACCCTCCGGTGGGCACGTCGACCACCCGGCGGGAGACGGCGCCGCGGCGGTGTGCGCCGCCCCGCGGAGCGGCTTAGCGCAACAGGTCCTTCACGACGCTGCTCGCCTGGCCGAAGTCCATGCGGTCGGGGTAGCGTTCGCGAAGGCGCGCCATCGTGCGGCCGACGTCGCGCAGGCCGTGGGCGCCGAGTTCGTCGACGACCTCCTTGCAGGCCGAGCGCATGGCACCCTCGTCGAGCTGCGGCGGCAGGAACTCGCGGATCACCTCGACCTCGCGGCGCTCCTCCTCGGCGAGGTCGAGCCGGCCGCTCGCCTCGTACTCGCGGACCGATTCCTCGCGCTGGCGGATCATCGTCAGCAGCAGCGCCCGCACCTCGGCATCCCCGATGCCGTCGCAGCCGCGCCCGCGGCTGGCGCCGTCGCGATCGCGAACGGCGGTGGCGATCAAGCGCAGGGTGCAGGCCCGGCGCCTGTCCTCCGCATCGGCGGCGGCCTTCAGGGCGGCCGCGATCCGATCCCGCATGCAGCACTCCGACCCTCGTCCCGAAGCGCCAGAGTAGCGCGCGGAGGAAGGGCTGGCAAACCCGGAGATGTCACTCATCTCGTTGAAAATCCACCAACTTCAGGATCGCCTGAATTTTGTGCCGCCGTCGTCGGGCGCCCCGTCACCTGCCATGATGTCGACAAAGTTGCAAGCCGCCATCCAGCTTAGGCCATTCTGCGGCGGGCGCAGCCGGCGCCCCGCGGCATTGCATCGGCGGCCGTCTTGCCGTATCGCCCTAGTCCTGTCGGCCGGCCGTGCGCCCGCTTCGCGCCGTCGCGCCAGTAGATAATCCTCGGGACGTGCCATGCAAGACAATGCCCCCGCGACGCCGGGCTGGCAGGAAGCGCCGACGACCGGCGTTCTCGTGCTGGCCGACGGCACGGTGATCGAAGGCGCCGGCTTCGGCGCCACCGGCAGCGCCGTCGCCGAGGTCTGCTTCAACACCGCGATGACTGGCTACCAGGAGGTCCTCACCGATCCCTCCTACGCCGGCCAGATTGTCACGTTCACCTTCCCCCACGTCGGCAACGTCGGCACCAACGACGAGGACGTCGAGACGGTCGGCATGGCCGACGTCGTCGGCGTGCGCGGCTGCATCGTCCGCGCCCCCGTCACCGAGCCGTCGAACTATCGCGCCATGCGCCGCCTCGACCGCTGGCTCACGGCCCGCGGCATCATCGGATTGTCCGGCGTCGACACCCGCGCCCTGACCAACCTCATCCGCGAGAAGGGCATGCCGAACGGCGTCATCGCCCACGCGCCGGACGGGGTGTTCGACCTCGCGCACCTGAAGGACAAGGCCGCCGCCTGGCCGGGCCTCGTCGGCCTCGACCTCGCCAAGGACGTCAGCGCCCGCCAGACCTACACCTGGGATGAGACCTCCTGGGCGTGGGACAAGGGCTACGGCCGGCAGGCAGCGCCGCGCCACCACGTCGTCGCCGTCGACTACGGCATCAAGCGCAACATCCTGCGGCTTCTGGCCGACCAGGGCTGCCGCGTCACCGTCGTGCCGGCGACGGCGACCGCCGAAGACATCCTCGGCCACCGGCCCGACGGCGTTTTCCTGTCGAACGGACCCGGCGATCCCGCCGCCACCGGCGAGTATGCCGTGCCGGCGATCCGCGGCGTCGTCGATGCCGGCCTGCCGGTGTTCGGCATCTGCCTCGGCCACCAGATGCTCGGCATCGCACTCGGTGGCACCACCGCGAAGATGCACCAGGGCCACCACGGCGCGAACCATCCGGTGATGGACCACACCACTGGCAAGGTCGAGATCACCTCGATGAACCACGGCTTTGCCGTCGAGCGCGGCAGCCTGCCGGAGGCGGTCGAGGAGACGCACGTCTCCCTCTTCGACGGCTCGAACTGCGGCATCCGCCTGAAGGACCGGCCGGTGTTCTCGGTGCAGTACCACCCCGAGGCCTCGCCCGGCCCGCGCGACAGCCACTACCTTTTCACCCGCTTCGTCAACCTCATCCGCACCGCCAAGGGCGAGGAGACGCTGCCAGAGCGCGAGTGACGCCGTCGCGGTCCGGATGACGGACGCGCGTTGCGCAGCCGGCGGCGGCGGCGACCGCTACGGCCGGCCTCTCACAGCGCCGACCGCTCGGCGACGGCCCGGCCATCCGCGATCAGCCGGTCCAGCCGCTCGACGAGCGCTGCAATGTGCTCCGTGCGTAGCTGGTCGAGCTTGTCGTGCAGCGCCATGATCTCGATCTCGGCCTTGAGGTTGACCTCGTAGTCGTGGGTGGCAGCGAGGCGATCCTTCTCGGCCTGGCGGTTCTGCGACATCATGATGACCGGCGCCTGGATGGCCGCCAGCATCGACAGCATCAGGTTTAGGAAGATGTAGGGGTAGTGGTCGAAGGGCTCGCCCCACTGCGCCAGCAGCACCGAATTCAGCCCGACCCATCCGACGATCACCGTACCGAAGGCGATGATGAAGCCCCACGAGCCGCCGACCGCCGCCACTTGGTCGGCGAGACGGTCGCCGAACGACAGCTGGTCGTCGAACTGGGTGTTGACGTCGCGGGAGACCGAGGTCCGCTCGGCGATCCTCAGGATCACCTTGCGTTGACGCGCCGTCAGTTCGCCGACACCGGCGTCGAGAAGGCTGCGGGCGAGCCCCCGCACGGCATCTTCGTTCATCGCTGCGGCTCCATCCCTCGCCGGCGCGACAATCGTCGCCGCGCGCCCGCCGGGCAAGCCGTCGTGATGCCGCCGGTCCGGCCACCCGGCTTCAGGGGCGAGCGGCGCCGAAGGCGACCGGCGTCAAAGGCGGTCAGCGTTGAAGGTGTCGCAGCTGTCGGCGCGACCGGATTCGAAGCCGGTGCGGAACCAGCGCGCGCGCTGTTCGGAGGTGCCGTGGTTGAAGCTCTCCGGCACGACGTAGCCCTGCTGGCGCTTCTGCAGGGTATCGTCGCCAATCTGCTGGGCGGCGTTCAGCGCCTCGTCGAGGTCGCCCGCCTCCAGCAATCCCTTCTGGTCGGTGAAGTGCGCCCACACGCCGGCAAAGCAGTCAGCCTGCAGCTCGACGCGCACCGACATGGCGTTCGCCTCCGCCGTGCTCATCTGCTGCCGCATCTGGTTGAACCTCGGCAACACGCCGATCTGGTTCTGCACGTGATGGCCCACCTCGTGGGCGATGACGTAGGCCTGGGCGAAGTCGCCCGGCGCGCCGAAGCGGCGGTCGAGCTCGTCGAAGAACTCGGTGTCGAGATAGACCTTGCTGTCGCCCGGGCAATAGAACGGTCCGCTCGCCGAGCTGGCGAACCCGCATGCCGACGACACGCCGCCTGAAAACAAAACCAGGGTCGGATCGCGGTACCGCTGGCCGGCGACCTTGAAGAGCTCCTGCCAGACGTCCTCCGTCTCGGCCAGCACCACCGAGACGAACCGCTTCATCTCGTCGGCCGTCTGGCCGCCAGCGCTGCTGCCGGACGAGGGGGCGGTCCGCGACGTCGCGACATCGCCCCCGCCGGGATTGCCGGCCTGACCGCCCGGTGCGGGGGTCCGCGGCTGCGACTGCTCCACCGTCGGTCCGGTGTCGATGCCGAGCAGGACCAGCGGGTTGATGCCCATGAACCACAGGACGATGCCGACGACGATGAGAACCCAGATGCTGACGCGGCCGCCGCCCAGCATCGGGCCGCGGCCACCGCCGGTCGGCAGCCGGAAGCCACCGCCGCCACCGCCGAAGCCGCCCCCGAATCCACCGCCGCCACCGGCGCCGCGCTGATCCTCGACGTTCTGGCTTTCCCGCCGCCCTTGCCAACGCATCGCCGCATCCCCGTGTCGCCGCGGCCCCCTCCGGGCGCAGTCGCACCATATCAGACGCAGCGCCGACGATAAGGTTCCCTCGGGCTACCGCGCCCATGGCGCGGCGAAGTGGCCGCCCGCGGCGAAGCGGGACACGCCTACGGGCCCGCGGACGCCCCGAAAGCGAAAGGGGCGCCGCGACGTCGCCGTCGCAGCGCCCCCTGCCCCGTGCCCCACCGGACCGCGAGGTCCGCCCCGAAGGGTGCGGACGTCGAGCGTGTCAGGCGAACAGGGCTCGCAGCCACCGTGGCATCGGCCAGCCCGCCGCGGCGGCGATCCGCCCCTCGGGCGGAGCGTGGCTGCCGTCCAGGCGCTCGTCGATGACGACGGCACGCGCGAGAATGAGCGTGTTCAGCATCGCAGGGCCTCCTCGTGGTTGCTCGACCAGTTTTCTGCTGGACCGGGTTTCGGCGCTGCCGACACGCTCTGCCGCGGTGGATGGCAGAGCAGCACTGCGTGCGCCTTGGTCAGGAATATGCGCACTCCGTGCGTCATGTTCAAGACAAAAAGCGCAACCAGCGCGTCTTTTTGCGTGGCAGCCGGCTCTCTCCCCGTGCTACGGCGATAGCAGCCGCGTCGCTCGATGGCGCGTGGCGGCAAACCGGCGAAAAGGACGCGGACAATGGCACGTCGCCTGGACGACGAGGACACGCTCGACGAAGAGCAGGTGATGGCGCCGGAGCAGTTCCGCGCCTGGCGCAAGGGGCTCGGGCTCAAGCAGCGCGACGCCGCCGACCGGCTCGGCCTGAAGAAGCGGATGATCCAGTACTACGAGAAGGGCAAGCGCGACGGGAAGCCGGTGGTGATCCCCAAGACCGTACGGCTCGCCTGCGCCGCCCTCGCCCACGGCGTCGCCGATTTCGACGGTGTGTCGGAGCGGCACCTGCAGGCGGCCGCCCCCGCCGAGGCCCCCGTCGCCGGCTGAGCGCACGCCAACCGGACCCGCGGCAAGACTCTTCCAGAGCCCGGCGGTTTCCCCTATAAGCCCGCGAGCCTCGCGCTCCCCCTCATGACCGCACCGACCGCGCCGGCGCGACGAGCCGCGACGGACGGCGCGCGCACGGCCACGGGAACCCATGCCGAAACGCACCGACATCGACACCATCCTCATCATCGGTGCCGGCCCGATCGTCATCGGCCAGGCGTGCGAGTTCGACTATTCCGGCACGCAGGCCTGCAAGGCCCTGAAGGCCGAGGGCTACCGCATCGTCCTGGTGAATTCCAACCCGGCGACGATCATGACGGACCCCGATCTCGCCGACGCCACCTACATCGAGCCGATCACGCCGGAGGTGGTCGCGCGTATCATCGAGGTGGAGCGGCAGACCGTGAAGGGTGGCTTCGCCCTGCTGCCGACGATGGGCGGCCAGACGGCGCTCAACACGGCGCTGTCGCTGCGCCGCATGGGCGTGCTCGAGCGCTTCGACGTCGAGATGATCGGCGCCACCGCCGAGGCGATCGACATGGCGGAGGATCGCGAGCTCTTCCGCGAGGCGATGAAGCGCATCGGCCTGGAGACGCCGCGCTCCGTGCTCGCCCATTCGCTCGCGGAGGCACTGCCGGCGCTCGACATCATCGGCCTGCCGGCGATCATCCGCCCCTCCTTCACGATGGGCGGCACCGGCGGCGGCATCGCCTACAACAAGGCCGAGTTCATCGAGATCGTCGAGCGCGGCGTCGACGCGTCCCCGACCAACGAGGTGCTGATCGAGGAATCGGTGCTCGGCTGGAAGGAGTACGAGATGGAGGTCGTCCGGGACCGGGACGACAACTGCATCATCATCTGCTCGATCGAGAACATCGACCCGATGGGTGTGCACACCGGCGATTCGATCACCGTCGCGCCGGCGCTGACGCTCACCGACAAGGAATACCAGATCATGCGCGACGCCTCGCTGGCGGTGCTGCGCGAGATCGGCGTGGAGACCGGCGGCTCGAACGTGCAGTTCGCCGTCAACCCGGCCGACGGCCGCCTCATCGTCATCGAGATGAACCCGCGCGTCTCGCGTTCCTCCGCCCTCGCCTCGAAGGCGACCGGCTTCCCGATCGCCAAGGTCGCGGCCAAGCTCGCCGTCGGCTACACGCTGGACGAGCTCGAGAACGACATCACCGGCGGTGCCACGCCCGCCTCCTTCGAGCCGACGATCGACTACGTCGTCACCAAGATCCCGCGCTTCGCCTTCGAGAAGTTCCCCGGCGCCGACCCGGTGCTGACCACCTCGATGAAGTCGGTCGGCGAGGTCATGGCGATCGGCCGCACCTTCGCCGAATCCTTCCAGAAGGCGCTGCGCGGCCTCGAGACCGGCCTCACCGGCCTCGACGAGATCGAGATCCCCGGCCTCGGCCTCGGCGATGACAAGAACGCCATCCGCGCCGCGCTCGCGGTCCCCACCCAGGACCGCATCCTGAAGGTGGCGCAGGCGCTCCGGCTCGGCGTCGATCACGCCCAGATCCTCGAATCCTGCCGCATCGACCCGTGGTTCATCGAGCAGATCCAGGCGATCGTCGACACCGAGGCGAAGGTGCGCGCGCACGGCCTGCCGCCGACCGCCTCCGGTCTGCGCTCGCTCAAGGCGATGGGTTTTTCCGACGCCCGCCTCGCCCGCCTCGCCAATCTCACCGAGGCCGACGTGGCGGCGCTGCGCGCCAAGCTCGACGTGCGGCCCGCCTTCAAGCGCATCGATACCTGCGCGGCCGAGTTTGCCGCGCCGACCGCCTACATGTACTCGACCTACGAGACACCGTTCGCCGGCGCGCTCGCCGATGAGGCGCGCCCGACCGACCGTCGCAAGGTGGTGATCCTCGGCGGTGGGCCGAACCGCATCGGGCAGGGCATCGAGTTCGACTATTGCTGCTGCCACGCCGCCTTCGCCCTCCGCGACCAGGGCTTCGAGGCGATCATGGTCAACTGCAATCCGGAGACGGTGTCGACCGACTACGACACCTCCGACCGCCTCTATTTCGAGCCGCTGACGGTCGAGGACGTGCTGGAGATCCTGCGCGTCGAGCAGACCGCCGGCGAACTCGTCGGCGTCATCGTGCAGTTCGGCGGCCAGACGCCGCTGAAGCTCGCCGAGGGCCTGCAGGCGGCCGGCATCCCGATCCTCGGCACCTCGCCGGATGCGATCGACCTCGCCGAGGACCGCGACCGCTTCAAGCGCCTGCTCGACAAGCTCGGCCTGCGCCAGCCGATGAACGGCATCGCCTATTCGGTCGAGCAGAGCCGGCTCGTCGCCGCCGAACTCGGCTTCCCGCTCGTCGTGCGGCCGTCCTACGTGCTCGGCGGCCGGGCGATGGAGATCATCCGCGACGAGACGACGTTCTCCGACTACCTGCTCGGCACCCTGCCGGCGCTGGTGCCGCCCGACGTCAAGGCGCGCTACCCGAACGACAAGACCGGCCAGATCAACACCGTTCTCGGCAAGACGCCGCTCCTGTTCGACCGCTACCTGTCCGACGCCATCGAGGTCGACGTCGACGCCCTCTGCGACGGCAGGGACGTCTTCGTCTGCGGGATCATGGAGCACATCGAGGAGGCCGGCATCCACTCCGGCGACAGCGCCTGTTCGCTGCCGCCGCGCTCGCTTTCGCCCGAGACGATTGCCGAACTCGAGCGGCAGACGCGGGCGATGGCGCTGGCGCTCGACGTCGGCGGCCTGATGAACGTGCAGTTCGCCATCAAGAACGGCGTCATCTACGTGCTCGAGGTCAACCCGCGCGCCTCGCGCACAGTGCCCTTCGTCGCCAAGACCGTCGGCGTGCCGTTCGCCAAGATCGCCGCCCGCGTCATGGCCGGCGAGAGCCTCGCGAGCTTCGGGCTGACGCAGAAGACGCTCGGCCACGTCGCCGTCAAGGAAGCCGTCTTCCCGTTCGCCCGCTTCCCCGGCGTCGACACCATCCTCGGCCCGGAGATGCGCTCGACCGGCGAGGTGATGGGGCTCGCCCGCGACTTCCCGATGGCCTTCGCGAAGTCGCAGATCGGCTCCGGCACGCCGGTGCCGACCGAGGGCACCGTCTTCATCTCGGTGCGCGACGGCGACAAGGCGCGCATCCTGCCGGCGGCCGAACTCCTGGCCGAACAGGGCTTCCGCATCATCGCGACCAGCGGCACGCAGCGCTATCTCGCCGACCACGGCGTGCCCTGCGCCAAGATCAACAAGGTGCTTGAAGGCCGGCCGCACATCGTCGATGCTATCACCAACGGCGGCGTCCAACTCGTCATCAACACGACGGAAGGGGCGCAGGCGCTGGCGGACAGCCGCTCGCTGCGGCGGGCAGCCCTTCAGTACCGGGTGCCGTACTACACGACCGTCGCTGGTGCGGTCGCCGCGGCTTGGGGGATCGAAGCCTGGAGCAGCGGAGAGCTTGAAGTCCGTCCGCTGCAATCCTACTTCTCCACGGTCGTATGAGACTTTGGGCGGTGGCCTGCCCCGTTGGGGTGGACCGCCTGTGATGGCTGTTGCCGCGGGCCGTGATCCGCGGCGGACTTGAGGGTCTGAAGGTCGATGGAAAAGGTTCCGATGACGGCCGCCGGTTTCGCCTCTCTCGAGGCGGAGTTCAAGCATCGGACTTCGGTCGAGCGCCCCCGCATCATCGCCGCCATCTCGGAGGCTCGCTCCCACGGCGACCTGTCGGAGAACGCCGAGTATCACGCCGCGAAAGAGGCGCAGAGCCACAATGAAGGCCGGATCGCCGAGCTCGAGGACAAGATCTCGCGGGCCGAGGTGATCGACGTCTCCAAGCTCTCCGGCGACACCATCAAGTTCGGCGCCACCGTCAGCCTCGTCGACGAGGACACGGAGGAGGCGAAGGTCTACCAGATCGTCGGCGACGTCGAGGCCGACGTGAAGCAGGGCCGCGTCTCGATCTCCTCGCCGATCGCCCGCGCCCTGATCGGCAAGCGCGTCGGCGACCAGGTCGAGGTCGTCGCCCCCGGCGGCGCGCGCTCCTTCGAGATCGTCGCGGTGAAGTTCATCGCCGCCAACGCCTGAGCGACCCGCCGCGCTGCACCGCGGCCGCGCCGACCAGTTCCTCACCAGTTCCTCAAGATCGAGGCCTGTGCCGCTCGACAGCGGCCGGACCTTTTCGTTTCCGGGTTCCGGCAGCAGCGCTTCCAGCGTGCGGCGCTCGCCGTGGCGTGGTGGCCGCTTCAAAGCCGGCGTGGCGCCGTCCCTACTCGAACCAGGACGGTCGCCTGATCGCCCGCAGGAAATCGTCCGGCGGCATCGGCCTGGCGAACAGGAAGCCCTGTGCCTCGTCAATGCCGAGGTCGGCGACGACGCGGAACTCCGCCGTCGTCTCCACCCCCTCCGCCACCACGCGGGCGCCATGATAGTGGGCGAAGTCGCGGATGGCCTTCAGGAAATAGCGGATGCTCGGGTCGCGGTCGCAGCCGCGGATGAGGCCGCGGTCGATCTTGATCTCCGAGAACGGCACTTCCTTCAGCCGGGCGAGCGACGAGTAGCCGGCGCCGAAATCGTCGATCGAGATCGAGATCGCCTGCTGCGTCATGCGGTGGATGGCGTCGTTCACCGCCTCCAGGCTGCCGATGATCTCGGCTTCCGTCATCTCCACCGTCAGCCCCGGCCAGTCGCGGTGGCGCGGGCGGATGACGCTGAACAATTCCGGCAGGTCAGCCGTCTCGAGCGTCGAGGGCGGGGCGTTGATCGACAGGCGGACGATCTCGCCGGAGTCGGCAAATCGCAGCCAGTCGGCGATCGCCCGCTCGGCGACGAAGGCGGTGATCACCGCCATGTCGATGCCGGTGAGGCCGGGCAGGAAGGCGGCCGGGCTCAACACGCCGTGCTCCGGGTCGACCAGGCGCAGCAGGCCCTCCGCCCCGGCGAGCTTGCGCGTCGCCACGTCGATCTTCGGCTGGTACCAGAGGATCAGGCGATCCTCGGACCGCGCCGTCATCACGTCTCCCGCCGGCACACTCGGCGTCGCCGCGACCGGGCGCCCGGCGAGGCGGTAGCCATCTGTGCGGGAGGAGTAGCCGGGAAGATCGGTGCTGCGCCCTATAAAGGTATGGCCGTTTATCGGCATGCGCGCTGGTCTCTATCCGCGATTGCAGTCACCGGCGCCGCTGCTGCACGCCGCGCTCCGAACGGCCGAGTCTTGTTCAAGTGATCCCTCTCCGCGGCCAACCACTTCCCCAAGCGGCACGAGGTGCGAGGCTTCGCTACTGCGAGGAGCCGTGCGCAGCCTCTGATTTCAGCGGGGAAGCAGAGCCTTACCGACCGGGCCGGCGGTGTCAATGCAACCGCCGATCATCAACGCCGAGTTTCTTGGTTCTAGGCGGCAGTGCCACCTATTCGGGCGAAGTCCGACCCGTCAACACCCCACCGTGTCAACCACGCTCAGACGTCCTCGCCGATCGGCACCACCGGTGCGTTCTTCGACTGACGGATGGTCAGGGCGGTGCGGACGCTCGCGACGTTCGGTGCCGAGGTCAGTTCGCCGATGACGAAGTCCTGGAAGGCGCGCAGGTTCGGCGCCACGCACTGCAGCACGAAGTCGATCTCGCCCGACAGCATCCACGCTTCCCGCACCACCGGCCAGCCGCGCACCCGCGCCTCGAAGGCGGTGAGGTCCGGCTCGGCCTGCGAGTGCAGCCCGACGAAGGCGAACGCCGCGACGTCGAAGCCGACCTGCTTCTCGTCGAGCAGCGCACGGTAGGCGAGGATGATGCCGGCTTCCTCGAGCGCCCGCACGCGCCGGAGGCACGGCGGCGCCGAAATGCCGACGCGCTTCGACAACTCGACGTTAGTGATGCGGCCGTCGTTCTGCAGTTCGCGTAGAATGCGCCAGTCGATCGCGTCGAGACGAACCTTCACGGCATCCTCGTCGAGCGTGGACAGGGGGCGGGGTGTGTGCCGCGATCGGGCGAGCGGAAAACGGACCCGCTGATAGCACGCAGGCCCTGGATTCGGAACGCGACGCGACAGATTCTTTCGTCTTGTCTGCCGTCTGGTCGGGCGGCCCCCATCCGCCCGCGGCCGGGCGAGCCTTGACCCCCGCGCCCGCCCGGCCTAAGCGGCATCCACCCCTCCCACAGCAGCGTCACCCGATCTCCGTGTCCTCCCCCTCCCCGTTCGCGCCGAGCCCCGCGCCGTCCGCCGAGCCGCTCACAGCCTGGGCGCTGACGCCCGGCAGCATCGGCCACGAGGTGCAGTGCATCGGCGTCGTCGAGGCGCTGGGTCTCGCCCCGGTGGTGAAGCGCGTCGACCCGTCGCCGCCGTTGCGCTGGCTGGCGCCGTGGGGACCGGCGGCCGTCGACCGCGCCATCGCGCCGCCGTGGCCGGATCTCCTGGTCGTCTCCGGCCGTCAGGCGGTCCCCTATGCGCGGATGATCCGCCGCCGCTCGGCTGGCGCCACCCTCGTCGTCTGCCTGCAGAACCCGGTGGCGCCGCTGTCGTGGTTCGATCTCGTCTGGACAAACGTCCACGACGGCCTCTCCGGGCCGAACGTGCTCACCACGCTGACCTCGCCGAACACCCTCACCCGCCCCCGCCTCGAGGCCGGTGCCGCCGCGCTCGCCACCCGCCTCGGGCCGATGCCGCGGCCGTGGATCGGCGGCATCGTCGGCGGCACGAGCGGCGCCTATGCGTTCTCGTCCGCGGAGGCGACCCTCCTCGGCGCGGCGCTGGCCGATCTCGCCGGGCGCACCGGCGGCAGCGTTGTCGTCACGCCGTCGCGGCGCACCCCGCCGGCGAGCCTCAAAGCCCTCGACGCGGCGCTCGCCGCCACCTTGCCGGCCGAACGCCGCTGGGTGTGGGACGGCGCCAGCGGCGACAATCCCTATTTCGGCATCCTCGGCGCCGCCGACCGGCTCGTCGTCACCTGCGATTCGGTCAACATGCTCGGCGAGGCCGCCTACACCGGCACGCCGCTCTACGTTTTCCCGCTTTCCGGCGGCACGCCGAAGTTCGCCGCCTTCCACGCCGCCCTCATCGCCACCGGGGCGATGCGCTGGCTCGACGCAGCCGCCCTCGCTGCCGCCGTCACCGACGGCTCCCTTGCCGGGTGGACCTATCCGCCCTTAAATGCCAACGCCGTGATCGCAGCCCGCATCGCGGCGCTGCTGGCGGCCCGTGGTCACAGGGTTGCCGCCTTTTGAGGCGACGGGCTGTCTGCCCGCCGCTGCCGCGCGATCCGCCGGCAGAGCGACGACCGGAGGAGCGGGATCGCCCGCCACACGCCATGACCCTGTCCGCTGCCCCCCACGAAGACCGTCCGGCCGCCACCGACGCCGAGGGCTTCCTCGACATGGCGGCCCTTGCGGCCACCCCGCTCGCCACCGACCCCTACGACCACATCGTCGTCCCCACCTTCGTGCGCCCCGAGACGCTCGCCGGCGTGCTGGCCGACTATCCGGAAGTGCCCGGCCCCGGCTCGCACCCGCCCTCGGAGCTCACCATCCGGGGCCGCTTCGCCGCCCTGATGGATGAGCTCGACGGCCCCGCCTTCCGCAAGGCGATCGAGGAGAAGTTCGACCTCGACCTCACCGGCCGACCGACGATGTACACGGTCCGCGGCTGGTGCCGGCCGACGGACGGCAAGATTCACACCGATTCCAAAACCAAAATCATCACCGTCCTCCTCTATCTCAACGAGGCCTGGGACGCCGACGGCGGCCGCCTGCGCATCCTGCGCAACGGCACGGACCTTCACGACTATGTCGCGGAAGTCCCGCCCCACGGCGGCACGCTGCTGGTCTTCCGCCGCTCCGAGACGTCCTGGCACGGCCACGAGCCCTTCGACGGCAAGCGCCGCGCCATCCAGATGAACTGGGTCACCGACGCCGACGTGGTCGCCTACGAGCAGCGCCGCCACCGCATCTCGACGGTGGTGAAGAAGCTCAACCCCTTCCGCAAGGCGGGATGAGCGGTCTCAGCGGCGTGTGCGGGGTCGACACGGCATGAGCGACACGGCATGAGCGAGACGGCGCCACCGGTGGGGTCCGAGGCCGCGCCCGCCGCCCCGGCGGCGCGCTCTTTCGCCGTCGTCGCACCGGGCGACCCGGCGCCGTGGTTCACCCAGCGCACCCTCACGAAGCCGACCTACGCCTTCGAAACCGTCGCCGGCCGCTACATCGTCCTGTGCTTCTTCGCCTCCGCCAACGACGAGACCGGCCAAGCCGCCATCGCCGCCGCGACGGCGCGGCCCGACGTCTTCGACGACGTCCACGCGAGCCTCTTCGGCGTCACCCTCGACCCGCGCGACGAGGCGCAGGGGCGGCTGCGCGAGCGCTATCCGGGCGTCCGCTTCTTCCTCGACTATGACGGCCGGGTGAGCCGCCTCTACGGCGCGATCCCGAAGGATGCCGACCCCGCCGCCGGCCACTTCCCGGTGCGGCGCTTCTGGCTCGTCCTCGACCCGACGCTGCGCGTCATCCACGTCGCCCCCCTCGGCGGCGACGACCGCGCCGTCCTCGACTTCGTCGCCGCCCTGCCGCCGCCGGAGCGCCACGCCGGCTTCGAGATCCCGGCCCCGGTGCTGGTGCTGCCGCGGGTCTTCGAGCCCGACTTCTGCCGCACGCTGATCGACCTCTACGAGCGCGAAGGCGGCGAGGAGTCCGGCTACATGGTGCAGCGCGACGGCAAGACCGTCGGCGTCGTCAATCCCGGCCACAAGCGGCGCAAGGACGTCCTGATCAAGGATCCCGACCTCGTCGCCGCCGCCCGCGGCCGCATCATCCGCCGGGTGATCCCGGAGATCGAGAAGGCGCACCAGTTCACCTGCACGCGCATGGAGCGCTACATCGTCGCCTGCTACGCCGCCGAGGACGGCGGCCACTTCCGCCCCCACCGCGACAACACCACGAGCGGCACGGCGCACCGCCGCTTCGCCGTCTCGGTGCTGCTGTCGGACGACTACGAGGGCGGCGAGGTCTCCTTCCCCGAATACGGCCCGCGCGGCTACAAGCCGGAGGCCGGCGGTGCCGTGGTGTTCTCCTGCTCGCTGCTGCACGCCGTCTCGAAAGTCACCGCCGGCCGCCGCTACGCCTTCCTCCCCTTCCTCTACGACGAGGCGGCGGCGAAGATCCGCGAGGAGAACGCGCGGTTCACCGAGCGCGGGGAGAATTACAGGGCGTAGGGGCCTCTTCTGCGGCGGTGCGCAGCGGCGACGCGAGCCGCACGACGAGTTGAGACAGCGTCAATTGACAGTTGACATGTGTAAACCGTTGATTTACACATCGGGTGAGGATTGGCTGACCATGATCGGCAGCTTCAAGCACAAGGGGCTGAGGCAGCTTTTCGAGGATGACAATGTGCGCGGTGTCAATCCCGAGCATGTTGTCAAGATCCGGGCGATTTTGACCACCCTGCATGCCGCGCATCAAATCGAAGGCATGAACCAGCCGATGTTCCGGCTGCACCAACTGACGGGTGATCTCAAGGGATTGTGGTCCGTTACCGTCCGCGCCAATTGGCGAATTGTCTTTCGCTTCGATGAAGGCTGGGCGTTCGACGTCGATCTCGTCGACTATCATTGAGTGGAGACGGAAATGGCCGAGATGAAGAGCCCCATGCATCCCGGCGAGGTGGTCGGGCTCAACCTCGAGGAGCTCGGCATCAGCATCAGCGAAGCCGCGCGGGGCCTCGGCATCACGCGCCAGCAGCTTCACAAGGTGCTTGCCGGCACGAGCGCGGTTTCGCCGGAAATGGCCGTGAAGCTGGAGGCCGCACTCGGCAGCACCGCCGAGACCTGGCTCCGCATGCAGGTCAACTACGACCTGTCGCGAGTGCGCGCAAAAGACGTCGCCGCGAACGTGAAGCGATTTGAGCCGCGAGCGGCTTAGGAGACGTGGAGCGAAAGTCGGCAGGCTCCGCCTCAAAGCGTTAATGGCGGCGTGCTGTGGCAGGCGGCGATCCGACAGGGAAGGCCGTTCGTTTTCAGCGGCTACTCGAAAATCATCTCCATTTCCGACAATTTTCTCCGAATCGCGGGTCGACATTCTGCATTGACCCTCCAAAGCATGTAGTCATTTTTGTACAGGTGAACAGAACAGCCGGCCCGTTGCGCAGCCCAGACGCCAAATTTCTCCCCATCCACGAGTCTTTTTGCCAGAGCTGGCGTGATAAGATTGAACTCCATGACGTCAAGGAGACGTCCGACGTGGTACTGATTTTCCTTTAGCCCTCGCTTCAGTCTAATCGCTCGGTCGGATCGCTCGTCATTGTCGAACGTCGTGATTCCGGAGGGGAATAAGTCAGGATTGAGACCAATATCGACATCGCCGAAACCGAGCCTTGGCGACATATACTCGAGCGCACAGGAAACAGCCCGCCCTACAACTTCCGTTGTTAATATATTGTGGTCATGAGCGAATGAAAGCATTGTCTTTCCACTAATAAATCTGATCGTCATCGTGCCACGGCAGTTGCCAGGCCACGTCTTATCGAACTCACTAAGAGAAAAACTGTCAAAATCAACGAAGTATGAAGCCAATTCGATCCAATATGTTCGACCACTGATACGAGGACTTTTCTTGCGAGAGCCATCAAATTTCGTCAGAAACGCTCGATTTGGCTGGAACTGCAGAATCTCTCTAAGCGCGAGGATCATGCGCATCAAGGCATCTGGAGGCAGCTCTTCATCCCAGCGGTACAGAGCAACATAGCGTCGGGGCTTCATTCCGCGATACCTGCAACACATCCCTGAAGGTGAGACGCTAGACTGTCAGGCCTAAAGTCTCCAGCATCGAAATGACCTGAGGTTAGGCTGTCGCGTAAGGAAGCAGTCCTGTGCGGAGCCGCTCGGGCTCTTGCTCAGCGCCGCATCTGAGTGCGGGACCGTCGCGAAGACTTTCGCCCAAGCTCTCTGGCAGCCACCGGACGACCCTCCTCACCGCTCGACAAGAGTGCTCGTCTACGGCGCGCCTGCGCCGAGTGCCATTGGATTGCGAACGCACTCGCGCACGGTTTGGGCACCGGCCGGCGAAGTTGCCCCCCTCACCCCTGCCGCACGGGCTCCGTCGGGAAGCTCAGCTGCTCGCGGGCGCGCCAGTCGTTCGTCACGTAGTTGATGATCAGCGACTTGCGGACACCCGTGATCGGCCGCGGCTCGAAGCCGTGCCAGCTGCGGTCGGACGGCACGAAGGCCATCGCCTTGTTGGCGCCGAAGGGCGTGCGCGCCGCCCAGGTGGCGGCATCCGCATAGATGTCGGTGCCGAGGCCGTCGTGGCCGGGATCGTCGGAGAGGTAGGCGAGCAGGGTGAAGCGCTTCACGCCGATGTCGGTGTGCGGCTTCAACCAGAAGCCGTCGGTGTCCTGGGCGTACTCGATGCGGAGATACGTGCCGTCGAGGTCGGCGCCGGTCGCCTTCGCCAGCCGCCCGACGAGGGCCGCGTCCTGGAAGGCCTCCGAGACGGCGCGGCAGACGGGATAGGTGTCCTGGTTGTGCTGGTCGAAATAGACGCGCGTGCCGTTGTGCGCCTCGCGCGTGCCCGAGATGCCGCCGAGCTCCGGTGCGGGATAGGGCAGCGTCTGCAGGGCGGTGAGGTCGGCGGCCGGGAACAGCCCCTCCATCAGCCAGTGCGGATAGGGCGTCTCGTGCGTCTCGTCGGTTCCGAGGGCGTCGAAGAACGCCGCCTGGATGGCGGCGGCGGCAGCGGAGGTCTCGCGCGTCATGCTTGTTCTTTCGTGCCGGGCGGTCTTGGTTGGGCCGGGCGGGTCTTCCGCCTCTCTCTCGTCGGCCATGGTCCCGTGGGCAAGGTCCGGTGCCCAGAGTCCCGCGGCTCGCGCCGGGGACCGGGCGGTCATCCCCGGCAACCCGTGATCTCGCGGGACGGACGGCGCCAGAGGCTGCAGCCAGAGGCCTGAGCCAGAGACCTGCCGGGCCGGCGCCCGCGGGAGCGACCCGATGTCGGGTGCGTGACCGGCTCCCACCTTGACAACGGTTCGCACGTTCCGACATAGGCGAAGTTCGAACGGCTGTCGAGCGACATCGCGACCCGCGTGCCGCCTCCGAATCGCCCCGATGGCGTCGAATGTGGGGCTCCGAGGCACGTGTCCGCGGCGCCACGCGCGGAGACCAGAGGGGACTACAGATGGCCGAGACCGTCGACGTGAAGCTTCTCATCGTCGGCTCCGGACCGGCCGGCTACACCGCCGCCGTCTATGCCGCGCGCGCCATGCTCGAGCCGGTGATGATCGCCGGCATCCAGCCCGGCGGCCAGCTCACCATCACCACCGAGGTCGAGAACTATCCGGGCTTCGCCGACCCCATCCAGGGGCCGTGGCTGATGGAGCAGATGCAGGCCCAGGCGATCAACATGGGCACCAAGGTCGTCTACGACACCATCGTCTCGGCTGATCTCTCCCGCCGGCCGTTCGTGCTCGTCGCCGACAGCGGCACGGTCTACCGCGCCGACACCGTCGTCGTCGCCACCGGCGCGCAGGCACGCTGGCTCGGCCTGCCGAGCGAGGAGCGCTTCAAGGGCTACGGCGTCTCGGCCTGCGCCACCTGCGACGGCTTCTTCTATCGCGGCAAGAACGTCGTCGTCGTCGGCGGCGGCAACACCGCCGTCGAGGAGGCGCTCTACCTCACCCACCACGCCGCCAAGGTGACGGTGGTGCACCGGCGCGACTCGTTCCGCGGCGAGCGCATCCTGCAGAACCGGCTGTTCGCCAACCCGAAGATCGAAGTCGTCTGGCACGCCGTCCTCGACGAGGTCATCGGCGGCGGCACGCCCCCGGCCGTCACCGGCGTGCGCCTGCGCGACGTGCGCACCGGCGAGACGACCGAGATCCCGACCGACGGCGTCTTCATCGCCATCGGCCACAGCCCGGCCGTCGAGGTGTTCCGCGACCAGCTGCGCATGAAGCCGAACGGCTACATCTGGACGGCGCCGGATTCCACCGCCACCAACATCCCCGGCGTCTTCGCCGCCGGCGACGTCACCGACGAGGTGTTCCGCCAGGCCGTCACCGCCGCCGGCATGGGCTGCATGGCGGCGCTCGAGGCGGAGCGCTGGCTTTCGGCGGTCACCGAGACCGCAGAAGCGGCGGAATAAGGTGCCGTCTTCGGCGGGCCGTCCGGCGATGGACTGGGACAAGCTCAGGATCTTCCAGGCCGCCGCCCAGGCGGGCAGCTTCACGCATGCCGGCGACGCGCTGAACATGAGCCAGTCGGCGGTGAGCCGGCAGGTGAGCGCGCTCGAGCAGGAGCTCGGCGTGCCGCTGTTCCACCGCCACGCCCGCGGCCTGCTGTTGACCGAGCAGGGCGAGCTCCTGCATCGCGCAGCCCGGGAAGTGACGATGAAGCTCGACGCGGTGCAGGCGCGCCTCGTCGACAGCCGCGAGAAGCCGTCGGGGATCCTGCGCGTCACCACCACCGTCGGCCTCGGCACGACGTGGCTGACGGCGCGCGTGCAGGAATTCATCGACCTCTATCCGGACGTGCAGCTGCAGCTCCTCCTCGACGACACCGAGCTCGACCTCGGCATGCGCCAGGCCGACGTCGCCATCCGCCTGCGCCAACCGATCCAGCCCGACCTCATCCAGCGCAAGCTGTTCACCGTCCACTTCCACCTCTACGCCTCGCCGGCCTATCTCAAGCGCTATGGCAGCCCGGCGACGATCGAGGACCTCGACCAGCACCGCCTCATCACCTTCGGCGAGTCCGGCGCCACCTATCTGCGCGACATGAACTGGCTGGAGACGGCCGGCCGCGCCGCCGACAACCCGCGCATCCCGGCGCTGAAGATCAACAGCATCGTCGCCATCAAGTACGCCGTACAGCGCGGCATCGGCCTCGCGCTCCTGCCCGACTACATCGTCGAGGCCGACGCCGGCCTGGTGCAGCTCATCCCGGAAGCCGAGCTGCCCGAGTACAACACCTACTTCGTCTACCCGGCCGAGCTGAAGAACACCGCGCGCGTCAGCGCCTTCCGCGACTTCCTCGTCAACAAGGCCGACACCTGGGTCTATTGAGGCGGGCGTGACGGGTGGTCCGAGGCCCTGAACAGGGCGGCGGCGATTTGCGGCGGCTCGCTTCGGCTCGCCTCCCCCTGTCGTCAGGGGCCGTGCGCGGAGGGAGGCCTTTCCCGGGATCGCTGCCGTCCCCGTGCAGGGAAACCATCACGGCCACGGCGCCCTCCGCCGTCCCGTCGGCTATAAGGTCCTCACGGACAACGCGCGGACGGACGGGGAAGACCATGTCGATGAGGGAAGCCGTCGTCGAGGTGACGCGCGGGCCGGTGGTGGAGAGCCGCCACCGCGGCATTGTCGCGGTCGTCGACGCCGCCGCCGCAGCGGCGGTGGCGATGGGCGACGTCGAGCGGCCGGTGTTCGCGCGCTCGGCGGTGAAGCTGATGCAAGCGCTGCCGCTGGTCGAATCGGGCGCCGCCGACGCGCTTGGGCTGACCAGCGCCGAGCTCTCGATCGCCGGCGCCTCGCACAATGGCGAGCCGGCCCACGTCGACACCGCCCGCGCCATGCTGATGAAGGCGGGCCTCTCGCCGGACGCGCTCGAATGCGGCACGCAGTGGCCCGACCGGATGGACGACATGGCGCGGCTCATCCGCGCGAACGCCTACCCGACGGCGCTGCACAACAACTGCTCCGGCAAGCACGCCGGCTTCCTCTGCCTCGCCTGCACGATGGGGGTGGACCCCGCCGGCTATGTCGAGCCCGACCACCCGGTGCAGCGCGAGATCACCGCGGCCCTGTCGGCGATGACGGAGACGCCGCTCGACGCGTCGGTGAGCGGCATCGACGGCTGCTCGATCCCGACCTTCGCCATTCCGCTCGCCCGCATCGCCCGCGGCTTCGCCCGCATGGGAACCGGCACGGGGCTGTCGCCAGCGCGCGCCGCGGCGGCGCGGCGGCTCCGGCAGGCGGCGGCGGCCGAGCCGTTCATGGTGGCTGGCACCGGGCGCTTCTGCACCGAGGTGATGGGTCGGTTCGGCGAGCGCGCCTACGTGAAGACGGGTGCGGAAGGCGTCTTCTGCGCCATCCTGCCCGAACGCGGCCTCGGCGTGGCGCTGAAGGTCGACGACGGCGGCACACGGGCGTCGGAAGCCCTGATGGCCGCCGTGCTGCAGCGCTTCGTGGCGAAGGACGACGAGGAGCGGGTGTTCCTCGACACCTGGGCGAAGCGGCCGCTCCGGACGCGGCGGGAGAGGCAGGCCGGCGAAGTGCGGGTGGCGGCGGAGACGCTGGCGGGGCTGGGGAGAGGGTGCGCCGCGACTGGCTCGCCAGTTCGCAACGCCGCACGCCGCGCTGGCGCGCGGCGCCCCCTCCGGCCGGCTTCGCCGGCCACCTCCTCCACGAGGGAGGAGGGGGTGGATGCGGCGCGCGCTGTGCGCATCGATCGCAATGAGGTCAGAACAGTCGTGCGCTTCGAGCGCGCCTCAAACACGCGACGCCGAAGACGCACACCCACCCTCCCCCTGTGGGAGGGTCGGGCCGCGGAGCGCTCCGGGGAGGGCCGCCGGCGGCGTCCGCCGGCGGCGGTGCGGCGCCGGCGAACAATCGCGAGGGGCGACGCGAACGTCTGTCATCGCCCGCACCCTCGGCGCCAACCCGGACCAGCGAGGCGGAGCCGAGCGCCTGATCCGGGGGCCAGGAGATACTGGTCGCGCGGACGCGCGACGCTTGTGCCGCGCCTGCGGCGCGGGGTCTGACGCTGGGCCCCGGCTCGGCGGTCGGCTGCGCCTCCCTTGGCCGGGGTGCCGACGGTGGGGACTGCAGGGGAAACGGTGGCCCGCCGCTCCGGTGGGGCGGCCCGCGTCGCGTCGGCTCTAGAAGTCGCAGAAGCCGGCGTCGTAACCGATGCCGCCCTCGTAGAGAATGCGCATCTGGCAGGTGTCCGGTCCGTAGGCGCTGATCGGGCCGCCGCAGACGGGGCCGTCGTACGTGTTCAACTCCACGAACCAGGCGTGGCCGACATAGGTATCGTAGCCGGCGCGCTCGCCCGGCTGGATCCAGTCGCTGTAGGGCTCGAGGAAGCCGTCGAAGCCCGACCAGAAGACCCGCATGGCGAACTGGGTTTCATTGTAGAAAACGATGCCGGTGGCCTCGTCCGACGGCGGCGACGGGTCCTGGCTGGGCTCGCATTCGGCGGCCGCCACTGGCGCCGACATCAGCGCGATCAGGACGAGACCGAAAAGCCAGCGGGAGACGGGAAAGCGGGTGGCGAGCACGCGAAACGCTCCATGGCTCCTGCACCGCGGCGGGGGGCGGGCGGATGGTCCGGCTTGCGAAGGTCCGGCTTGCGATTGATCCGGCTTACCCCTGGCCGCGGCCGAACGCCCCCGGCGCAAGCCATTGCTCACCGTCCCGACGTCGGACCGTCCGTATCATAGCCGTCGTGCAGCACCGATGAGAAGACACCGGTGCTGCCCATGCGGTGTCTCAATCAGGCGGCCATCGCCGCCTCCGGCGCGGTGAACGTCTGCCCCAAGGCCGCCGCCACCGCCGGGTGGGTCACCCGGCCGCCGGAGACGTTGAGGCCGTTGCGCAGGTGCGCGTCGTCGGCGAGCGCCTGCTTCCAGCCCTTGTCGGCGAGGGCCAGCGTGAAGGGCAGCGTGACGTTGTTCAGCGCGAAGGTGGAGGTGCGCGACACCGCGCCCGGCATGTTGGCGACGCAGTAGTGGACGATGCCGTCGACGACGTAGGTGGGCTCGGCGTGGGTGGTGGCGCGGCTCGTCTCGCAGCAGCCGCCCTGGTCGATCGCCACGTCGACGATGACGGCGCCGGGCTTCATGCGCTTGACGAGGTCGCGCGTCACGAGCTTCGGCGCGGCGGCGCCCGGCACCAGCACCGTGCCGATGACGAGGTCGGCGTTGCTGACGAGGCGATCGATGGCGTCGCGGGTCGAGAAGACGGTGCGGATCTCGGTGCCGAAGCGGTCGGCGGCGCGGCGCAGCGCCACCGGCGAGCGGTCGACGATCGTCGTCGTGGCACCCATGCCGAGCGCGATCAGCGCGGCGTTGGAGCCGGCGACACCGCCGCCGAGGATGACGACGTCGCCCGGCGGCACGCCCGGCACGCCGCCGAGCAGCACGCCGCGGCCGCCGTGCGCCTTCTCGAGGCAGGCGGCGCCGACCTGCACCGACATCCGGCCGGCGACCTCCGACATCGGGGTGAGCAGCGGCAGGGTGCCGTCGGCGGCCGTCACCGTCTCGTAGGCGATGCAGGTGGCACCCGAGGCCATCAGGTCGCGCGTCTGGTCGGGATCGGGGGCGAGGTGGAGGTAGGTGAAGAGGATCTGGCCGGGGCGCAGGCGGGCGCGCTCGACGGCGAGCGGCTCCTTCACCTTGACGATCATCTCGGCGGCGGAGAACACCTCCTCCGCCGTGGCGGCGATGGTGGCACCCGCGCGGACATAGTCGTCGTCGGAGAGGCCGGCGCCGAGGCCCGCCCCGGCCTCGACCATCACGGTATGGCCGTGCAGGACGAGCTCGCGGACGCTCGATGGGACGAGCCCGACGCGGTACTCGTGGACCTTGATTTCCTTCGGAACACCGATGCGCATGACGGCCTCCCCGCCGTGGGTTCGAAAACGATGGGAGAGAGGAACACGGAGGCGGCGAAATGTGCTGCCGAAGTGGCCGAACGCGCGCCGAACGACGCAATATGATTGCGTGATGGGGCCGCTTCTGGGAGATTCCTGCGAAGCTTGGCACAGGGGGCCGCATGATCGACGTCGATGGCCGCGACCGGGCGATCCTCACCGCGCTGCAGAAGGATGGCCGGCTCAGCAATCTCGACCTCGCCGCCGCGGTCGGGCTGTCGCCGTCGGCGTGCCTCAGGCGCGTCAAGGCGCTGGAGGACTGCGGGCTGATCGCCGGCTACGCCATGCTGCTCGATCCGAAGACGGCGGGGCTCGCCGGCAACGCCTTCGTGTCGATCTCGCTCGACCAGCAGGGCCGCCAGGCGCTCGACCGCTTCGAGGCGGCGGTGGGTGGAATCCCTGAGGTGATCGCCTGCTATCTCATCGCCGGCCAGGCGGACTATCTGCTGCAGGTCGCCTACCGCGACAGCGCCGACTTCGAGCGCATCCACTCGGAGATCCTGACGCAGCTGCCGGGCGTCGTGCGCGTGCAGTCGACGCTGGCGCTCCGGACCGTGAAGCGAACCACGGCACTGCCGATCTAGACTCCCGGAGCTTGTCGGGGCGGAGCGCGCCGGCTAGTCACGGCGGCGCCCTTTTGCGCCACACGAGCCCGCTGCCGATGCCCCATCCGTCCATCACCGCCATCCTGTTCGACAAGGACGGGACGCTGCTCGACTATCAGTCGAGCTGGGGACAGATCAACCGGCGGGCGGCGCTGATCGCGGCGAAGGGCGACGGGACGTTCGCAGCCCGGCTCTTGCGCCACGGCGGCATGGATCCGGACAGCGGCATCACTTATCCCGACGGGCTGCTCGCCGCGGCGACGGCGCGCGAGATCGCCACCGCCTGGGTGGGAGAGGGCGCGCCGTTCTCCGCCGACGAACTGACCGCGCTCCTCGACGAGGAGTTCTGCAACTCGGTCGGCAGCGTCGTGCCGGTGACCGATCTCGCGGCGTTTTTCGCACGCCTCAAGGGGCGCGGCATGACCCTCGGCATCGCCTCCAGCGACGGCAAGGCCTCGATCGAACGGACGGTGGAGCGCTTCGGGCTCGGGGCGCACGTCGACTTCATCGCCGGCTACGACAGCGGCTACGGCGTGAAGCCCGGCGGCGGCATGGTGACGGCGTTCTGTGCCCACACCGGCGTTGCGCCGTCCGCGGTCGCGGTGGTCGGCGACAACGGCCACGACATGGAGATGGCCCACGCCGGCGGCGCCGCCCTGCGCATCGGCGTGCTGACCGGCACCGGCACCCGCGAAAGCCTCGCGCCGATCAGCCACATGGTGCTCGGCTCGATCGACGAGCTGGAGGGAGTGCTGTTCGGGTGAAAGGGGTCCGGGTCGGTTGCAGAAATCGGCCCGGGGTCGAGAGCTTGAGCCGATCCTCGTCGCTCGTCTCGGTTCGATCCGTGCGGGGAAAGGTCCCGTCCTAGAGCGTCTTGAGGAACTCGATCAGCGCGCGCTTGTCCGCGTCGGGCAGGCCGGCGGGCGGATAGGCATGGCCCTGGTTACCGAAGCCACGCAGGTCGGTGCGGTAGTAGCGCCGCCGCTCCGCCGGGTCCGTCAGGTCGGCGGGCATCTCGGCATGGGCGGTCGCCTCGACACCGAGCCTGGCGAGATCGTAGCCCGCGTCGCTGCGCGACCAGATCTTCGGTCGCTCCGACGGGGTGAGCAGATCCCACATCGTCGGCACCGAGCCGTTGTGGAGATAGGGCGCCGTCGCCCAGACCCCGTCGAGCGGTTGCGCCACATAACCCCCGGTGTCCGGATAGAGGGGCGTGGCGCCGTTTTCGCCGAACCAACCTTCGCCCAAATGCAGCTTGAAGTCGCGCGGCATGTCGGTGGCGCGCACCGGATCCGTGCCGACCTCCGCCACCGGGATGACGCGCTCGGGGTAGCTGTCGGCGATGCCGTGGCAGGCGACGCAGTCACGCAGATAAACGAGGCGACCGCGCTGCACCAGCGCCGGGTCGACGGGGCCGGGATAGGGCGGCGCCTCGACGGCATTGATCCAGGCGTAGATGTCGCGGAACGGTTCCTCCAAGGCCCGGATCTGTTCGCCGCTGTAGGCGAAGCTGGCGATGAATTGCATGATGTCGCGGTGAGATTTGCCGATGAAGGCATCGGCATAGTAGCGCGTCTTGCGTTTCGACAACCAGAAGGCCGGCGTCTTGGTCGGCAGAAACATCTGCTCGGGGGTCGGGGCGGGAAACTGCAGGGTGTCGGTCCGGTCGGCGTTGCCGTCCCGGAGCAGCAGCAGCGCGATCGCGCCGCCCCAGGCGTTGTTGGGGCCGCGCACCGGACTCTCCGGCGCCGGCGGAACGCCCTCCGGCCACGGCACCGCCGGGATGCCGCGTTCAGCCCGCAGGGCGGCCACGTCCTCGTAGAACGTTGCGAGGTCGATGAGGCTGTTGCCGAGGCCGCGGATCACCTTGCCGCCGACCGGGCCGCCGTGACAGGATAGGCAGTTCTCCGAGAGATTGCCCTTGCCGTCGGGTGTGAACTGCTGCGGGATCGGCCCCGGGCGGTCGGGCGTCTCCTGAAAACCGTAGCGCTCCAGGAGCATGCGCCGGCGCTCCGCCGGCGGCGCGGCGGCGGCGGCGGCCCGTTGCGGCTCGGGCCAGACCTGCCAGAGATCGAAATACTCGGCTTCCGTCAGGGTGGGCGGCACCAGCGGCAGGGTCAACAGCAGCCGATAGCCGCGCTCGGCGCTTGTTTCCGCAGCGGCCGGGCAGGGTGCCAGCAGAAGGGTGGCCGCGGCGACGGCGAGGAGCGGCAGGACGACGGTCCTGGCATGGCGATCCGTTGGGACTGCAGCCACCGATCGACACTCCTTCGCTCACGACGCCGAATATGGCATCCTTCTAAGGCGAGGGCGGCGTTCAAGGCAAACGGATCGGCAGTCGTCGGACGGCGCGCCCGGTGGCGGCGAGGACGGCATTGCAGACGGCGGGCGCGATCGGAGGCACGCCGGCCTCGCCGACGCCGCCGAGCCCTTGCAGCGCCTCATGCAAGGCGACGTTCTGCAGGGCCTCGGCCGGCGCCACGATGCGCACGTCGATCGTCGGGCTGTCGGCCAGGGTCAGCAGGCGGCAGGCGTCGAAGTTGGCTTCCTGCACCTGCCCGCGGAGAACCGACACCGAACCGTGCAGCGCAGCGGTCAGACCGAAGACGATTCCACCCTGCATCTGGGCGGCCACCGCATCGGGATCGAGGGCGATACCGCAATCGACCGCGCAGTTGACGTGATGAACGATGAGGTTGCCGGCCTTCACGGAAATCTCGGCCGATTGCGCCACGACGCTGCCGAACGAGGCATGGACCGCGGTGCCCCGAAAGCGTCCCTTGGCCGGAGGCGCCGGCCACATCGCTGTCAGGGCGTCCAAGACCGCGCGGTGACGCGGCGCGGCGCGCAACAGCAGCCGGCGCAGTCCGATCGGATCGAGGCCGGCCGCGTGCGCGATCTCGTCGATCGCGTGCTCGACGAACCAGGCGTTGAAGCTGTGCCCGACGGAGCGCCACCAGCCGACCGGCAGACCGACGTCGGCGTCGGCCCAGTCAATGCGGCGGTAGGGGACGTCGTAGGGCTGGCCGACCGCGCCCTCCACCGCCTCGGGGTCGGCGTCGGCGGGTGGTCGTTCGTCGTGGCGAAAGGGCCGGCTCGCCGCCCGCAGGTCGGGCACGGCGATGCGCTGTTCCCAGCGCACCGGCATGCCGTCGCGATCGAGGCCGACGACGATCCGACAGGCGGCCGGCGGGCGATAGGTATCGTGGCGCAGATCCTGGGCCCGCGGCCAGATCAGCTTCACCGGCCGTCCGGCGGCGCGGGCGGCCAGCGCGGCCTGGACGATCACCCGGGTGTCGAGGTTGCGGCCGAAGCTGCCCCCGGCGAGGGTGGTCTCGACATCGATGTCGGCCTCTGGACGCGCCAGGGCGGTCGCCACGGCGGTGCGGGCCGCCTCCGGCGCCTGGGTCGGAGCCCAGATCTCGACCCGCTCTTCGGTGACGCGAACGGTGGCATTCGGTGGCTCGATCGCGGCATGGGCGAGCGGCGGCACCTCGTAGTCGAGGCTCAGCGTCCGCTCGACGCGCGCAGCCGTTGCCGCATCGTCGCCGGTGACTTCGGCGACCACCGCAGACCCGTCGAGGGCGACCCGAAGCCTTGCGGAGATAGCGGTGCTGTCGAGCCCGGCGGACGGACCGAGGTCCCAGTCCGGACGAAGCACCGAGGCCGCACGCTCGGCCGCCCAGAACGATCCGGCGAGCACGACCACCGCATCATCGAGGGGAACGACCACCGCGTCTCCGCCAAGGGCCCGTGAAGAGGCGGCATCGACCCGCAGCAGACGTCCGCCGGCGACCGGCGCATTGATGACGGTGCCGAGGAGCATTCCCGGCAGGTCGATATCAATGCCATAGAGTGCCGCGCCGGCGATCTTGGCAGGGCTGTCGACGCGCGCCTGTGGACGCCCGAGCAGGCGCCACGCGCCTGGCGGCTTCACCGCGACATCGCGCGGCGACGGCAGGCGGGACGCGGAACCGGCGAGAGCGCCGTAGCCCAGCACCGCGCCGGTGCCGGTGTTGCGGACCGCGCCGCCGACCGGAACGCAGTCGGCGGGGGGGCAGTGCCAGCGTTCGGCGGCGGCGGTCAGCAGCATCGTCCGCACGCCGGCAGCGGCCGTCTGCAGGGCCGGCAGGGCCGCCCGGGCACTGGTGCTGCCGCCGGTCGCCTGGTCGCCGAAGAACGGGTTGACGTAGCGTGGGTCGACCGGCGCCGACAGCACGGTGACATCGGCGGGCTCGACCTCGAGCTCTTCGGCGACGATCGTGGCGACCAGCGTGTGGATGCCCTGGCCGATCTCGGTGAAGGCGGAGTAGGCGGCGATATCGCCGTCACGGTCGATGCGGATCCAGGCCCAGGGACCCGCCGCGCCCCGGCCTGTCAGCTCAGGTGCAGCGCCCGCCAGCTTGCCGATGCCGCCGTCGGCCGTCGTCCCGAAAGCGCCGAAACAACCGAGAGCGAGCCCGCCCGCGACGGCGCCGCTGCACAGCACGAAGCGTCGGCTGACGGTCTGGTCGCGAACCGACCAGACGCCGTCCTCGGCCGAGCCGCCGTCCCGACCAGAGCGGCTCATGGCCCGAACAGGGCGCCGAGCGCCTTCCGAACACGGGGATAGGTGCCGCAGCGGCACAGCACGTTCAGTCGCGCCGCGGCCGCCTCGGCGCTCGGCCTCGGCGTCTCCGCCAGGAGCGACAGCACACTCATGATCATGCCCGGCTGGCAGTAGCCGCATTGCGAGACGCCATGATCGAGCCAGGCCTGCTGCACCGGTGTCATGGGCCCCCCGGCGGAGACGCCTTCGATCGTGGTGACCGCCAGTCCTTCCACCGCGACCACCGGCAGCATGCAGGATGGGGCCGCGACCCCGTCCAGATGGACCGTGCAGGCGCCGCACCGGCCGATGCCGCAGCTGTACTTCGTCCCCGCCAGGGCGAGGTCCTCTCGCAGGACCCACAACAGCGGCTTGTCGGGGGGAGCCTCGACGGAATGAGCCGAGCCGTTGACCAGGAGCTTCATCATCCGGCTCCAGGGGAGCGAAGGGGGCGAGGGGGCCGATTCTGCCACCGGCCCTGGAATTCTCCAAGGAGCCGGCTCCCTGCGCATCCCGTCTTCGTGCCGGAGCGATCCGGGTTCAAGGCCTCGCAGGTGGCAGCGACGTCGCGTGCGGCCGTGCACGCGTCGCCGCCGACCGCGCCTACCGCAGCCGCGCGATGTAGGCGGCGAAGGCGGTGAGCTGGGTGGTGATGAACTGGCGGGTCGGCTCGTCGGTGAGCGTGGCCGTCGCAGGGTCGATCTTCGTCTGGCCCTGGCCGATCATCACCTCGGGCTTGTTGAGGACGTGGGCGTCGAGGAACACCAACGCCTGGCGCAGGTGGTACTGCATGCGGGCGCCGCCCAGCGTGCCGCCGGACACGGACTGGATCGCCACCGGCTTGCCGGCGAAGGGCTGGGCCTTCAGGCGCGACAGCCAGTCGATGGCGTTCTTCAGGCCGCCGGGGATCGAGTAGTTGTACTCCGGCGAGACGATGACGACGCCGTCGGCGGAACGGATCGCCGCGGCCGTCTCCTCGACCACCACCGGGAAGCCCTCGGCCTGCAGGTCGGCGTCGTAGATCGGATAGGCGCCGACGGAGGGCAGCGCGGCAAACGTCATGCCGGCCGGCGCGAGGTCCGGCAGGGCGTGCGCGACGGCAGCGTTAAGCGAGCCCTGGCGCAGGCTGCCGACAAGGGTGACGAGGTGGAGCGGCTGGACGTCGGACAAGAGCTGTCTCCTTGCAGGGTGGAAAGCGCGACGCCACTTCAGGGAGGAGAAGGCTGGCGTCGAAGGGAGCGAGGGGCGCGACGGGATGGGGGTGCGGAACCCTCTCTCAGGTGGGAACGTCATCCTCTCGTGCAACAGTTCCGTTACGCCGTCAGCCGATAAGTTCAAGACGACCGCGCTGGCTGCAGCCCTGAGGCATCCCGAGGTCTGATTCGAATGGTGAAGGGACCGGACATCCTGACGCCCGACCAGACAAGAGGCCCGGCCGCGAGAGGCCGGTTGATCGTTCTCCCGAGCGCCCTCCCCGCGCTGCCGCGCAGCCGGTCCGCGCTGGATCGGCGCCGATGACGTCGCACGAGTACTCCGCCGGTCTCGCCGGGACGCCGCCACACGAGGAGCGGCGGCTGTCGGTGATCCTCGCCGCGCTCGTCGCCGACGGCACGCGTACGCGCATCGGCATCGGCGAACTCGTCGCGGCGATGCAGGACCGCGCCTTCGGCGTCTTGATGTTCGTCTTCGCGATCCCGAACGTGCTGCCGACGCCGCCCGGCGTCTCGTCGGTGCTGGGCGCGCCCCTGCTGCTCCTGTCGCTGCAGCTCGCGCTCGGCAAACCGACGCCGTGGCTGCCGCAGTTCATCGCCCGGCGCTCGCTGCCGGCGGCGGAGTTCGGGGCGGTGGTGCGGCGGGTGGTGCCGTGGATCGCGCGCGCCGAGCGGCTGCTGAAGCCGCGGCTCGAGGTGCTCGCCCGGCCGCCGGCGGAGCGGCTGATCGGCGTCGTCTGCCTGCTGCTCGCGATCGTGCTGTTCCTGCCGATCCCGCTCGGCAACATGCTACCAGCACTCGCGATCGCGATCTTCTCGCTGGCGATTCTGGAGCGCGACGGTATCGCCGTGCTGATCGGCTACGTGCTCTCGGCGGTGTCGGTGGTCGTCGTCGCGGGCGTCGTCTACGCGATGGTGGTGAGCGCGATCTTCCTTCTGAAGAACGCCGTCGGCTGGCTGTGAACGGAACGGCTCGCCGTCAGAAGCCCAGCGCCGGCCGCCAGCCGTCCTTCTCGAGCTTCGCGCGCAGGCCGTTGCACGGGGCGATGCGGATGCCCGGGAGGTAGGGCACGCGGCGGCCCTTGTTGGCCCGCGCCAGGCTGTCGGCGGATTCCTTGCAGACGATGACGACGAGATCGGGGTGCTTGCGCTTGATCTCGACGTACTCGCGCTGGACCACCGCGACGCCGCGCACCGCCGAGAGGACGCCGTAGCCGTCCAGCAGGATCTGGAAGCTGCGCCCGGCCCCGCCGGCGAGGAAGTCGGCGCCGGTGCGCAGCGCGTTCGAGAAGCGGTTCTGGTCGTGGTCGTATTGCACGACATAGAGCCGGTCGCCGATGCGGGCGGCGTCAGCCGGTGCGCCGGCGAGGCTCGCGAGCGCTAGGGCGAGGCCGCCTGCAACGGCCGGGCGAAGGCGGCGCGACGTCACGGCTCGTGGCCCGCCAGTCGCAGGGAAAGCGCGTCGAAATCACCACCGTCGACGGCCATCGCGACATCCTCGCCGGTGAGCGCGCCGAACTTGAAGCCGTGGCCGGAACACGCGCTGACGAACACGGCGCGGCCGTCGCGCCGGAGCACGAACCGCTCCTCCGGCGCCATCGTCCAGAAGTTCGTCGGCGCCGAGCGGACGGTGAAGCGCTCGATGCCGTGGAAGCGGCCGCCATAGGCGGCGAGGACACCGGCGACGTCCGCCGGCAGGGTGCCGCGCTCGTGGTCGGGGTCGCCGCCGCGCGAGCGCTCGCCGGCGCCGAGCTTGAGCGACAGCCCCGCCACCGGCGGCATGCCCCAGAGCTCTTCCTCGGTGCCGAGGTCGACCCAGGACGGCGCACCCTCCCAGAACGCGGCGAGGTCTTCCGGCGGATCGGCATAGAGGACGGTGGTGCGGTAGGGGACGAGGTCGGGCTTGCCCGGAAAGGCGAGCCGCGCCGCGCCGACGCCGGCGGCGACGACGACGCGGTCGGCGGTGAGGCGCTCGCCGCCGGCGGTGACGACCGCCCCGCCCTCCCCGTCGATCGTGACGACGGGCGTGTCGGGGCGAAGCTCGGCACCGCGCCCGGCGAGCGCGCGCACGAGGCCGTCGAGGATCGCCTCGGCCATCAGCGCGCCACCCTCGGGCGTGCAGAGGGCGTAGCGGACGCCGGCGGCGTTGACGAAGGGCAGACGCGCCGAGATCGCCACGGGGTCGAGGATCTCGTGGGCGACGCCGAGGTCTTCCATCATCGGCCGGCAGCGGTCGGTCCAGTCGCCCGCGGCCCGCGACAGCGCGAAGACGCCGGTCTCGACATAATGCCGTTCGCCGAGCACGCCCCACAGCCGCTCCCAGGCGGAAAACGCCTCCGGGATGCGGCGGGCATAGACCGGGCGGTCGGGATAGTGGTGGCGGATCAGCCGGTGGTGGTCGAAGGACGAGGCCGTCGGGTTGGGGATCGGCCCGCGGTCGAGGATGGTGGCGGTGAAGCCGCGCTCGGTGAGCTGGAGGGCGGTCGACAGGCCGACGATGCCGGCGCCGACGATCAGGGCGTGCATTTGGGGTCTCCGGAGCCTGGCGCGGCGGTCACATCCGGAACACGCCGAAGCGCGTCTCGGGGATGGGCGCATTCAGCGTCGCCGCGAAGGCGAGCGCCAGCACGCGGCGCGTCTCGGAGGGGGCGATGATGCCGTCGTCCCAGAGCCGCGCGGTGGCGTAGTAGGGGTTCCCCTCCGCCTCGTAGCGGTCGCGGATCGGCGCCTTGAAGGCGGCCTCCTCCTCGGCGCTCCACTGGCCGCCCTCGGCCTCGATGTTGTCGCGCTTCACGGTCGCGAGCACGCTCGCCGCCTGTTCGCCGCCCATCACCGAGATGCGCGCGTTCGGCCACAGGAACAGGAAGCGGGGCGAGTAGGCGCGCCCGCACATGCCGTAATTTCCGGCGCCATAGGAGCCGCCAACGATGACGGTGATCTTCGGCACGGCGGCGCAGGCGACCGCCGTGACGAGCTTCGCGCCGTCCTTGGCGATGCCGCGGCTCTCATAGTCGCGCCCGACCATGAAGCCGGTGATGTTCTGCAGGAACAACAGCGGCACCTTGCGGCGGCAGGCGAGCTCGACGAAGTGGGCGCCCTTCAGCGCGCTCTCGGAAAACAGGATGCCGTTGTTGGCGAGGATCGCCACCGGCATGCCATGGAGGCGGGCGAAACCGCAGACGAGCGTCGTGCCGTAGAGCGCCTTGAACTCGTCGAACTCCGAGCCGTCGACCAGGCGGGCGATGACCTCGCGGGCGTCGTACTGGCGGCGCAGGTCCACCGGCACGACGCCGTCGAGCTCGGCCGGGTCGTAGAGCGGCGCGCGCGGCGGCGCGAGGTCCATCTCCGGCGCCTTGGCAGTGTTCAGCGTCGCGACGATGCGGCGGGCGCGGTCGAGGGCCTGGATGTCGTCGAGAGCGTAGTGGTCGGCGACGCCGGAGACGCGGGCGTGCACGTCGGCGCCGCCGAGTTCCTCGGCCGAGACCTCCTCGCCGGTGGCGGCCTTCACGAGCGGCGGCCCGGCGAGGAAGATCGTGCCCTGGCGGCGGACGATGATGGTCTCGTCCGACATCGCCGGCACGTAGGCGCCGCCGGCGGTGCAGGAGCCCATGACGACGGCGATCTGGGCGATGCCCGCCGCCGACATCTGCGCCTGATTGTAGAAGATGCGGCCGAAGTGGTCGCGGTCGGGGAAGACCTCCGTCTGGTTCGGCAGGTTGGCGCCGCCGGAATCGACGAGGTAGACGCACGGCAGCCGGTTCTCGAGCGCGATCTCCTGGGCGCGCAGGTGCTTCTTCACCGTGATGGGATAGTAGGTGCCGCCCTTGATGGTGGCGTCGTTGCAGACGACCATCACCTCGCGGCCCATGACGCGGCCGATGCCGGTGATCAGGCCGGCGCCGTGGATGGCGTCGTCATAGAGGCCGTGGGCGGCGAGCGGCGAAAGCTCCAGGAATGGGCTGCCGGGGTCGAGCAGGCGCATGACGCGCTCGCGCGGCAAAAGCTTGCCGCGCTTCAGGTGGCGGGCGCGCGACTTCTCCGGACCGCCGAGCGCCGCCTCGGCGCGCAGGGCCTGCAGCGTCTCGACGAGGGCGTGCATCTCCGCCGCCTGGGCGGCAAAGCCGTCGGATGCCGTGTCGATGGCGCTCTCGAGGATCGTCAAGCCGGGCTCCCTGTCCGCCCCTCCCGCAACGGGAGAGCGCGCGAGACTAGCGCGCCTGCCGCACGGCGGCCAAGGGCGGGATGGCGGGCCGGGACCGGCGGCGCGCGGCTGCCGTCAGATCGTCACCCAGGCGGCGCTGTCGGCCGAGCGGGCGACGGCGTGGATGACACGCTCGATCTTCACCCCCTCCGCGAAGTCGAAGGCCGGCGCGCGGGTACCTTCGATGGCGGCGAGGAAGGCCGCCACCTCGATCACCTTGAGGTCGTTGAAGCCGAGGCCGTGGCCGGGGGCCGGGCAGGAGCGGCCAAACGAGCTGTCGCTGTTCCTCGCCGAAGGGGACGAGGCGGCCGAGGGTGCCGTCGGCGACCAGGCGGGCGGCGTGAGCGAGCGCCGGATTGGACGTGTAGTTGTAGCCGAGCCGGGTAAGGCCGGGCGCCGCGGCGGCGGCGGCCGCCATCCGCTCGGCGTCGGCGAGCGTCACCGCCATCGGCTTCTCGCAGTGGACGTGCTTGCCGGCCGCAAGCGCCGCGATCGCCATCTCGGCGTGGGCGGCGTTCGGCGTCGTGATCGAGACGATGTCGACGTCGGGGTCGGCGACGACGGCGCGCCAATCGGTCACCGAGCGCTCGAAGCCCCAGGCGGCGGCGGTGGCGGCGGCGTGGCCGGCCTCGACGTCGCAGAGGACGGCGAGCCGCGGCCGCGGCAGGCCCTCGAAGGTGGCGCCCACCGTGCCGTAGGCGAGCGCATGGCACTTGCCCATGAAGCCGGTGCCGATGAGGCTGAGGCCGGGTCGTTTCATCGTGGGTTCCGATGGTGCGGGGGTGAGAAAAAGCGGCCGCCGCCTGCCGCGAGCCGTCACTGCGGCGGCCGCGTTGGGGAGGTCCGGGCCGGCGGAGGCCGCCGGATCGGGGTGCGGCTCAGACCGTGCCGCCGAGCTCCATCGAGAGGTCCTGCAGTTCCTTGTCGCCGGCCATCAGCTGCTGCAGGGCGTCGATGTCGATCTCCGCCTTGTCGAAGGTGCCGAGCGTGCGGCCGCGATTGAGCACCGTGAAGCGGTTGCCGACGGCGTAGGCGTGGCGGACGTTGTGGGTGATGAAGATGACGCCGAGGCCGCGTTGGCGGACCTGGTGGATGTACTTCGGCACCATCGAGGTCTGGGCGACGCCGAGCGCCGACGTGGGCTCGTCGAGGATCAGCACCTTGGCGCCGAAGTAGACGGCGCGGGCGATCGCCACGCACTGCCGCTCGCCACCCGACAGCGTGCCGACCGCTTGGCTCGCATCGCGCACATCGATGCCGATGCGGGCCATCTCCTCGCGCGCCACCCGGTCGGCGGTGGCCATGTCCATGAAGGCGAACGGCCCGAACTTCCTGACCGGCTCGCGGCCCATGAAGAAGTTGCGGGAGATCGAGAGCAGCGGGATCATCGCGAGGTCCTGGTAGACCGTGGCGATGCCGGCATCGAGCGCCTCGCGCGGGCTCGCGAAAGCCACCGGCCGGCCCTCGACCAGGTACTCGCCGCCGCTCGGCCGGTGGCAGCCCGACAGCGTCTTGATGAGGGTGGACTTGCCGGCGCCGTTGTCGCCGAGGAGGCACATCACCTCGCCGGCGCGCACCGTCAGCGAGACGCCGGCGAGCGCCACCACCGGGCCGAACTGCTTGGTGATGTCGCGCACCTCGATCAGCGGCGCGGTCGTGGCGGCGACGGGGGGCGCGGCCGTGCCGGCAACAGCGGTCTGCATCGTCGCGGCCATCGTCAGCGCTCCCCCGTGACGCGGCGGCGGATGACGTTGTTGAAGAGCACGGCGACGAGCAGCACGGCGCCGAGGAAGACGCGGAACCAGTCGTTCGGCACGCCGATGAACAGGATGCCTATCTGCACGACGCCGAAGATCAGCGCGCCGAGGCAGGCGCCGATCACCGAGCCGTAGCCGCCGGTGAGCAGCGAGCCGCCGATCACCGCCGCGATGATCGCCTCGAACTCCTTCAGAATGCCGCGGTCGGCCGCCGCCGAGCCGAACTCGAAGACCTGGCAGGCGGCTTAGACGGTGGCGCAGACGGCGGGCGCCATGAACAGGCCGATCTTCACCCGGTCGACCGGCACGCCGACGTTGCGGGCGGCGTTGGCGTCGCCGCCGGCGGCGAAGATCCAGTTGCCGACCCGCGTCTTCGTCAGCACCACGTGGCCGACGACGGCGATGACGAGCGCCCAGACGATCACCATCGGGATGCCGTTCACCACCGGGGCGCCGTTCGGCAGCCGGCCGATCAGGTCGGCATCTGCCAGCCAGACGAAGACCGGCGCGCCGATCTTGCCGCCGAACATCCAGGCGATGAAGGAGTCTCCCGCCGCGTCGCGGACGCCGGAGACGATGGTGCGGTTGGTGAACATGATCGACAGCGCGATCGTCAGCCCGCGCAGGATGAACAGCGAGGCGAGCGTGACGATGAAGGACGGCAGCCGCGTCTTCACGACGATGATGCCGTTGAGGTAGCCGATGAACAGCGCGCCCGCGAAGGCGAACAGCACGCTCGCCTTGACCGGCCAGCCGAAATAGACGCTCGGGATGGCGATCATCATGCCGGCGAAGCCGATCATCGAGCCGACCGAGAGGTCGAACTCGCCGCCGATCATCAGGAGCGCGGCGGCGACGCCGATGATGGCGAGCTGCGCCGAGACCGTCGTCCAGTTGAGGATGCCGTCGGCGGCGAACATGCCGGTGCCCGAGGCCGTGACGCCGAAGAAGGCGAAGACGAGCACCGTGCCGGCGAGCGCGCCGAGTTCGGGGCGCGCCATCAGCCGGCGCAGCCCGGTCTGGCGGCGCAGGCGCTCGTCGGCGGGAGTAGCGGGGGTGGCAGGCACCACCATCGCCACGTCCGCTGCATCGCTGCGATTCGCCATGCGGGGTCCTCCGCGGATTCAGGTCTCGAAGCTTGCCGGAGCGCGTCCCTCCCCTGCCAGGGGGAGGGACAGACCGCGAAGCGGTCAGGGTGGGGCCCGTCAATCCGAACACAGGCCGGCGTTGGGATTGACGGGCCCCCACCTGCCGCGCCTTTGGCGCGGCTGTCCTCCCCCCTGGCAGGGGGAGGACGCGTCACACATGCCGCCGCGTTACACGCCCTGCCCGCCCCTCGCCTCAGCGGAACTCGCCGGCGAACTTCTCGACGAGGCCGATGGTGTCCTTCGTCACGAAACCCGGGCCGGTGTTGATGTCGCTCGCCGGCACCAGGCCGTAGCGGGCGTTCATCGTGAGAAACACCACCGGCAGGTAGCCCTGCAGGTAGGGCTGCTGGTCGATGGCGGATTCCACCACGCCGTCCTTGATGCCCTGGGCGATGTCGGGAGACAGGTCGAAGGCGATGAAGTGGTACTTGCCGGCGGCGCCGGTGTCTTTCAGCAGCTTCAGCGTCGGCTCCGCCGAGTTCGGCCCGAGCGTCAGGATGCCGTTGTTGTCCGGGTGCTGGGCGAGGTGCGCCTTCACCCGGTTGTAGACCTCGGTCGGGTCGATGCCGGAATCGATCATCTGGTCGCCGAGCGGCACGCCGAGCGCGTCGGCATAGCCCTGGCAGCGCTCCACCGAGGCCGGGTTGGTGATGCAGTGGTTGACGCAGACGAACTTGGTGACGCCCGCGGCCTTCGCCCGCTCGCCGGCGCCCTTGCCGGCGTCGTATTCCGGCTGGCCGATGTGGACGAGGGCGCCGAGCTTCTTCGACTGCTCGGCGGTGCCGGAATTGACGGTGATCACCGGGATGCCCTTGGCGATCGCCGCCTGCACCGGGCCTTCGAGCACGTCGTAGTCGGCGATCGTGAGGATCAGTCCGTCGGGATTGGTAGCGGTCGCCTGCTCGATGATGCGCGCCATGTCGGCGAGGTCGCCGGTCGGCGGATTGCGGTACTCGACCGAGACCTTCTCGTCGTCGCCGGCGTTCTTGAGCGCGTTCTTGATGACGTTCCACCACGAATCCGAATCCGGTGCGTGGCTGACGAAGACGAAGCGCTCGCCGTCGGCGTGGGCCGGTCCGGCGAGGCCGGCGAACGGCAGCGCGAGCACGGCGGCCGCAGCGATCGTGCGGATGATGGCGGTGGTCATGGCTGTCTCCTCCCTTGTGTCGCTCCCGGTGCCGCGAACGCGACGGCCGGCCTCCCGCGCAGCACCCTTCGGGCACTGCGATGCACGGCCGGTTTCGCTGGTGACGGCGGCCGATGGGGTGGCCGGGGGCGGGCGTTCCTGCCGGGCTGGGTCCTCCCCCGCCCGCGGCTGCCCGGGTCCCTCCCGGCGGCGTTGGACAGAATGAATGAACCCATATATTCTCGTCTTGGAACTTTTACTCCATTACCCGCCGCCGGCTGTCAAGGGTAGCGTGCGGGCGGGGGATGGCGCCGCGGCGGGCGGCGCATGAGGGGGATGGCGATGGCGAGCGAGACGACCGGGCCACCGCGCGACTTCGAGGCGCTGAAGGAGCTCCTGCTCGCCCGCCACGACAGCCTGCCGCGGCGGCTCGCGCAGGTGGCCGCCTTCGCGCTGGAGAACCCCGACGAGATCGCCTTCGGGACGGTCGCGAGCGTCGCCCAGCAGGCCGACGTGCAGCCCTCGACGCTGATCCGCTTCGCCCAGCAGCTGGGCTTCGCCGGCTTTTCCGACCTTCAGGAGGTGTTCCGCCAGCAGCTGCGCTCGCGCTGGCCGGACTATCGGGAACGCCTCGCGCGGCTGAAGGCGGACGGGCCGGAGGCCGCCGGGGGTGGCGCGGCAGCCTTGCTCGCGGGCTTCGTCGAGAGCGCGACGGTGTCGCTCGAGCGGCTCGGCGACACCGTCTCGGCCGCGGAGGTGGAGCGGGCGGCGACGCTGCTCGCTAGCGCCGACACGATCTTCCTGCTCGGGCTCCGGCGCGCCTTCCCGGTCGCCGCCTACCTCGCCTATGCGCTCGGCAAGCTCGGGCTGCGCGCCGTCCTCGTCGACCACGTCGCGGCGCTCGCGCCGGAACAGATCGGCGGCGCGCGGCCGGTCGACGCGGTGGTGGCGATCTCGTTCTCGCCCTACACGCCGACGACGATCGAGCTCGCCGCCCGCGCCGCCGAGATCGGCGTGCCGGTGGTGGCGATCACCGACGGCCCGTTCTCGCCGCTGAGGCCGAGCGCGACGGTGCAGTTCGAGGTGGCGGAGGCGGATTTTTCGGCGTTCCGCTCGCTGTCAGCGACGCTGGCACTGGCGATGGCGCTTGCCGTCGCGACGGGGGCGCGTCGCGGCGGCGGGTAGAGCGGGCCCTGCCCTGCCCGTCTAGCTCTTGTCCTGGCGCAGATAGATGGAACCGAGCGCCGCCGGCTCGTCGGTGCCGCGCCGGCCGACGAGGCTCGACAGCACCAGCACGGCGAGCGTGAGTGCATAGGGCAGCATCATCATCAGGTAGGTCGGCACCGGCGCGCCGACGGCCTGCAGGCGCGGGCCGAGGGCCTCGGCGGCGCCGAAGATCAGGGCGCCGAGGAGCGCCCGGCGAGCGTCCCAGCGGGCGAAGATGACGAGCGCCACCGCGATCCAGCCCCGGCCGGCGATCATCCCCTCCACCCAGACGTGGCTCGCCGCCACCGAGAGATAGGCGCCGGAGAGGCCGCAGAGCGCCCCGCCCGCCACCACCGCGGCGATGCGGACCATCTGCACGTCGACGCCGGCGACATCGGCGGTGCCGGGGTCCTCGCCGACGGCGCGCAGTTGCAGCCCCGCCCGGGTGCGCTCGAGGAACCACCAGACGGCGACGACCAGCACCAGCGTCACCAGGATCAGCGGGTCCTGCTGCAGGAAGAAGCGCTCGAAGGCGCCGGTGGCAGGGGCCGCGTCGGCGCCGAAGCGCTCGATGCCCGCGAACGGCTTCTGCACGTAGTCGCGGCCGAGCACGCCGGCGAGGCCGATGCCGACGGCGACGGTGGTGAGGCCGGCGAGCGTCTGGTCACCGCGGAAGACGACGACGACGATCGCGAAGACGAGCGACAGCCCGGCGCCGGCGGCAACGCCGGCGAGGATGCCGAGGGTGGGCGCAATGCCGCTCAGGACGACAGCGGCCCCCGTCATCGCGCCGATCGCCATGACGCCCTCGGCGCTGAGGTTAAGCACCCCCGCCCGCTCCGACAGGATCAGGCCGAGGGCCGCGAGCAGCAGCGGCGCCGCATAGGCCGGGATCGCGGCGAGCCAGCCGACGAGGAAGCCGCTCACGCCGACGCCCCCCAGTTCGCCCGCGAGATGCGGTAGGCGCCGAAGAACTGCGCCACCAGCACGCCGAACAGCACGAGGCCCTGCAGCAGCACCACCACGGCTTCAGAGATCCCGTAGAACACCTTGAAGACGTCGCTCGCGGTGAAGACGCCGCCGATGATCACCGCCACCACGACGGTTGCGAGCGGCCGGAAGCGGCCGAGGAAGGCGATGACGATGCCGGAGAAGGTGTAGCCGGCGCCGAGCGTCAGGCTCATCCGGTGCTCGGTGCCGGCGACGATGAGGCCGCCGGCGAGGCCGGACAGGGCGCCGGAGAGCAGCACGAAGGCGCAGGTGACGGCGATGACGGGGACGCCCGCCGCCCGCGCGGCCTCGATGTTCTCGCCGACGGCGCGGCCGTAGAAGCCGAGGCGCGTCACGTCGACGAGAAACCAGACGAGCAGCGCGGCGGCGAGCGCGATCGGCAGGCCGAGATGGGTGCGCCCGAAGCCGAGGGCGGCGAGGCGTTCGCTCGCGTCGAAGGCGAGCGAGATCGGGAAACCGGTCGCCGGGTCGCGCCAGGCGCCGAACAGCAGGTGCTGGGCGAACAGGAAGGCGATCGAGCCGAGCAGCAGCGTCGAGATCACCTCGCTGACGCCGAGGCGAAGCTTCAGCACGAGCGGCAGCGCGATCCAGGCGGCACCCGCGAGGGCCGCGGCGACGAGCATCAGCGGCAGCCGCGTCGCCTCCGGTCCGACGTCGCCGAGCGCCACGGCGGTGGCGCCGAGCGCGCCGAGCCAGAGCTGGCCCTCGATGCCGATGTTCCAGAAGCGCAGCCTGAGCGCCACCGCCGCCGACAGCCCGACGCAGATGAGCGGGGTCGCGAAGGTCAGCGTCTGGGCGAGGCCGGACGCGGTCATGAAGGCCTCGCCGATTACCTCATTGAACAGCGCCGACGCCGGCACGCCGATCGCCACCAGCAGAGCCGTCGCCATCGCGAGCCCGGCGGCGATGCCGGCGAGGAAGACCAGCGCCAACAGCCAGGTGGGCGTATCGAAGCGGCGGGTGATGACGAGACCGTCAAGCATGGCCGACCATCAGGGCTCCGAGCGCCGCGGCGGAGGCGTCCTCCACCGGCATCTCGCCGACGATGCGGCCGCGGTTGATGACGGCGATGCGGGCGGACAGCGCCATCAGCTCCTCAAGGTCCTCGCTGATCAGGAGGCAGGCGACGCCGCGCTCGGCGGCCGCGGCGATCGCCGCCTGCACGGCCTGGGCGGCGCGCACGTCGAGGCCGCGGGTGGGCGAGTGGGCGACGAGGACGCGCACCGCGTCGTCGAGCTCGCGGGCGAGCAGGACCTTCTGGGCGTTGCCGCCGGAGAGAAGGCCGGTCGAGCGGCCGGGCGCGGCGCCATGGATCTCGTGGTCCCGGATTGCGGCCTCGGCGTCGCGGCGGATGCGGCGGCGGGCGACCCCGAACGGCGCGCCGTAACGGCCGCGCCGTAGCGCCGCGAGTGCGAGGTTGTCGGCGACCGAGAAGCCGCGGATGAGCCCGAAGGCGAAGCGGTCGGCCGGCACGACGCGCAGGCCGAGGTCGCGCCGCGCCGCCGGCGAGGCAGTGGTGATGTCACGCCCGGCGAGCGCGACGCTGCCGGCACGGGGCGCGGCGAGGCCGGCGAGGCAGGCGACGAGCTCGCTCTGGCCGTTGCCGCCGACGCCGGCGAGGCCGAGCACCTCGCCCTCGCGCAACGAGAGCGTCAGGCCGTCGAGAGTGACGCCACCGTCATCGCGGCGGTGGGCGAGGCCGTCGACGGTCAGCGCCGGACCGCCGGGGGCCCGCCGTGGCCGCGCCACCGGGGCGACGGTGGCGCCGACGGCGAGGCGGGCGACCTCGGCGGACGAAACGCTGGCGATCGGCGCGCCGTCGAGCACGGTGCGGCCCTGACGCATGACGGTGACCCGGTCGGCGCGCGCCGCCACCTCGCGCAGCTTGTGGGTGATCAGCACCACCGACCCGCCCTGCGTGGCGAGGCGGGCGGTGAAGGCGAGCAGCGCGTCGGATTCCTGCTCGGTGAGGACGGCCGTCGGCTCGTCGAGGATGAGCACGCGGGCGCCGAGCAGCAGGACTTTCAGGATCTCCGCCCGCTGGCGCTCGGCGACCGAGAGGTCGGCGACGCGGGCGTCGGGGCGGACCGGGAAGCCGATCTTCTCCGCCTTGGCGGCGACGAGCGCGGCCGCGGCCGCGGGCGAACCGGCGCGGCGGCCGAGGGCCAGGCGGACGTTCTCGGCGACGGTGAAGCGCGGCACCAGGCGGAAGTGCTGGTGGACCATGCCGAGCCCGGCGGCGGCGGCATCGACCGGCCCGCGGATGCGCACGAGCTCGCCGTCGACGAGCTCGCGGCCGGCGTCGGCGGCGTAGACGCCGGTGGCGACGTTCATCAGCGTCGACTTGCCGGCGCCGTTCTCGCCGACGAGGGCGTGCACCTCGCCGCGGCGGAGCGTGAAGCCGGCGTCGATCAGCGCCGGCTTGCCGTCGAAGGCCTTGTGGACGCCGGCGAGTTCCAGCGCCGGCGGCGTCCCCGGAGGAGCCCCGGCGCCGGGGGATACAGGGCGGCCGTCGCCCGCGGGATGGGCGATGGCCGTCTCCGTCATTGCGCGGCGGGCATCGTGCCGATGGCACCCTTCACGAAGTAGTCCATCGACCACAGCGCCTCGTCGGAGACCTTTTCGCCGGCCGGCACGGCGACCGAGCCGTCCTGCTTCTCGATCGGGCCGGTGAAGGGGTCGAACGCGCCGGCCACCATCTTCGCCTGCACCTCCGCGATCTTCGCCTTGGCCGCGTCCGGCACGCGCTTGCCGAAGGGGGCGAGGCCGATGACGCCGTTGTCGATGCCTTCGAAGGCACCGTACTCCTGCGGCGTCCAGGTGCCATCGGTGATCGACTTGATGGTCGGCACCAGGTAGCGATCCCAGTGGAAAACCACCGAGGTGAGAATGCCTTCCGGCGCCGCGTGGCTCATGTCGAGCTGGTAGCCCACGGACGAGGCGCCGCGGCGCTCGGCGGCGGCGAGCGGCGAGGTCGACGACAGGTCGGTGGCGAGGACGTCGGCGTTCTGGTCGAGGATCGCCTCGGCGACCTGACCTTCCTTTACCGGGTCCCACCAGGAGTTGGTGTAGACGACGACCGTCTCGATCGACGGGTCGACCGAGCGGGCGCCGAGGATGAAGGCGTTGGCGTCCCAGTTGACGACGCCGACCGGGAAGCCGGCGACCATGCCGAGCTTCTTCGACTGCGTCACCGAGCCGGCGGCGATACCGGCGAGATACCAGCCCTGATAGGTGCGGGCGTAGAAGCTCTCGAGGTTCGGACCGTTGGTGGTGCCGGAGGCATTCAGGAAGGCGACGTCGGGATAGGCCTTGGCGGCCTCGGCGATCGGCTCGGAATAGCCGTAGGTGGTGCCGACGATGATGTTGAAGCCGCGCTTGACGAAGAGGTCGATCGCGGCGCGGAGCTTGGTGGCGTCCTCCGGGACGTTCTCGGCGACGGCGACAGTGAGGCCGAGGTCCTTCTCGACGGCGGCGCGGCCGGCGTCGATCGCCTCGTTCCAGCCGCCGTCCTTCGCCGCCGCCGCGTAGATGAACGCGACCTTCGGCTCGCCCTTCAGCTCGAACGACCACGCCGACGTCGCCGTGCCGGACAGAAGCGTCGCCGCGGCGCCGAGCGCCAGCAGGCCGGACGCGAATGACTTCACCATCTCTTTCCCCTTTTCTTGGATACCGCACCGTCCTGCATAAGACGCCACGGTCATGAGCCGAAAGCCTTGCGGAACCGAACGTCACTGCTGTCGATTTTGGAAGATATAGCCTGACATTGCTGCCGTCACCGCTTGCGGCGACCCCCACCTCAGAATATGATCGTCCACGCATTGGAGCTTCTCAAGCTCGTTTTTTGATCACTTCGGCCAGAAATATGGACGGTGGCATGGACTTCGAGGCGCTGCGCTGCTTCGTGCGGATCGCGGAGGGTCAGTCGATCTCCGCGGCGGCGAAGCTGCACGGGCTGCCGAAGTCGACGCTGAGCCTGAAGCTGCGCCAGCTCGAGGCCGATGTCGGCTCCGAGCTGTTCGGCCGCGACGGCCGGGCGCTCCGCCTCACCGACGCCGGCGAGGAGCTGCTCCGCCACGCCCACGCCATCCTCGCCGCCTGCGAGAGCGCCCGCTCGGCGGTGGCGGAGGTGCGCGAGGAGGTCGCCGGCACCCTGCGCGTCGGCTTCTCCGGCGAGTTCGGCACCGCCTTCAACGCGCAGATGCTCTACGCCTTCCGCCGCCGCCACCCGAAGGTGAAGCTCGACCTCGTGTTCTTCTCGGCGAGCACGCTGTTCGACCTCGACCGGCTGCAGGCGATCGACGCCATCGTCGCCTGGGACGCGGTCGGCGCCGGCGGCCACGACAGCGTGCGGCTGTCGTCGACGCGTTTCGGGCTGTTCGCGAACCCCGCCTATCTCGCGGAAGCGGGCATGCCGGAGGCGCCGGCCGACCTGCGCCGCCATCGCGGCGTGCTCTACCGCACCGCCACCGGCCTGCAGAGCTGGCGGCTCTGCCGCGCCGAGGAGACGGTCGACGTGCTGCCGCCCGACGACCTCGTCGCCAACGAATACTGGACGGTGAAGTACTTCGCCGTCGGCGGCGACGGCATCGCCTACCTGCCGCGCTTCTTCACCCGCATGGAATGCGCCCGCGGCCACCTCGTGCCGGTGCTGCCGGACTGGCTGTCGGAGGAGCGCTTCGTCCACCTCTACTTCCCGCGCGGACAGGACAGTTCGCGCAAGTCGACGGCCTTCCGCGACTTCTGCGCTGACTATTTCCGGCCGGAATTCGCCTTCGACGGGCCGGAATACTACTTCGAGGCCCTGAGCGGGCCAGCAACGACTGGGACTGAAAGGAGAGTGGCATGAAGGTTCTGCAGACGGGCAACGGCGCCCGCGCCGTGTCGGCCGGGCTCGAGCCGCGCCAGGCGAGCCGCGAGGAGATCCCGATCCTCGACCTCGAGCCGATGTTCACGAACAGCCCGGCCGGCAAGGCGGAACTCGCCGCGGCGCTGCGGCAGGCGTGCACGACCTCCGGCTTCTTCTACATCCGCAACCACAACGTGCCCCAGGCGGCGATCGACGGCATTTTTGCAGCGGCTCACGGCTACTTCGCGCAAAACACCGAGGCGAAGATGGCGACCCATGTGGCGAAGTCGCGCAACAACCGCGGCTACGCGGCGCTGCTCGAAGAGAACACCGACCCGACGGCGCGCGGCGACCTGCACGAATCCTTCGACATCGCGCTGGAAGTGCCGGCGGACGATCCCGACGTGCTCGCCGGCAAGGTGCTCTACGGTCCGAACCAGTGGCCGGCGGGCGACCCCGCCTTCCGCACCGCGCTCGAGACCTACCACAAGGAGATGATCGCGCTGTCGCATCACCTCCTGCACGCCTTCGCGCTCGCCCTCGATCTGCCGGAAGACTATTTCGACGGATCGGTGAAGAAGCCGCTCGCGACGCTCCGCGTCCTGCACTATCCGCCGCAGTTCGGCGAGATCGACGACCGCCAGATCGGCATCGGCGCGCACTCCGACTATGAGTGCTTCACCATCCTCGCCCAGGATACGGTGCCGGCCCTGCAGGTGCTGACGAAGTCCGGCGAGTGGATCGCCGCGAACCCGATCCCCGGCTGCTTCGTCGTCAACATCGGCGACCAGATGGCGCGCTGGACGAACGACCTGTTCGCCTCGACCGTGCACCGGGCGATCAACCGCTCCGGCCGCGAGCGCTACTCGGTGCCGTTCTTTCTCGGCCCCGATTACGACACGCTGGTCGAGGCGCTGCCCTCGTGCGTGTCGGACGAGCGGCCGGCGAAGTACGAGCCGATCACCTCAGGCGACTACGTCAACGGCCGCTTTGCCGCGACGCTCGCCCACTACCACCCGGAATCGAAGCCGGTGGTCTGACGGCCGAGCGCCGGACCGCGGCGCGCGCCTCAGTCAAGGCCCGCGCGGCGCAGCGCGACCTCGGTGAGCGCGGACCAGTCCTTGCCCTCGCCGCCGTGGGCGAGGGCGTCGAGGTAGATGTCGCGGAGCGCGCTGGCGAACGGCAGGGTGGCGTTCGCCGCCTCGCCGGCGTCGAGCGCGAGCTTGGCGTCCTTGAGGCCGAGGCGCATGTCGAAACCGGCCGGCTCGAACTGCCGGGCGCCGATGAGGCCCGCATAGGCGCGGTAGATCGGCACGTCGAACAGCGAGCCGACGACGACGTCGAGCACCGTTGCCGGTTCCATGCCGTAGGCCTTCGCCAGCACCGACGCCTCGCCCATCGCCTCCAGCATGCAGGCGACCATCAGATTGCCGGCGATCTTGGCGACGTTCGCCTGGTGCGGCTCCGGTCCGAGCCGCCAGGTCTTCTTGGCGAGCGCGTCGAACAGCGGCTGCACGCGCCCGATCGCCGCCTCGTCGCCGGCCGCCATGATGTTGAGCTGGCGCGCGGCCGCCACCTCCGGCCGTCCGAACACCGGCGCGGCAACATAGGGCACGCCCCGCGCGGCGTGGAACGCCGCGAGGGTTTCGGCGCAGTCCACCGAGGCGGTCGCCATGTTGACGTGGATCGTCGCGGCACCACCCTCCGGCAGGACGCCGCCGGGGCCGAAGACGGCCAGCATCGCCGCATCGTTCGGCAGCATCGAGATCACCGCGTCGCCGCCGAAGGCATCCGCGGCGCTCACCGCCGCCTCGGCGCCGGCGGCGCGAACGGCCTCGACTGCCGCCGGGTCGGGATCGAAGGCGCGGACGCGGTGGCCGGCCGCGACGAGGTTGGCGATCATGACGCGGCCCATGCGGCCGGCCCCGATGAAGCCGACGTCCATGCTCGTGGATCCCTCTGCCGGCACGACGGGTCAACCGTCGTGCAATCGTTTGCAGGAGACACCATGCCACTTGCTCGCGGCGGCGGGCAAGGCGGCCGCGTCAGCCGTGCGCTGCTCTCAGAAGCCAGACAGGACGATCTTGCCGATGCTGGTGCCGGCCTCGACGGCAGCGTGGGCGCGGCGGAGGTTTTCCGCGTTAATGGTGCCGAAGTGGGCGTTCGCGGTGGAGCGCAACACGCCGGCGTCGACCAGCGCCGAGACCTCCTCAAGGATAGCACTCTGCTCGGCCATGTCGGGCGTCTCGTAGAGCGAGCGCGTGAACATCAGCTCCCAGTGCACCGACAGGCTCTTGCGCTTGAAGGGCAGGATATCGAGCGTCTCCGGATCGTCGATCAGCGCGAAGGCGCCCTGCGGGGCGAGCGATTCCAGGATCGCCGGCAGGTGGTGGTCGGTGGCGGTGAGGCCGGCGACGTAGCGCACCTGCGGCAGGCCGATGGCGGCGAGGCCCTCGTTCAGCGGCGTGCGGTGGTCGATGACGTGGTGGGCGCCCATCTTGCAGCACCAGTCGATCGTCTCGGGCCGCGAGGCGGTGGCGATCACGGTGAGGCCGGTGAGGCGGCGGGCGATCTGCGTCAGGATCGAGCCGACCCCGCCGGCGCCGCCGACGATCAGCAGTGCGTCGCCGCCGCGCTTGTCGCCATAGGGCAGGCCGAGGCGGTCGAACAAGAGTTCCCAGGCGGTGAGCGAGGTGAGCGGCAGCGCCGCCGCATCGGCGAACGACAGGCTCTTCGGCTTGAGACCGACGATGCGCTCGTCGACCGCCTGCAGTTCGGCGTTCGAGCCCGGCCGCTGCAGCGCGCCCGCGTAGAACACCGCGTCGCCGACGGCGAAGCGCGTCACCGCCGGGCCGACCGCCTCCACCGTGCCGGCGGCGTCGAAGCCGAGCACGCGCGCCGTGCCAGCCGGCGGGGTGGTGCGCTGGCGCTGCTTCACGTCGACGGGGTTGAGGGCGATCGCCTCGACCCGCACCAGGAGATCGTGCGGACCGATCTCGGGGTCGGGCAAGTCGAGATCGACGAGCGCCTGCGCATCCTCGATCGGCAGCGGGCGGTGGAAACCAACGGCCTTCATGCGGCTCTCCTGGTGCGATGGGCGGCGCCGAGCCCCTATGCCGGCCGGCGCATTTGCTTTAGTAATTCTAAACTACTGGCCGCCTGCGGGTTGGTGCAGCGGACCGGGACGGCGCCGCGGGCGCCGCCACCGACAGGAGTGCCCCATCCCCGTGTCCGGCGCCATCGCCTTCCTCCGCTCCGGCCAGGGCCTCCTCGTCGTGGCGATCGCCGCCGCGCTGATCGCAGGACTGGTGCTGTCGGCGCTCGGGCAGACGGACCTCGCGACGCTCGCCTATCGGGCCGGCACCGCCGCCGTGCTCGTCACCCTCGTCTTCTCGATCGTGGCCAGTCTCAGGCGGGGCCAGTTCGGGCTCGACATCGTCGCGGCGCTGGCGATGGCCGGCGCGCTCGCGGTCGGCGAGAACCTCGCCGCCGCCGTGGTGGCGCTGATGTATGCCGGCGGCCAGGCGCTCGAGAGCTACGCCGACGGCCGCGCCAAGCGGGAGATGACGGCGCTGCTCGCCCGCGCGCCGCGCACCGCCGTCCGCCACCGCGGTGCTGAACTGGAGACCGTCGATATCGACGTCATCCGCCCCGGCGACCGGCTGATGATCCGTCGTGGCGACGTGCTGCCCGTCGACGGCACCATCGCCGGCGGCCAGGCGCTCATCGACACGGCCGCGGTGACGGGGGAATCGCTGCCGCGCCACCTCGCCGACGGCGCCGAGGTGATGAGCGGCACCACCAATGTCGGCGACGTCTTCACGCTTCTCGCCACGCGGCCGGCGGCGGAGAGCACCTATGCCGGCATCGTCCGGCTGGTGCGCGACGCCATCGAGGGGCGTGCCCCGATGGCCAGGCTCGCCGACCGCTTCGCGCTCGGCTTCCTCGCCGCCACCGTGGTGTTGGCGGTCGTCGCCTGGGCGCTCTCCGGCGATCCGGTGCGGGCGGTGGCCGTGCTGGTGGTGGCGACCCCCTGCCCGCTCATCCTCGCCGTGCCGGTGGCGATCGTCGCCGGCCTGTCGCGCGCCGCCGGGCGTGGCGTGCTGGTGAAGGGCGGCGGCGCGCTCGAGGCGCTCGCCCGCGTGCGCGTCATCGTCCTCGACAAGACCGGTACGCTGACCCACGGCGAGGCGCAGCTCTCCGACATCGAGACCTTCGAAGGCTTTGACCCCAACGAGGTTCTGCGGCTCGCAGCCTCCCTCGACCAGGCCTCGCCGCACGTCGTGGCGCGCGCGCTGATCGCCGCCGCGAGCGAACGCGGCCTGGCGCTCGCGACACCGGAGGCGGCGACGGAAACCCCCGGCGAGGGCGTCGACGGTCTCGTCGAGGGCCGCCGGGTGCGGGTCGGCGGCCGCGCCTATGTGCTGTCGGCGCTGCCGGCCGAAGCGGCGGTGCCGGTCCGGCAGCCGATGGCGAACGTCGGCGTCGTCGTCGCCGTAGCGGTGGACGGGCGGCTCGCCGGCCGCATCTTCCTCGCCGACGGAGTCCGCGACGGCACCGAGGCGCTCTTGGCGCGGCTGCGCGGCCTTGGCATGCGCCGCATCGTGCTCGCCACCGGCGACCGTGCCGACATCGCCGAGGCGGTGGCGGGCGGCCTCGGCTTCGACGAGATTCACGCCGGCCTGACGCCGGAGGGCAAGATCGCGGTGATCGCGGCGGCGCGCGCCAGCGGCCCCGTGCTGATGGTGGGCGACGGCGTCAACGACGCGCCGGCGCTGGTGGCGGCCGATGTCGGCATCGCCATGGGCGCGCGCGGGGCGGCCGCCTCCGCCGAGGCGGCCGATGTGGTGCTGTTGTCGGACAGCCTCGACGGGCTCGCCGACGGCATCGCCATCGCCAAGCGGGCGCGCAAGATCGCGCTGCAGAGCGTCGTCGCCGGCATCGGGCTGTCGTTCGCCGGCATGGTGGCGGCGGCGGCAGGCTATCTGCCGCCGCTGCAGGGCGCGCTGCTGCAGGAGGCGATCGACGTCGCCGTCATCCTGAACGCGCTGCGCGCCCTTCGTTGAGGGGGCGCCTCAGGGCGTCACGGCCACCTTCAGCACGCCGTCGCGCTGGTTGGAAAACAGCGCATAGGCCGCCTCGATGTCGTCGAGGGCGAAGCGGTGGGTGACGAGCGGGCCGGTGTCGACGCGGCCCGTCGCCACCACCTCCATCAGCCGCCGCATCCGCTCCTTGCCACCCGGGCAGAGCGACGTGACGATGGTGTGGTCGCCGAGGCCGGCGCAGAAGGCGCCGAGCGGGATGCGCAGGTCTTCCGAATAGACGCCGAGCGAGGACAGCGTGCCGCCCGGCCTGAGCACCTTCAAAGCCGCCTCGAAGGTCGACTGCCGGCCGAGCGCCTCGATCGACACATCGACGCCGCGCCCGTCGGTGAGGCGCAGGATCTCCTCGACGGGATCGGTGGCGCCGAAGTCGACGACGTGGTCGGCGCCCATCCGGCGGGCGATGGCGAGCCGCTCCGGCACGGTGTCGACGGCGATGATGGTGGTCGCCCCCATCAGGCGGGCGCCGGCGGTGGCGCAGAGCCCGATCGGTCCCTGGGCGAACACCGCCACCACGTCGCCGATGCGCACCTTGCCGCTCTCGGCACCGGAGAAGCCGGTCGACAGGATGTCCGGGCACATCAGCACCTGCTCGTCGGTGAGCCCGTCGGGGACCGGAGCGAGATTGTTCATGGCATCCGGCACCAGCAGGTACTCGGCCTGTGCACCGTCGATGGTGTTGCCGAAGCGCCAGCCGCCCATCGGCTTGAAGCCGTGGCGCGTGCGCGGGCCGTCCTGCGAGGCGCAGCCGCACAGGCAGGCGTTGCTGTAGCCGCTCGGCGTGATGGCACCGGCGATGACGCGCTGGCCCTCCCGGTAGCCTTCGACGGCCGAGCCGAGCTTCTCGATGATACCGACCGGCTCGTGGCCGACGGTGAGGCCGCGGGCGACGGGATACTCGCCCTTCAGGATGTGGACGTCGGTGCCGCAGATCGTCGTCGTCGTGATGCGGATCAGCGCATCGAGCGGCCCGACTTCGGGAATGGGCTTGTCGTCGAGCACGATCCGGTTCGCCTCGGCGAAAATCGCCGCCTTCATCATCTTTGCCATGACCAGTCCTCGTTCGGCGGCGCGCCGGACGCCCCGCGAGTGCCGGGCTCCCACGCTCGCTCGGATGCTGCGGCGCGACGATGCGGGCGCAGGGTGTCATGTCCCACTGCGGTTGAATGCGTAGGGACAAGTGCGGAGGGGCGCGGTCGGCGCTCCCCTACTGGGCCTTCAGCAGCGCGGCGCGGAAGCGCATCCCCGCGAGCGTCAGGAAGACGAGGCCGATGGCGAAGAGCGCCGCCATCTGCGGCCAGACGATGTCGAGCCCGGCACCGCGGTAGAGGACGGACTGCGAGAGCTTGACGAAGTGCGTCGACGGCGAGGCCTGCATCGCCGTCTGCAGCCACTCCGGCATGCTCTCGAGCGGCGTCGTCGAGCCAGACAGCAGGTTCATGACGATCAGCACCGGCATGACGACGAGGCCGAACTGCGCCATCGAGCCGGCGATGGTGGCGACCAGGATGCCGAGCGCCGTCACCGAGAACAGGTAGATGACGGTGGCGAGCACGAACAGCGGGATCGAGCCGGCGATCGGCACGCCGAGGGCGCCCTCGACGACGAACACCAGCGACAGCGTCGCCGCCACCACGATGACGAGGCCGTTCGCCCAGATCTTGGCGAGCATGATCTCCACCGGCGTCACCGGCATCACCAGGAGGTGCTCGATGGTGCCGTGCTCGCGCTCGCGGATCAGGGCGGCGCCGGTGAGGATCACCGAGAGCATGGTGACGTTGTTGATGACCTGCATCACCGCCATGAACCAGCCGGACTTGAGGTTGGGGTTGAAGGCGACGCGCACCACCACGTCCACAGGGGCCGCGACGGCGCGGGCGGGAAACATCGCCAGCACCTCGCGCTGGACGATCTCCTGCAGGTAGCGCGCGCCGTTGCCGGCCTGCGACATCGCGGTGGCGTCGACGTCGATGCCCACGGCGGGGACCCGCCCGGCGACGATGTCCTCCTCGAACTTCGGCGGGATCTGCAGGACGAAGCCGAAGCGGCCGGAGTCGAGCGCCGCGTCGGCCTCGCGCACCGAGATCGTCTCCGGCGTCTGGAAGAACGGCGCCAGAAGCGCGTCCTTCAGCCGGGCCGACAGCCGCGAGCCGTCTTCGTCGACGATCGCCACCGCGGCGTTCTCCACCTCGAAGCGGGCACCGGTGGCGACGGTGTAGATCGCGACGGTGAAGGTGTAGACGATCAGGAACAGCATCACCGGGTCGGCGCGCAGGCTGTAGAGCTCCTTGACGCCGAGGCGGTAGATGCGGGCGAGCCGGGCGAGCATCTCAGCGCCTCACTTCGCCCGCTTGCGCAGCACGAGCGCGGAAGCAGCGAGGAAGCCCACGCCGAACAGCGCCAGCACGGCGATGTTCGGCCACAGCGTGTCCAAGCCGAGCCCCTTGGCGAAGGTGCCGACGCTGACCGGCTGGTACCAGGCCGACGGGAAGCCGAGCCCGACCAGGCGGGCGTTGCCGGTGAGCGAGGAGACCGGCACCAGCAGGCCGGAGAAGTTCACCGCCGGGATGATGGCGAGGATGGCGGTCGCGAAGATCGCCGCCACCTGGCTCTTCACGAAGCTCGAGACGAACAGCCCGAAACCGGTGGTGGCGAACAGATAGGCGGCGGTCGCGAGGACGAGCGTCGAAAGCGAGCCGGTGAACGGCACCGCGAAGACGAGCCGGGCCTCGGCGTAGAGCACGAGGAAGCTGGCGAAGGCAATGGCGAGATAGGGAAGCTGCTTGCCGAGCAGGAACTCGAGGCGTGTCACCGGCGTCGCGCGGAAGTTGGCGATGGTGCCGGTCTCCTTCTCCTTGACGACGCCGAGCGCCGTCATGATCGCCGGGATCAGCACGAGCAGCAGCATCATCACGCCGGGCACGATGGCGTTGGCGCTGACGAAGGCCTGATTGTAGCGGAAGCGCGTCACGAGATCGACCGGAGCGGACGCCGCCGCGCCGGTGCCGGTTTCGCGGCGGTGGGCGTCGCTCCAGTAGTCCTGCGCCAGCCCGACGACGTATCCGCGCGCGGTCTCGGCGCGAAACGGCATGGCGCCGTCGATGAAGACGCCGATCGAGGGCGTGCGGTCGCGGGCGAGGTCACGGCCGAAGCCCGACGGGATCTCGATCGCGACCGTGAGCTCGCCGCTCTTCAGCCGCGCCTGCATCTCGTCCGGCGTCAGGATCGGCGCGTGTTCCTCGAAATAGCGCGAGCCCTGGAAGCCCTCGAGCAGCTGCCGGCTCTGGGT